>CAXTMT010000105.1:0-9032 GCA_964245355.1 uncultured Sphingomonadaceae bacterium
TCCGGCGTGACCCCGCCAACAAGGGCAAGGTGCTCGATACCGGCCTGTGGCGCTCGGGTCCGCAGGCCGCCAACGCCTTCTTCACCGAAAACTTCGTCGACGAACTCGCGGTGGAGGCCGGCGCCGATCCGCTCGCTTTCCGCATCGACCAGCTCGGCAACAACCCGCGCCTCGCCCGATGCCTCGCCCGCGTCGCGGCGGCGGGGGGCTGGGCGAATAGCGGCAAGGGTGAGAAGAAAGGTCAGGGCCTCGCCTGCCACTCGGCGTTCGGCAGCCATGCGGCGGTACTGGCCGAGGTCATGGTCGACAAGGGCAATGCCAAGGTCACGCGGCTCATCGCGGTCGTCGATTGCGGGCGGCTGATCAACCCGGACATCGCCCGCCAGCAGGTCGAAAGCGCGTTGATCTGGGGCATGGCCTCGGCGTTCGGCGATGCTGTCCATTATGAGAAGGGCATCGTCGAGGAGCGCACCATCGCCGATCTGCGCCTGCCCACGCTGGCCGACACGCCCGAGATCGCGATCGAATTCATCGCCAGCAAGGAGACGCCGGGCGGTCTTGCCGAACTCGGCGTACCCCCCGTCGCCCCCGCCATCGCCAATGCGCTCGCCGCCGCGACCGGCAAGCGCTTTCGCACGTTGCCCTTCGCATGAAACCCGCCGACCATCCTCCCATCCCCGCCCCGAAGATCGGCGTGTTGCTGATCAACCTCGGTACGCCCGATGCCGCCGAGCCGAGCGCGGTCCGGCGCTACCTCAAGCAATTCCTGTCCGATCGACGTGTCGTCGAGATCCCGCCGATCGTCTGGCAGCCGATCCTGCGCGGCGTGATCCTCACCACCCGCCCGAAGAAATCGGCGCACGCCTACGCCCAGGTGTGGACCGAGGAAGGCTCTCCCCTCGCCGCGATCACCCGCGCGCAGACCAAGGGGCTGGCCGGGCGGCTGACGGGCGACGGCGTGATCGTCGATCATGCGATGCGCTACGGCCGGCCCGCCATCGCCGATCGCATCGCCGCGTTGAAGGCGGCGGGCTGCGAGCGCATCCTCGTCGCGCCGCTCTACCCGCAATATTGCGCGGCGACGACCGCCACCGCCAACGACGCGACTTTCGAGGCGCTCGCCGCGATGCGCTGGCAACCGGCGCTACGCACCCTGCCGCCTTATTACGATGACCCGGCATATATTGACGCGCTCGCCGCCGGCATGTGCGAAAGCCTCGCCGCGCTGCCGTTCGAACCGCAAGCGATCGTCGCCAGCTTCCACGGAATGCCGACGCGCACACTGGAACTCGGCGATCCCTACCATTGCCACTGCCGCAAGACGGCACGGCTGTTGGAGGAAAAGCTCGGCCGCCCGCTCGTCACCGCCTTCCAGTCGCGCTTCGGCAAGGCGAAGTGGCTCGAGCCCGCGACCGACATCACCCTCGCCCGCCTTGCCGGCGAAGGCGTCCGCAGACTCGCCATCGTCGCGCCGGGCTTCTCGGCCGATTGCGTCGAGACGCTGGAGGAATTGGCAATCCGGGGCCGCGATACTTTCCTCGCGGCGGGCGGCACCGACTTCGCTTGCCTGCCCTGCCTCAATGCCTCTTCCGGCAGCGTCGATCTTCTGGAACTTATGGTCAGGCGCGAACTTTCCGGGTGGCTTAACGCGATCGACTGACGGTAGGATGGCCGCAAAGGTCGGAAACGGGAGAGTGAGCATGGGGCGTGTGGCAATCGTGACCGGCGGAAGCCGGGGTATCGGCGAAGCGATCAGCGTGATGCTGCGCGACGAGGGCATGACCGTCGCCGCCAACTATGCGGGCAACGAGGAGCGCGCCGCCGAATTCACCAAGCGCACCGGCATCAAATCCTATCGCTGGGACGTCTCCGATCCCGAAACGTGCGCTGCGGGGTGCGCGCTGGTCGCAGCCGAATTGGGCGAGGTCGATATCGTCGTCAACAACGCCGGCATCACGCGCGACGGCACCCTGCTCAAGATGAGCTACGCCGATTGGAAAGCGGTGATCGACACCAATCTGGGCGGTTGCTTCAACATGGCCAAGGTCACCTTCCCCGGGATGCGCGAGCGCAAATGGGGGCGGATCGTCAATATCGGATCGATCAACGGCCAGGCCGGCCAGTATGGCCAGGTCAATTACGCCGCCGCCAAATCCGGCATCCACGGCTTCACCAAGGCGCTGGCGCAGGAGGGCGCGAAGTTCGGCGTCACCGTCAACGCCATCGCGCCCGGCTATATCGATACCGACATGGTCGCCGCCGTGCCCAAGGACGTGCTGGAAAAGATCGAGGCGCGAATCCCCGTCGGCCGGCTTGGCCAGGCCCATGAGATCGCGCGCGGCGTCGCTTTCCTCTGCTCGGAGAATGCCGGCTTCGTGACGGGATCGACGCTGTCGATCAACGGCGGCCAGCACATGTATTGATGCTCACGTGGCCGGCGGACCCATCAAGCGATCGGTGATGATCGCCGGCCATTCGACCTCGGTCAGCCTGGAGCCGGTGTTCTGGGATGCGCTCCGGGAAGCCGCGGAGGAATCGGGCCTGCCGATCAGCGCTTTGGTCGCGCGGATCGATGCCGAGCGGGTGGCGACCGACCCCCCTGCCAATCTCGGCAGCGCGATCCGCGTCTGGCTGTTCGAGCGGGCACGGGCGAACCGATCCTGAGCCGTCGCCCAGCGCAGGTGGGGTCGTAACCCGATCGCCACGCGGGCCGCACACACTGCCAGCCTCTTCCGGCATGACGAAACGGGCAACATCCAGCCCGAAAGTCATGGCTTTCGTGGCCTTCGCTGTCCCGAGTGGCTTTTGTGGCTTTCGTGGCTTTCGCCTTTTGGCGCCATCGGCTTGCGATATTCGGCAATGAGAAAGAGCGCGCGGAATTCACATCGACAAGCGAGATCAAGGCCGCGACTATCGATATGTACGTATTTTGTTCTTGATGTCAAGAGTGTTTGATGGCCTGGAAACCGATCTTCACGGGCATGACGAGCGTGTTGTAATCGGTTAGTCCGCGCCCATGCCCACCAACCCCGCCGACCGCACCGAACCGGAAGCCGCCGAGCGCCTCGAAGCGCTCGCGGCCGAAATCGCGCACCACAATCGCGCCTACCACACCGACGACGCGCCCGAAATTTCGGATGCCGCTTACGATGCGCTGATGCGCGAGAATGCCGCGCTCGAAGCCGCATTTCCGAACCTGATCCGCGCCGACAGTCCCTCGCGCCAGGTCGGCGCCGCGCCCGCCGCGCATCTCGCCAAGGTCCGGCACGCCAAGCCGATGCTGAGCCTCGACAATGCCTTCTCCGACGAGGAGGTGGCCGAGTTCGTCGCCCGCGTCCGCCGCTTTCTGCGTCTCGCCGACGACGCGCCCGTCGCGCTGACCGCCGAGCCTAAGATCGACGGCCTCTCCTGCTCGCTCCGCTATGAAAAGGGCCGCCTCATTCAAGCGCTCACCCGTGGCGACGGCACGACCGGAGAAGACGTCACCGCCAACGTCCGCACCATCGCCGACATCCCTGCCGAACTGCACGGCGATGCGCCGCCGGTTTTCGAGATCAGGGGCGAGGTCTATATGGCCCACGCCGATTTCGCCACGCTCAACCGGGGCCTGCTGGAAGCGGCCGACGATCCCGCCAGGGCGCGTCAGTTCGCCAACCCGCGCAACGCCGCCGCCGGATCGCTGCGGCAGAAGGACCCCGCCGTCACCGCCGCGCGACCGCTGCGCTTTCTCGCCCATGGCTGGGGCGAGGTCACCGCGCCGCCGGCCGACACCCAATATGGGGTCATGCAGGCGATCGCCGCGTGGGGGGTGCCGGTCTCGAAGGACCTCAAGCGCTGCGAGACGATCGACGACGCACTCGCCCATTACGCCGCGATCCAGCGCCGGCGCGCCGATCTGCCGTTCGATATCGATGGCGTGGTCTACAAGGTCGATCGGCTCGAATGGCAGGAGCGGTTGGGCCAGGTCAGCCGTGCGCCGCGATGGGGCCTCGCCCACAAATTCCCCGCCGAACGCGCCGAGACGACGCTCACCGCGATCGACATCCAGGTCGGCCGCACCGGCGCGCTGACCCCGGTCGCGCGGCTGGAGCCGGTGACGGTCGGCGGCGTCGTCGTCACCAACGCGACGCTCCACAATGCCGACGAAATCGCGCGGCTGGGTGTGCGCGTCGGCGATCGGGTGGCGATCCAGCGCGCCGGTGACGTAATCCCCCAGGTGCTGGAGAATCTCACACCCGATGCGAACCATGAAGCCTATGTCTTTCCGATCACCTGCCCCGAATGCGGATCGGCGGCGGATCGCGAGCCCGGCGAGGTCGTCTATCGCTGCACCGGCGGGCTGATCTGCCCCGCCCAGCGTGTCGAGCGCCTGCGTCATTTCGTCTCGCGCCACGCGCTCGATATCGAAGGCCTGGGGTTCAAGCAGATCGAGGATTTCTTCGCCGACGGCCTGCTCAAGTCGCCCGCCGACATCTTCCGCTTGACGATGGACAACCTGCTGCCGCGCAAAAAAGACGGCAAGGTCTGGGCGACGAAGCTGATCGAGGCGATCGACGCGAAACGCGCGCCTTCGCTCGACCGCTTCCTCTTCGCACTCGGCATCCGCCACGTCGGCGAGGTGACCGCGCGCGACCTCGCCAAGCGCTGGGGGAGCCTCGAGGCGATCGAGGCGATGTTGGGCCAGGCCGTCGAGACCCGCGACGCAATGGTGCAGGCGGTGGGCGAGAGCGATGAAAAGTTCGCCGTGCGCACCGCCAAGGAACTGGCCGCGATCGTCGATACCGCGCAGGTCGGGCCTGAAGTGGCGCTCGCCTTGGTCGATTTCTTCGCCGAGCCGCACAACCGCGAAGCTCTCGACGATCTGCTCGCCGCCGGCTGCCGCCCGCAGGATTATGCGTTCGAAACCGTCGCCTCCGAAGTCGCCGGCATGACCATCGTCTTCACCGGCAAGCTGGAGACGATGAGCCGCGACGAAGCCAAGGCGCAGGCCGAGCGGCTGGGGGCCAAGGCCTCGGGCTCGGTTTCCGCGAAAACCGATCTCGTCGTCGCCGGGCCGGGCGCCGGATCGAAGCTCAAGGACGCTGCCAAACTCGAAATCCGCGTGATCGACGAGGCGGCCTGGGCCGAAATCGTCTCTAACGCAGGTTAATCTCTTGCGCGACGCGCGCTGGTGACTCAAAAGGAGCGGGATGGCGACGTTGCTGCCCCGACGCGCTCCCCCGATGCCGCTGGCGGGGCTTGCGATCGTCCTGATCGCGGCGATCGGCGCCTTCCTGATCAGCAATCGGATGGCGGCCGAGGATGAAGCCAGCAATCACGCGACCGAGATAAGGGTGCAGCTTTCCGAACTGGGCCGGCAGATCGCTACGCAGAACGCCGGCTATCGCGGCTATCTGCTGACCGGGAGACGCGCGCAGGCCGACGAGGAAACGCAAGCCGGCGTGGCGATCGCCCGAGGTTATGCCGCGCTGCGCCGCGAACTCGTCGCCCAGCCGACCCAGCGCGCTGCGATCATCGCCTTGCAGCCGCTGCTGCGCGAACGCTTCGCCTCGATCCGTCGCCATATGACAGACAAAGCGCATGGCGGCAGCGGGCTGTCGCAAGGCGCCGAGCGCGAGCGCAACCGCTGGCTGGTCGCCGAACTCGTCCGCCGCATCGATGCCATTTCCGCCGAGGAGCAGCGCCTGCTGATCGCCCGCGAACAGCATGAGCAGCGGTTGATCTCCTGGCTGTCGATCGCGCTTGCGGGGTCGGTCATGCTGGTCGTCGTCGTCGCCTATCTGACCATCCGGGATGCCGGCCAGCGCCTCGTAGCCTTGCGCGAAGCGATCCGCGCCGCCCGTGCTTCGGAAGCCGCGGCAGCGGTCGAGAGCGTGGCACGGCAGGAGGCCGAGGCGCAGCTTCGTCAGGTTCAGAAAATCGAGTCGATCGGCCAGCTAACCGGCGGGATCGCTCATGATTTCAACAATATGCTGGCGGTCATCGTCGGCAGTCTGGACCTCGCGCGACGGCGGCTCGACCAGCCTGAGCGCGCCGGACGCCACTTGGCCGATGCACTGGAAGGCGCCGCGCGCGCGACCACTCTGGTCAGCCGCCTTTTGGCCTTCTCGCGACGGCAGGCGCTGGCGCCCGCGCGGATCGAAACCAATCCCTTTCTCACCGATCTCGTCGAACTGATGCGCCGGACGCTGGGCGAAGCGATCGTCATCGATCTCCAGCTCGACGCGGATGCGTGGCCGGGCTTCGCCGATCGCGTACAGCTCGAAAACGCGCTGCTGAACCTCGGCGTCAACGCGCGCGACGCGATGGAGCATGGCGGCAAACTGAGCCTGCGTACCGCCAATCTGCGCATTACCCGCGACGAGGCCGCCGCGTTCGGCGATCTCGCCCCCGGCGATTATGTCGAAATCACCGTCATCGATACCGGACAGGGCATGAGCGAGGAGACGCTCGCCCGCGCCTTCGATCCCTTCTTCACCACCAAGCCGGTCGGGCGGGGCACCGGTCTTGGCCTCAGCCAGGTGTTCGGCTTCGTCCGCCAGTCGGGCGGCCATGTCACGATCGAATCGACGGCGGGCGTCGGCACCTGTGTGCGATTGCTGCTGCCGCGTTGCCGCGAGGGACGGGTGGTCCCGTCGGGCGAGCCTATGATGGGCGCCGCCAACGACGGGCTCGCGGTGGGGCTGCGCGTGTTGCTCGCCGAAGACGACGATCGCGTCCGCCGCTTCAGCAGCGACGCGCTCGCCGAACTGGGCTGCATCGCGCGGACCGCGTCGAACGGCTTCGAAGCGCTGGATGTGCTCCGCGGCGACGATCCCTTCGCGCTGCTGCTCACCGATGTCGTCATGCCGGGCATGACCGGACCCGATCTCGCCGCCCGCGCCCGCGCGCTGCGGCCCCATATCCGCATTCTCTACACGACCGGCTACGCCCGCGACGAGGAGGATGGCGGGGCGCAGGTGCCGCTCGACGCGCCGGTGCTGCCCAAGCCTTTCTCGGTCGCCGATCTGGAAGCGAAATTGCGCGAGATCATGGCCGCCTGATCGCCGTTCAGCCGGCCGCCAGCCTCGCGCGGGCAAGAGAGCGACAACGGAGGATGCCCATGAAGACGCTGTTGCCCCTTGCCCTGTTGCTCGCGCCGATCGCCGCAGCGTACGCCGACAGTCCCAACGAAGCCCGCATCGTCGGCACCCGGCTCGATATCAGCACCACGGGTGAATCGCATCGTACCCCCGATATCGCGACGGTTTCGGCGGGCGTCGTCACGCAGGCGGGCAATGCGGTGAAAGCGATGTCGGACAATGCCGCGCGGATGACCGCGACCATCGCCGCGCTCCGCCACGCCGGGATCGACGAGCGCGACATCCGCACCCAATCGATCCGGCTCAACCCGCAATATCGCTACACCGACGGCCAGCCGCCCGCGCTCAGCGGCTATCAGGCGACGAACGGCGTCGCGGTGAAGCTGCGCGATCTCGCCCGAACGGGCGCGGTGCTGGATGCGCTGGTCGCCGCCGGCACGAACGAGATCAACGGGCCGAACCTCGCCGTGGATCATCCCGAAGCCGCGCTGGACGAGGCGCGCGTCGATGCGCTCACCAAGGCCCGCGCCCGTGCCGAGCTTTACGCCAAGGCGGCAGGCCTGCACGTCGGCAAGATCGTGGCGATTGCGGAGAGTGGCGGATCGGACAACGCGCCGCGACCGATGGTCTTCGTAACCGCCAAGCGCGCCTCGACCCCGATCGAGCCGGGCGAGGAGACGCTGGCGATCACGCTGAACGTGACGTTCGAGTTGCAATGATCCGATCCGCATGCGTCGAAGTGCGGTCGGGGGATGACGCAAGCGCGCGCACATCCTAACTGACCCCCATGTCCACCCGCTTCGACAGCCTGCCCCAGCGCCGCGCGATCGTGGATCGTCGCCTCGTCGCCGATGCGCTGGCCACGCTGCAGGGCGATACCGCATCCGAACTGCGCGCCGCCGCCACACCCGTCCTGCGCAAGGCCCTGCACGACGGCCGGGAGGAGATCGCCCGCCGCCTCGCCGAACACCCCAGCGCCGGCGTCGAGATCGCCGCCTCCTACGCCTTCCTCACCGATCAACTGGTGCGGCTGATCTTCGATTTCACGGTCGAGCGGCTTTACCCCAAGCACAATCCCAGCGCGGCCGAACGGATCGCGCTGGCCGCGGTCGGCGGCTACGGGCGCGGCGAGATGGCGCTTCATTCGGATGTCGACATCGCCTTCCTCACCCCATGGAAGCAGACCGCCTGGGGCGAGCAGGTGATCGAGAGCATGCTCTACACGCTCTGGGATCTGGGGCTGAAGATCGGCCATTCGAGCCGCTCGCTCAACGACATGGTTCATATGGCGAAGAGCGATCTCACCATCCGCACCGCATTGCTGGAGGCGCGCTACGTGTGGGGCGATCAGGCGCTCTACGACGAAGCCGCGCTGCGCTTCGAGCGCGAGGTGATGAACGGCACCGCGCGCGCCTTCGTCGCCGAAAAGCTCGTCGAGCGCACCGCCCGGCACGAGCGGATGGGCGACAGCCGCTATGTCGTCGAACCCAACCTCAAGGAGGGCAAGGGCGGGCTGCGCGATCTCCACGCGCTCTTCTGGATCGGCAAATATGCCTATCAGGTGCGCTCGGTCGCCGAACTCGTCGAGAAAGGGCTGTTCACCGCGCAGGAATTGCGCCGCTTCCGTCGTGCCGAGAATTTCCTGTGGGCGGTGCGCTGTCACCTCCACATATTGTCGCGCCGCGCCGAGGATCGGCTGACCTTCGATGTCCAGTCAGAGATCGCGGTGCGGATGCGTTATGCCGAGCGGCCGGGCAAGGCGGCGGTCGAGCGGTTCATGCAGCATTACTTCCTCACCGCGAAGGAAGTGGGTGACCTGACCGCGATCTTCCTCGCGCATCTCGACGAGAGTTTCGCCGGGCGCGGGCGCCGCGTTCGCATTACCCGCCACAACCGGCGCCCGCGGCGGCGGGAGGGGTTAGGCCACGCTCGCGGCCGGCGGACCGGGCC
>CAXTMT010000106.1:0-9020 GCA_964245355.1 uncultured Sphingomonadaceae bacterium
ACCTCATACACCGTCGCGCCTTCGAGCGGCCCCGGCACACGGGCGATGCGATCGAGCAACTGGCCGTCGAGCAGGAAATTCTGCCCGAGCGATTTTTCGGCGGAAAGGCCGTGCGCTGCGATGACCGCGCGCAGTGGGGGCAGCGGCTTCAGGAATTCGGTCACGATGCCCGGGCGCGATGCTCCGCACAGTCGGCAGCGAGGCGGAGCGCGGCGATCATCGCGCCGGGGTGGGCCAGCCCCTTGCCGGCGATGTCGAAGGCGGTGCCGTGATCGGGCGCGGTGCGGATGATCGGCAGGCCGAGGGTGAGGTTCACGCCCTCGTCGAAATGCAGGGTCTTGATCGGGATCAGCGCCTGATCGTGGTAGAGGCAGAGCGCCGCATCGTAGTTGGCACGGGCGGCGGTGTGGAACATCGTGTCGGCGGCAAGCGGCCCGATCACGTCGATCCCCTCCTCGCGCAATTTCTCGATCGCGGGCAGGATCAGGTCGATCTCCTCGCGGCCGAGGGCGCCATTCTCGCCGGCGTGGGGGTTGAAACCCGCGATGGCGAGCCGTGGCCGCTCGATGCCGAAATCGCGGACCAGGCCGCGCTCGACGACGCGGGCGCGGGCGACGATTAGGTCGATCGACAGCGCCTCGGCCACCTCGCGCAGCGGCAGGTGGATGGTGATCGGCACGGTGCGCAAAGTCGGCCCGGCGAGCATCATCGCGACGTTGCCGCGCGCCACGCCGCAGCGTTCGGCGATGAATTCGGTCTGCCCCGGATGGGTGAAGCCGATGTCGTAGAGCTGCCCTTTGGCGATCGGTCCGGTGACGATCGCCGCCACCGCGCCCGATCTTGCCAGCCCTACGGCCAGTTCCAAGGCATCGAGCGCGCAGCGGGCGCCGGCGGGGTTGGGTTCACCGGGGATGATCGCGCCGGCATCCTCGATCGGGAACAGCGGCAGGCCCTCGTCGAACCGGCAGACGGTTTCGTGCGGCGCATCCAGCCGGGCGATCGGGCCAGCCCACACCGCTTCGATCGAGCGCGCATCGCCGATCGCGAAGAAGGGGGGCAGGCCCTCCGCCTCGCGCACTTCCCAGGCCTTGGCGAGAATCTCCGGACCGATCCCGGCCGGATCGCCGAGCGAGACCGCCAGCGGCGGCCTCAGCTCAGCGATATTCGATAACGGCATCGCGGCGCAGGTCGCGCAGGTAGCGGCGGGCGCGAAGGTTCACGCGCTCGTCCTGCATCTGCGACTGCAATTGCTCGAAGCTCGGGGTGTCGGCAGCCTGCGGCTCGTCGCGGCCGCAGACGACCAAAGCGCGGACGCCATCGGCCATCGAGCCGAACGGCGGCGAGGCTTCGCCGACGCGCAGGCCGACCATCACCTGCTGCAACTGCGGCGGCAGATCGCGGATCTTCACGCCATCGTTGGAGACGACTTCGCCGCCGACCTTCGCGGCCATCGCCTCGGCATCGCCGCAGCCTTTGAGGCCCTTCAGCGCCTCGGCAAAGGCATCGATCTTCGGCGCGGTCGTCTCGCGGGTCAGGCCCGGCGGCAGACGCATGGTGATCTGCTTGAGCGCGAGCGTCGCGTCGCGCGGATCGGCGGTCAGCACCTGGCGCTTGTCGATCAGCACGATGATCGAATAGCCGCCGCCGACCGGGATCGGTTCGCTGAGCTGGCCCTGCGGCATCTGCTGAACGACCGCCGCGATCGGATCGGGCAATTGCTCGGCGCGCACCCAGCCGAGGTCGCCGCCGACCGAACGCGTCGACGCTTCGGAATATTCGTGCGCATAGGCGACGAACGAGGCGCCCTGCTTGATCTGCTCGACCAGCCGGTTGGCATTGGCCTGCACCTGATCCTGCGTCGCGGGCGTGGCCGACAAATAGATTTCGCCGACGTGATATTCGGGGGCGCCCTTGGCATCCTCAAGGCGCTTCATCACCTGGCGCACTTCGTCGTCGCTGATGTTGACGAACGGCTCGACCTCGCGGCCGAGCAGGCGGCGCCACGCGAGTTCGCCCTCGATCTGGCGCTTCATCGTCGCTTCGGATGCGCCGATGCCGCGCAGATAGGCGCCGAACTGGGCGGGCGGCTGCTTGAAATTGGACGCGACGCGGGCGAACGTCTGGTCGATCTCGTTCTTGTCGACGACAATCTTGTTCGCGGCGGCTTCCTTGATCTCCAGCGTCTCGTCGATCATGTTCGACAACACCTGCAGACGCAGGCGCTTGCGCTCGGTCTCGTCGCTGACCTTGCCGCCGTTGGCCGCGATCACCAGCGCGAGGCGCTGATCGATATCGGTATCGGTGATGATCGTGCCGTCGACGATCGCGGTGGCGCGGCGGATCGAGGGATCCTTATGCTCCAGGATCTGGACGTTGGCCGGCAGATCGAGGTTTTCGGCGGTGTCGGGCGCATCCTGCGCCGTCGTCGCGAACAGCGCGAAGCCCACGCTCAGCCCCCCGATTGCCCAGCCAGCCTTGCGGGCGATACGCCAAACTCGTGCCTTCACGCCTGTCCTGTCCATGTCGATTGTCGGTAAGATGGTCTATTTACCTTGATGGGCTGAACCGCTGCTTAGCGGCCCAGGTTCTTGAGCGCCAGCCGCAAGGCGAACGTGCTGCCGCGCCGCGCATCGCCGACCGGATTGAAATCCTGCCGCCACGTCGCCTCGATCGTCATGCACTCGTCCTCGTAAGCGACGCCGACGCGGTTGCGCACCGACTGGAAGCCATCGGAGAGCGAGGTCGGGTCCTGGCGCTGGGTCGTCAGATCGATCACCGCATCGCCGTACAGCGACCAGTAGCGCGCGAACTGGACGCGCGCCCCGACGCGCAATTCCTGCTCGTCCCGCAAATCCTCGATCGAGGGATCGATGTTGCGGTTGAGCAGCAGGTAACCGAGCAGCAGATAGGTCTTCTTGCTGCCGATCGTCGCATCGATCTCGTTGCGGCGCAGGTGCAAATTGTCCTTGTCCAGCCGAATGCGCTCGGTGATCTCCACCCACGGGCCATATTTGATCGAGAGCCGGCCGACATAGTCCGAGAAGCGATGGGTCAGGCCGGTGCCCTTGGGGAAGATCACCGGATCGGAAACGAGACGATAGCTCTGGCCGATCACGCCATCGAACTCGACCTTGGGCCGCGCGTAATTCCATTCGGCGCCGTAGGTGACGCGGCTGGAATCGTCCCAGCGATCGTAGCCCGAGAAGCGGTTGAGGGCGAAGAGGTTGCTGTCGTCGAGATCGATCGCGCGCGAATCCTCGTCGGGAATGGTGATGTTCTTGGTGCGCGGCGTCCCGACGAACTGGACGCGCGGGGTGATCGTCTGTGCGCCGCCCCACAATTCGCCGATGAACGGCCATTTGACGTCGAGCGCCAGCGCCGCGATGCCGCGCCCCTGCCAGCCGGGGATGCCGCGATAGAGCGTGGTCGCCGTGTCGGTGACGTCATCGGTGTGATAGAGGTCGCCGCGCGCATAGCCGGTGAGGGTGACCTCCTGCCCGAGCGTCGTGATCCGACGCAGATCCCACTCAGCCGACACGAAAGCGCGCTGGGTCGATTGGCCGGCGGTGCGGGTGAGGCCGAGCGTGTTCGCCTCGACCTGGAAGATGCCGCCGAGCAACGGATCGGCGATGCGGCGGCGGTAATCGATCTGCGGCAGCGCGAAGGCTTCCTGCCCCTGGCTCTCGCCGACCTGTACGGTCTGGACGAACCAGCCCTGGATGGTGAGCAGGCTCCTGTCGTCGATCCGGTCGGCCTCCAGCGTCGAACGCAGGCGATCGTCGAAATTGATGTCGTAGCGCTGCATGAAGGTGCGGTCGGTCTCCAGCCGCAGCTGGCCGTGGAGCGTCCAGTTCGGGCCGAACTGATAGGTGCCGTTGGCATCGATATAACCGCGAAAATCGCGATCGGTGTCGAGCCCGGCGGTGTCGACCGCCGCGGGCAGGCGCGATCCGTAGGTCACCATGCCGTTGACCTGGAAGGCGCCATGATCGTCGAGCTGGCGATACTGGCCCTGCAGCGCCGGCAGCACCTTGGTGTAGAGGCGCGGGGTCAGCGTCAGATCGCGGTTCGGGCCGATGTGCCAATAGAAGGGCTGGTCATATTCCAGCCCGTTGGCGTGGCTGAGCTGCACCGTCGGCAGCAGCAGACCGCCCGCGCCCTTCGACGCATTCGAACCATCGGGGTGCGAGATCGTCGGCAGCCACAGCACCGGTACGCCGAACACCTGGAAGCGCGCATCCTTGTAATAGATGCGGTGGGTCCTGTCGTTGTGGATGATCCGCAGCGCGGTGATCTTCCACGAGGGCGTCTTGGGGCAGCCCGAGTCCGAGGCGACCCGGCACGGCGTGTAGGCGGCGTGATCGAGCACCGCGATATTGTCCTTGCGCCGCGCATGCCGCGCCGCGAGCCGGCCGCCGTCGTTCAGCACGAACAGGATATTCTCGACGATCCCGTTCTTCATATCCTCATCGAGGATCGCGCTGTCGCCATACATCGTGTCGCCGCCGGGGTTGATCACCGCGACGTTGCCGCTGGCGGTGACCTTGCCGTTGGTGCGGTTCCAGACGATCTTGTCGGCGCGCATCCGTCTGCCGGCGCGGACCATGCGAACGTCGCCGGTGGCGGTGACGATCTCGCCCTTGTCGTCATAATCCAGATTGTCGGCGGCGAAGCTCACCTGATCGTCGTTCACCACCGGCGGCAGGCCCACGATGCTGGCCGGGGGCGCCACCGCGCGGGTCTGGAAATCTTGGGCGTGGAGCGCGGTGATCCCGAGCACGAGAGGGAGTGCGGATAGCGGCGCGAGCGTACGCGCGCCCAAGCGGACGGTCCCCTTCATTGCGGCGGCCCTATCGCAGCCGGGGGGCGGCGGCAATCGGCCGGGCGCAACGGTTTGCCGCATGGCTTTGAAAGCGGGCGCGCGACGCCTAGATAAGCCCCGACACACGAAAGGCACCCGACTTGCCCACCCTCTCCTTCGTTTCCGACCGTCCCGCCGATGCCCACACGCTGATCCTGCCAGTGCCCGCCGATGCGGATATCGCCGGCCGCCTGCCGCAATCGCTGGCGGAAAGCGCCGGCGTGGTGCAGGCGGCGGCCGAAGGCGCGCGTTTCGCGGGCGAAGCGGGGGCGATCGTCGAGACTTTCGTCGATGAGGGCGGCAAGGGGCAAAGGTTGCTGCTCGTCGGTCTGGGCAAGGATGATGGCGAGAAGGCCGGCGGCGCGATCGTCGGCAAGCTGCTGACTTCGGGCGAGACCCGCGCGGTCGTCGACCTTTCCGGCCTGCCGGGCGATCGGGTGAAACTGGCCGTGGAAATCGCCGAGGCGGCGGCGCTGCGCGCGTGGCGCTACGATATCTATCGCACCAAGCTGCCCGCCAAGCAGAAGCCGAGCCTCGAAACGCTGGCGATCGTCGTCGGCGACGGGGTGTCCGCCGCCGAGCAAGCGTGGACCGCGCGCAAGGCGGTGGTGGAGGGGGCCGGTTTCGCCAAGATGCTCGTCACCGAGCCGGCGAACATCCTCTATCCCGAAAGCTTCGTCGAACGCTGCCTGTCGGGCACCGAGCTCGGTCTCGAGATCGAAGTGCTGGGCCTGAAGGAAATGACCGAGCTCGGCATGGGATCGCTGCTCGGCGTGGCGCAGGGGTCGGTGCGCGAACCCAGGCTGCTCGTCATGCGCTGGGACGGCACCGATGGCGCGGTGGCCACGCCGACCGTCTTCATCGGCAAGGGCGTCACTTTCGATACCGGCGGCATCAGCCTGAAGCCCGGCCTCGGCATGGGCGACATGAAGTGGGATATGGGCGGCGCCGGCGCGGTCGCGGGTGCGATGCGCGCGCTCGCCCAGCGCAAGGCCAAGGCGCATGTCGTCGGCATCTGCGGCCTCGTCGAGAATATGCCTGACGGCAACGCCCAGCGCCCCGGCGACGTCGTCACCAGCATGAGCGGCCAGACGATCGAGGTGCTCAACACCGATGCCGAAGGCCGGCTGGTGTTGTGCGACGCGATCACCTGGGCGCAGCAGCGCTTCAAGCCGGAGACGATCGTCGATCTGGCGACGCTGACCGGCAACATGATCGTCGCGCTCGGCTTCGAATATGGCGGCATCTTCGCCAACGACGATGTGCTGTCCGAGCAGTTGATCGCCGCCGGCAAGGCGGTGGGCGAGAAGCTTTGGCCCTTCCCGCTCGGTGATTCCTACGACAAATTGATCGACAGTCCGATCGCCGACATGAAGAACATCGGGCCGCGCGAAGGCGGCTCGATCACCGCCGCGCAATTCCTCAAGCGTTTCGTCGACGACGGCGTGAAATGGGCGCACCTCGATATCGCGGGCATGGTCTGGGCCAACAAGCCGAGCCATCTCTACGACAAGGGCGCGACGGGATATGGTGTCCGCCTGATCGATCGCTTCGTGACCGACGTGCTGGAGAAGTAATCAATCCTCCCCGTGCCGGGGGGATTGGGTTGCACCCCGCGCCTACCCTCGCTAGAGGCGCCCGCAACTTCCTACAGACCCGAATTCAAAAACGGAGCCAGCGCCCGATGGCGATCACCCGCACCTTTTCGATCATCAAGCCCGATGCCACGCGCCGCAACCTGACCGGCGCCGTCACCAAGATGCTCGAGGAAGCGGGCCTGCGCGTCGTCGCCTCCAAGCGCATCCACATGAGCAAGGATCAGGCCGAGGGTTTCTACGCCGTCCATCGCGAGCGGCCCTTCTTCAACGATCTCGTCGGCTTCATGATCTCGGGTCCGGTCGTCGTCCAGGTGCTGGAGGGCGAGGGTGCCATGCAGCGCAACCGCGACATCATGGGCGCGACCAACCCCGCCAATGCCGAGCCCGGCACGATCCGCAAGGAACTGGCGGAGTCGATCGAGGCGAATTCGGTCCACGGTTCGGACAGCGACGAGAATGCCGCGATCGAGATCGCTTACTTCTTCACGCCGGAAGAGATCGTCGGCTGACGGATCAGGCAGCGACGGGCAGCTTTACTCTCCCATCTCCGTCGCGCGCCAGCGGCCCGTAGGCCAACAGCACGTCCAGCTCGAGCGCGCCATAGATGTGCGGGAAAAGCTGGTCGCCGCGCGAGACTTCCCACTTCACCGCATCGCCCAGCGCTTCGAGATCGACCGCCGCGACATGCAGGTCGATCTGCCCCGCGAAATGCTTGTCGACCGTCTCGGTCAGCTGCGCGGCGGTGGACAGATGGATGTATCCGTCGGCGAGATCGATCGGCGCGCCGGTGAAGCGACCATCGGCCTCCAGCGTCGCCATCTGATCGGCGGTCAGCACCTTGTAAGCGACGGCATCCGCCATCACCGCGCGACCGACGACAGCGCGAATTTGGCGCCCTGCGGATCGGTGCAATGTGCGATCCAGGTGCCGCCCGGCACCTGGTGGACCATGCCGACCGTGCCGCCCAGCGCCGTGACTTTCGCGGTCGCGGGGTCGAGCGCCTCGACGTTGAAATAGTAAAGCCAGCCGGTCTCGCCGCACGGGCCGGCGAAACCGCCGAAGTCGCGCTCCAGCCGGCTCGCCCGGAACAGCAGATATTCCCCCATCGGACCCATGTCGTGGCGCTCGCCCTGCTGCCATTGGAACAGGGGGGCGTAGAAGCCCCAGGCGGCATCGATGTCGCGGGTCGAAAGCTCGTGCCACCCGACCCCGCCGGCCGTCTCCAAAAGGTCGGGCGGGGTCGTCCAGGACGGCAGCGGCTGGAGGATGGCGAGATCGGCGCCATGCGGATCGGCGATCACCGCGAAGCGGCCGACGCCGGGGATGTCGTGCGGCGGGACGAAGGTCTTGGCGCCCGACGCTGCGGCAGCGGCATGGCTGGCATCGGTATCGTCGACCGTGACATAGCCGCGCCAAGTCGGCGGGGGTGCGCCCTCGAACGGACCCATGATTGCACCGATCGATGCGCCACCGTGCAGGACGAGGCGGTAATCGACGCCCGGTGTGCCCGAGTCCACGACCGTCCAGCCGAACAATTCCACATAGAAAGCCTGCGCGCGATCGGCGTCGGAGGTCGTCAGTTCATACCAGCAGAAGCGGCCTTGGTCGGTCATCATGCCCTCCGTCCTATGGGGCCGATGCTGACCCGTTTGTGTGACGGGGGCAAGACCGTTCCAAACCGTCATGCCGAACGTAGACCCGGACCAAGTCCGGGGTGACGAAATTACTGATCACTCCTCCGCCTCGTCCTCGCCGCCGTCGGCCAGATCTTCGCTCGTATCTCCCTCGACCTGCGGATCGACCTCGGGCGAAATCGCCTCGATATCGCCGCGCACATCGACTTCGGCCTCGTCCTCGCTCTCCTCGATCCGTGCCGCCGAGACGACATGTTCGTCGTCCGCCACCTGGAACAGCCGCACCCCGGCCGATCCGCGCCCGATCACGCGCGTGTCGCCGACCGACATGCGGATCAGCTTGGCCTGATCGGTGACGAGCATCAATTGCTCGCCCTTGTGCGCCGGGAAGCTGGCGACGACGGGGCCATTCCTGGCGAGATTGTCGATGTTGGTGATGCCCTGGCCGCCGCGCCCGGTGCGGCGATATTCGTAGGCGGAAGAACGCTTGCCATAGCCGTTGGCGCAGACGGTCATGACGAATTCCTCGGCATCGGCCATCGCCTGCACGGTGGCATCGTCGAGCGTCGCCTCGCGTTCGCCCTCTTTCCACGGCGCGGCCTTCAGATAGGCTTCGCGGGTCTCGGTATCCTTGTCCCATTCGGTGCCGTGCAGGATCGACAGCGAGATCACCTCGTCATCACCCAGCAATCTGGCACCGCGTACGCCTGCCGAGGTGCGGCTCTGGAATTCGCGGACGTCGGTCGCGCGGAAGCGGATCGCCTTGCCGTTGCGGGTGGCGAGGAAGACGTCGTCCTCTTCGGTCAGCAGCGTCACGCCGATCAGCCGATCGGTGGTGTTCTCGGCATCGTCCTCCTCGTTCTCGGAGAAGCGCATCGCGATCTTGCCGGCGGTCGGCACGCGGGTGAACTGGTCCATGCTGTTGCG
>CAXTMT010000107.1:0-8982 GCA_964245355.1 uncultured Sphingomonadaceae bacterium
ACCTCACCGCCAACACCAATGCCGCGCAGCGGCTTCGTGCTCTGGGGGGCATAGCTGCCCTAACGCTTCAGATAGCCGAGCGTCCGCTTACCCCATTCTGCCGCCGTAAAGCGGACGGGCGGCTTTCCACCCACCTCGCCAGCATCGCAGCATTAACGAACATCCGCTCGCAGGCTCAGCGCCGGGATAGCTGAAGACCGATGTCAGGGTCCATTGCTGTCGCAAAATCGTGCCCAGCGCCATGGTTTGTGCCGATCTCTGCCAGCCTAGAACTCAATTTTTAACCAAAGGGCACAAAACTGCCATACTTGCCGCGAAAGAAAAGCAAGGGCTGGTCGGGGCGGGCAATATCCAGTTCGCGGACGCGGCCGAGCACAATGTAATGATCACCAGCCTCGTAAACGGCGTCAAGCGTGCAGTCGATCCAGGCGACTACGTTATCCAGAACGGGAGACCCGTTAGCCGAGACGCGGTGGGCCACGCCCTCAAACTTGTTTTCGCTTTTGGCTGCAAAAACGCGACACAGGTCACCTTGATCGCTGGCGAGCACGTTTACGCAAAAGCGACCTGCAAGCTCAATCCGCGGCCAGCTGGTCGATGACTTATCAGGAAGGAACGCGACAAGCGGCGGGGAAAGGCTTACCGAGGTGAACGACCCCACAACCATTCCCGAGGTTGCGCCGTCTGCGTCAATTGCGGTCACGACACAGACGCCGGTTGGATAATGGCCGAGTACGCGCCGGAAGGTCGCGGTGTCGATCTCGGGCGCGATCACCACACTCATCGACCAGTCCAAACCGGCTTGCGGCCTGCCGCTCGAGCCGCCGCGGCTTCCTGATAGTCAGCGCTGTTCGCATAATCCTCGATCACTTCAAAGCGAGTCATGAGTGCTGTCTCCAAAGGGTATCCAAGCCGAGATAAGCCGGCTGACTTCGCCGCCCGATTAGCGAGCGGCGAAGATGCGTTAATCTGCTCGGCCCAGCGACCCGCGGCGGCGAGCAAATCCGACAAAGGGACGATCTCATTGATCAGACCGAATTGCTCTGCAGCTGGCGCTTTAATTCGCTCGCCGGTAAGTATTATCGCCATGGCAATGCGGTGCGGAAGCTGACGCAGAACGCGGTGGACAACTCCGCACTCGCCAATAATCCCCAGCTTGGTTTCTGGAAGACCGAACTCGGCATTCTCAGCCGCAACGATGATGTCGGCGCACATCGCTAGTTCGAAACCGCCACCCACGCAGAAGCCCTGGACCGCTGCAATCAACGGCTTCCTCAAAGTTACCAGCGGTCCGCCAATACCGGTCAATCCGCCGCCGAGCCCTACGCGCGAACTCGCTTTGCTGAGCTCCGCCATGTCGGCCCCGATGCAGAAAGCGCGATCGCCAGTGGCCGACAAGACCACACACCAGATCTCAGGATCATCGTTGATGCGCGCCCACGCAGCGGCGAGTTGCCGATCCATCTCCGGCGTGATGGCGTTCAGCTTGTCAGGCCGGTTGAGCCTGACATGTGCGACCCTCCGTTCACAACGGAATTCTACTTCTGACAAGGATCAGCTCGCGGCCGCAGTTTGAGGCGCCCATTCGAGGTGAATGTTGTCGACGGCTGCAATGATGCCGGAGCGGAACACCGGTCCTCCTCCCTCGCCGAGATGGAATTCGGGGATGCGGCTCAGCCATTCCTGCAGGGTGACGATGGCTTCCATCCGCGCCAGATGCATGCCCGCGCAACGGTGCGGGCCGCCGCCGAACGTCATGTGCTGGACCCGCTTGCGGCGGATATCGAGCGTCATCGCATCCGTATTCTCGGTTTCGTCGAGGCCGTGCAACGCGGTCGGGATCAGGATCATGTCGCCGTGCTTAAGCGTGACTCCGCGATACTCCTGATCGCCAGAAACCATCCGCGCCTCGGCAATCACAGGAAAGCGGCGGAACATCTCCTCGACGCTGCGTTGGAGCACCAGCGGGTCGCTACGCAAATCGGTGACGATCTCCGGATGCTTGGCGAGATGCAGCATCATGAAGCTCAGGAAATTGACGACAGTGTCCAACCCGCCAAGCAGCAGAAGCGAGATCAACCCGATTGCGTGTTCGCGCGTGATCGGCTCGCCGTTAATATCGTTGTTCACCATCACGGTGATCAGATCCTGCCCGGTGCCGCCCCGTCGCGCATCGACGATCGGCGCCACATAATTATCGAACCCGGCCTGCGCCGCCGAGAGCGCCGCGCCCATCTCTTCGGGCGTCGCGCCGGGGGGACGGGTCATATGCTCGGCAAAAACGCTGAGCATCGCCGCATCGGACATCGGAAGATCACACAAAGCCATGAAGACCTTGACCGGGAAGATGCGCGCATATTCGGCGGAGAATTCGCATGAGCCCTGGGCCGCGATCGTCTCGATCAGCTCAACCGCGATCGTGCGAACATGATCTTCGACCCGCCGCATCTGGGCGAGGTTCAGGCCCTTATCGAGGGTCTTGCGGTACGGCGTGTGTTCGGGCGGGTCCATGCGGGTCGGGACCATCAGATATTTCTCGCCCGCCTCTTTCGGCAGGAAGATCACTTCGCTCGAGAAGCGGGAGGGATCGGTGTAGATTTCCTCGATCAGCACGCTGCGCGTCGCGATCCAATGGCCGCCGGTGAAAGGCGTCCAGACGAGCTCAGGCACGTCCGGGCGCTGCAGGGCGCGCCATGCCTCATGATAGCCGCCCTCGATCCCATCGGGATCGTACATGTCGATGTCGCGCGACAGATGCTCTGGCACGTGTGCAGGCCGGGGGGTGCGGTGGCGGGCGATCTTGGGATCTGCTTCGGCCATAGAAAATCTCTCCTGTTGAGCGTCAGAGCGACGGGTCGATGACGGCCTTGATGACTTCGCCGGCCTTGACCGCGGCCAGCGCCTTGTGGGCATCCGGGATGGCGAAGCGATGCGAGACGAGCGCGGCGAGCGGGAAGCGGTCCTGCAGCCGGGCGGCAAGATGCATCGCGCCATAATAGTTCTTGGGCTTCGGAAAGCTCGCGCCACCGACGGTCAGGTTTTTAGTCGTCAGGTCGCGCGGGCTGATCGGCTGAGTGCCAATCGCGCCCCACAGGCCGAGCACGATATAGCGGCCGTGGTTGCCGGTAAGATCCACACCCTCCGGGAAGGCCGGCAGATAGCCCGCGGCCTCGACCACGACATTGGGGCCGTTGTGCCCGCACAGATCATAGATCTGCCGTCGGCGCTCATCAGGAGCATCGGCGAGAGACACCGTCGCCGTCGCACCGAGCTGGCGCGCGGTCTCTAATTTCTTGTCGACGCCATCGATCACGATGATCTCGCGTGCGCCGGCAACCGCCGCGACCAGCACGGCTGACAGGCCCACAGGCCCCGCGCCCTGCACCACAACCGTTTCGTTGACGCGAATCAGTCCGCAGCGATCAAATCCGCGCAGCACTGTTGGGAGCGCGCAGCCAAGCGCGGCGACCGCTTCGGGATCCGCACCGTCGGGCAGGCGGAAGAACGAGAGACCGTGCGGCAACCACGCGAAATCTGCGTAGCTGCCCCAATTGGGCTTCTCGGCATGTTCGAAGAATTGCGAGTTCTCGCACGGCGTCTCTTCGAGCACCGTGCAGGAATGGCAGCGGTGACAGAGCGCGATCGGCGCCCAATAGACAAGATCGCCGACTTTCACGGGGATGCCGGCATAATCGGTGGACACGCCGGGGCCGAGCTTCTCGATCCGGCCGACCCCTTCATGACCGAGGATGATCGGGAAGGGCATCACCCCCGCCTCACCGGTCATGATGTGCAGATCGCTGCCGCATACCCCGCCGACCACGACGCGGACGAGCGCACCGCCCGCTTCCGGCTCGGGGATTGGCACGTCCCAAGTCTCGAGCCGGTTGGGCTCGACGAGGACGGTGGCTCTTCCGGTGGCCATTCAGCTTCTCCCAGGAATGATGACGCACGCTTCCAAGCCTCTGACGAGGCACGTGCATGTTAGACTTTGGGGGGCGATCAGCCTTTGGGCTGAGCGAAACCGTGCAGGAACAATTGGCACGCCTGCTGCGCGATCTCGGCGATCTCCAGGTGGCCGGGGCGATACCATTCGGCTGCGGAGTCGAGCATGTTGATCAGGAACTTGCGCGCTACGGTCGGGTCCAGATCGGCCCGGGCGTCGCCGCTCTTGCGCGCGGCCAAGATGAGGTCGCGCCAATAATTGTCGAAGCCGGCATAGGCCGCCAGTACGCGCCGCTTGATGTCCTCCGGCAGGTCCGGAAACACACGCGAGACGGCCGAGGAATATTGGTCGCCGGTCAGCAGATATTCCAGATGCGCGGTGATCGCTGCCTGCAGCCGCGCTATCGGCGTGGCCTGAGGCCCTAGACGCTCGACCATCGTGAGGATGAAGCGCGTGTTGCGGTGGCAGCCTTCGACCAGCACCTCCTCGATTAACTCGTCCTTCGAGGAGAAGTGATGATAGAGACTTGGCGCGAGCATGCCCGCACGGCGCGCCACTTCGGACAATTTGGTGCCCTTCAGCCCGCTTGTGCGCAGAAGATCGGCGGTCGCGTCGAGAATGCGGGCGCGTGAAGAATTCTCGTCCATATTCATCGCATTGCGCATCGGATCGGGTAAGGGAAGAGGACGAGAGCGCGCCATCCAGATTCCCCGCGATCGGCATCGCGCGATCGATCGCTCGTTCAGCCGGCGAAAGCGACATTCGGCACACCCCTGACACCCGGATCCAGAATCTCGAAGATGCTTCCTGCGAGCGGCTGCTGCGCCTTCGCCTCCTCACTGAGCGCGTTCGCGGCCGAGGTCAGGAAGAGCCGCTCCATGTTCGGGCCGCCGAAGCCCGGGCGAAGCCCCTGGCGGACCGGAAGCTGGCGTTCGTCGAGCAACTCGGCATCGGGCGAATAACGCCGAAGCACCCAGCTTTCGTAGAAGGCGATCCAGATGCCGCCTTCGACGTCCACCGCCATGCCATCCGGAAAGCCGTCGTCCTCGCCATATTTCAGCCAGTCGCGACGATTGGAGATCGAGCCGTCCGCAGCCAGATCATAGGCCCAGGTAACGCGTGGCAGCGAGTCGTTGAAGTACAAGGTCCTGCCATCCAGGCTGAACGCTGGCCCGTTGGCTGTGACGACGTTGCGCTCCATCGTCGCGATCGTGCCGTCGGGATCGATCCGATAAAGTTCGCCTGTATTGCGCTTGTCGAAATCGCGGACGCTGTCTTCCTTATTTTCGGAAGTCGTACTGTCTTCGAACTGAGTGACGTCGCAGCTGCCGGTCCAATAGCGCCCCTTTTGGTCGACGACGCCGTCGTTGAGCCGGGCAATCGTCGCGTCAGGGCGCGGATCAGCAAACAGCTCGAATTTTTCGGTCGCAGGATCGACGTAGGCGAGGCCGTCACGCGTCGAGGCGATGAAGCCGCCGGTAGCGCGCAGGCCGAGTGCGGAGATCCACATCGGTGGCACCCATCGTCCCTTTTCCTCGGTCTCTATATGTATCCAGTTGATGCTCGGATTTTCGACGTCGACCCAATAAAGCCGGCCGTCGCGGGCATCGTACAATGTGCTCTCGCCGAGCGTCGCCTTAGCGTGGGGCACACTTCAGATCGAAGCGCACGATTATTACGACGATCCGGCGCCCTGGTTTCACTCGCTGGAACTGGCTGCGAAAGAAGTGGCGCCGCGGATTTCGCTGCCCGGACGAACGGTGATGGAAAAGGCGCAGGCTGCCTAATGGTGGAGGCGAAGAGGAAAGGCTTTCCTCTTCGCCTACTAGACGGGCCGTGACGACGGTTTGCCATTGCAGCAATTACCCTAATCGGTATTCAGTTTTTGATCGTGAAGGTGCCTGCGGCACCCAACTCGGTCATTTGGTAGCAGGAAACTCAAACGGCTGCGGGCGCTCGTCTCGTTCCTAAAACACTCATTCAAGATCAATAGTTTGCAGAATTTCAGTCGAGAGATGGAGACAGAGAACTGAAGGCTTTGAACTAACAATTATGGCCATTTCGCGCTTGCATGGATAGCCTAATTATGATTAGTTTGTGTTTCGATCGAGACAATTCGGATCGAACCGGGAGCCCCCGACAGATGGGCGCCGGAATGGAGGGTTTGATGCAGACGCCAGCGACCGACGCGCATTCGCGAAAACATCTCCGCGGGAGGCGATGGGCTTCCTCGGTTTCGACCGACAGGCAGCGTTCCGCGTCCCGCTTGGAAGCTCCGACATCCAAAACCGAAAATGACCTGCCGCCGATGACAACTGTCGGCGCGCCAACAACCGAAAAAACCTGGCGGCAAGCCATCGCCACAAAAGGAGAAGATCAATGACCAGCCAGCGGATCACCTTCCGGCGCCTCAAACACGCGCTGAGCCTTTCTTCTGACCGCGTATCGCTGGCGAGAGGTATCGGCCTGTGCCGCCCAAGGGCCGCCATGATGTCGACCGCCGCGGCGATGGCTGCCCTGATCGGCGGTCCCAGCTTCGCGCAGAGCAATCCGGACACGCCGCCGGCCCCTGCGCTTGCACAGCAGACGCCCAATCCCTCTGCCACTCTATCGCCGCCCGCTGGCAGTGCTGTGGCTGCGGCGGCGACGACCGATCCTACTCCAACTGGTGACATCATCGTGACCGCGCAACGGCGCTCTGAAGCTTTGTCGAGGGTTCCGCTCTCCGTTTCCGCTTTCAGCGCAGCGACGCTTCAGGAGCGGGTGGTCACGCGGGAGCAAGATCTCGCCGCCCTCGTTCCTGGTCTTGTCGTCAAGAGTGGCCAAAACCAGAATCAGGTCAGCTTCACCCTTCGTGGTCAAACGCTCGATCCTTTCTCAGGCGCTAGCCCCGCCGTGCTCACCTATCTTAACGAAGTCCCCTTCTCCGGCGGCAACTCTGCCACTGCTTTTTACGATTTCTCGTCCGTACAGGTATTAAAAGGGCCACAAGGCACACTGTTCGGCCGCAACGCGACCGGCGGCGCCGTGCTCTATTCGTCAACCTTGCCTGGCAACGATTTCGGCGGCGACCTGACCGTGCGCGGTGGCGAGCGCAGCATGGTGCAGGTCGAAGGCGGCATCGACATCCCGATCATCAAGGACAAGCTGACCGTCCGTATCGCCGGCGACTATCAGAAACAGGACGGCTATATCCACAATCGGCTTGCCGGCGGCACGCTCGGCGATCTGGATAACAAGTCCGGCCGGATCACGATCGTCGCTCGGCCGACGGACACGATCAAGAACGTCACCGTTTATCAGTACAGCAAATTTGGAGGGACCGAGTCCGGCAGCGAGCTATATTCCTATTACAAGCTCGGCCAGACCAACAACGGCTATGCGTTGGTCTCGACCCTCGACACGGTCTACGGTAATGGTTTCTTCCCAGGCGCCGGTAATGGACCTGCGGGCAAAGGCACCTTTCCCGGTGCCGTCGCGGGATACCTCGCTTACCAGCAGGCGCACCCGTACGATATCTATCTATCCTACAATCTGCCGCACCATTCCCATAACAGCTTTCTTTCGAACACCACGACGATCAACCTCAGCGACAACGTGACGTTCAAGAACATCTTCGGTTTTACGAAGAGCTACTCTAACACGCCCGGAATCCTATCGGGATCGCCGTTCGCCTCGCTGGATTTATACAACAGTGCTGGCCAATTCAGTGGCCCTCCTGGCGGCGAGGTGTTCAGGTACAAGAATTATTCGGAAGAAGCGCAAATTCAGGGAACGCTTGCCGACAGCCGGCTGAAATACATCGTCGGCGGCTTCTACAATTATTCGACCAAGAACGAGGGTATTCCGGTCATTGTCGGTGGCGAGCTCGCCGTGCCGCTGGGCCAGGTGCTCTACCATACCCACGGCACCGATGAGTCGCGCGCGCTTTACGGCCAGGCCACGTACGATCTTTCTGCTCTCGTTCATGGTCTCAGCATCACGGGAGGCGGCCGCTACACTTGGGAGACCGTCGGCATGACCCCTTACGCCAACCATGCCTTCGCGGCCAACTTTCCGCTCGAGGATAAGACGCTCAGCGACCCAAGCTGGAATTTCAACCTCCAGTGGCAGTTCAACTCCAACAACCAGCTTTATTTCACACAGCGCGGCAGCTTCCGCGCCGGCAACTTCAACGGCGCGGTCGTGCCATATAACCTCACCAATTTTTTCAAGAGCGAGACGACCCACGATTTTGAGGTCGGTTATAAATTCGCTGGCATTATTGCCGGTCGACGGGCTCACTTCAACATCGCCGCCTACGATCAGATCGTCCACAACGCGCAACACTCGATCTACGCCGTCGTAGCGGGTGCGCCTTCAGCGTTCACAGTCAATGTGCCAGAGGCGAAGATCAAAGGCGTCGAGGTCGACGGCGACATTCAAGCCGCAAGCTTCCTACGGCTCGGATTTTCGGGCGCCTACACGGACGCCAAATACACAAAGAACCGGGTGGACCTTTCAACCCAGACCGGGGTGCCCGGCAACATCGTACCGTTCGGCTCCTATCCTGACTCTCCGAAAATCTCGGGCTCGCTATATGGCGATGTCTCGTTCCCCATTCCGGCGGAAGATGGTGTCGTGCATCTGCGGGCGGACACCTTCTCGCAAAGTCATTCCTTCTTTTCCAATACCAACGATACCATCACGCCGGGAACTCGGATCAAAGGCTACACGACCGTCGCGCTTCGGCTGAACTGGGACAAGATCTTAGGGAGTCGGTTCTCCGCGGCGGTCTATGCCAAGAACCTGACCAACAAGCTCTATTTCTCGTCGGGCTACGTCGAAGGCGGTTCGGGCGGATTCAACACGGTGATCGTCGGCGAGCCACGGACGATTGGCGGAGAGCTATCGTTCAAATTCTGAAGGGGTGACTAAGCTACTTCCGAATTCCGCTATGGCCGTGACGATTTCGCCGACGAGCAGCAGTTGCGCCGCACCTTGGCGCGCGAGCGTCCGAAGGACATGGCGCTCGACTATGAGCCCAGGTCGGAGAC
>CAXTMT010000108.1:0-308 GCA_964245355.1 uncultured Sphingomonadaceae bacterium
AACGGCGCCGAACTCTATGCAGTGATCGGCCAGAGCCCGCGCCACCTCGATCGCAACATCGCGGTGGTCGGCCGGGTGATCGCGGGGATGGAGGTGCTGACGGCGCGGCCGCGCGGGACCGAGGCGCTGGGCTTCTACAGGACCACTGCCGAGATGACGCCCTTCACCCGCGTCCGCCTCGCCAACGATCTGCCCGCGGGCGAGCGGCCGCGCTATGCGATGCTGGACACCGATACGCCGACTTTCGCCGCCTGGGTAAAGGCGCGGGCTAACCGGAAGGACGATTTCTTCGTGCGCGTGAACGACCG
>CAXTMT010000108.1:318-8724 GCA_964245355.1 uncultured Sphingomonadaceae bacterium
ATCTATACGTCGTCTTTCGCCGCTTGGTTAAAGTCTCTGGCTATGCTGTTGGTCGTTTTCTTGGTGGGGCCGGCGGGGGCGGTGGACATCTGCAACGTGCTGCCGCCGGTGAAGGACGTGCGGTAGCGGGGCAATGTCGATCCTCCCCTTGCAGGGGAGGATCAGAGGAAGGCTTGTCCCCCCTCATCCACCCCCGTATAGGCGCCCTCAAGCGGTCCCGCTGTGGGGCCGCTTTTCTCGTTTCGGAGCCTTTTCCGCACGGTTTTGCCAGGGAGTTAGTGCCATGACGATCACCCCACTGATGCCGGTTTATCCGCGGTGCGGCGTCCGTCCGGTGCGTGGGCAAGGCGCCTATCTCTATGGCGAGCGCGGCGAGGCCTATCTCGATTTCGCAGCGGGGATCGCGGTCAATATCCTCGGTCACGGCCACCCGGCGGTGGTGCAGGCGATCGCCGATCAGGCGGCGACGCTGATGCACGTCTCGAACCTCTACGGCTCCCCGCAGGGCGAGCGTTTCGCGCAGCGGCTGGTCGACAGGACGTTTGCCGATACGGTGTTCTTCACCAATTCGGGCGCCGAGGCGATCGAGTGCGCGATCAAGACCGCGCGCCGCTATCACTTCGCCAATGGCCAGCCCGAGCGGCATCGCATCCTCAGCTTCTCCAACGCCTTCCACGGCCGCACCCTCGGCGCCATCTCGGCGACCGACCAGCCGAAGATGCGCGACGGGTTCGAGCCGTTGCTGCCGGGCTTCACCGTGCTGCCGTTCAACGATCTGGCGGCGGCGACCGCGGCGATCGGCCCCGATGCCGCCGGCTTCCTGCTGGAGACGGTGCAGGGCGAGGGCGGCATCCTGCCCGCGTCGCCGGAATTCCTCAAAGGCCTGCGCGCGCTGTGCGACGCGAATGGCCTGCTGCTGATCCTCGACGAGGTGCAGTGCGGCTATGCGCGCACCGGCACGATGTTCGCCTATGAGCAATATGGCGTCACGCCGGACATCATGGCGGTGGCCAAGGGGATCGGTGCGGGCTTCCCCTTGGGCGCCTGCCTCGCCACCGAGGAAGCGGCGAAGGGCATGGGTGTAGGCACCCACGGATCGACCTACGGCGGCAATCCGCTGGCGATGGCGGTGGGCGAGGCGGTGCTCGATATCGTCGGCACCGAGGAATTCCTCGCCAACGTCCGCCGCCTCGGCGATCGGCTGCGGGCGAGCCTGGAGCAATTGATCCCCAACCACGATCATCTGTTCCAGGAGGTGCGCGGGATGGGGCTGATGCTGGGCATCAAGCTGAAGCCGCCGGTCGAGGCGCGCACCTTCGTGGCGCATCTGCGCGACCATCACGGGCTGCTGACGGTTTCGGGCGGCGACAATATCGTCCGCATCCTGCCGCCGCTCACCATCGACGAAAGCCATATCGCCGCGTGCATCGAGAAGCTGAGCGCGGGGGCGCGCAGCTTCGCGGTGCAGGAAGCGGCCTGACCTGACCCTTATACCCGTCCGTCCCGAGCGTAGTCGAAGGACGTGCCAAGCAGGACCATCGCCTGTTGCACGTACTTCGACTTCGCTCAGCACGAACGGGGGGAGTGTTGAGATGATGAAAAGGGATTTCCTCGATCTCGCCGACGCCGGCCCCGACGCGCTGCGCGCGATGCTGGCCGAGGCGCAGCGTCGCAAGCAGGCGCGCGCCGGCTGGACCAAGGGCCGCATCGATGCGGACAAGCCGCTCGACGGCCACATCCTGGCGATGATCTTCGAGAAGAACAGCACCCGCACCCGCGTTTCGTTCGACGTCGGGATGCGGCAATTGGGCGGCACCACCCTGATCCTGGAGAGCGGCACCAGCCAGCTCGGCCGGGGCGAGACGATCGCCGATACGGCGCGCGTCCTCTCGCGCTACGTCGATGCGATCATGATCCGCACCGACGATCACGCCAAGGCCGAGGAGCTGGCCCATTACGCATCCGTGCCGGTGATCAACGGCCTCACCGACAGGAGCCACCCCTGCCAGATCATGGCCGACATGCTCACCGTGATCGAGCGCAAGGGCCGGATCGAGGGCACCAAATGGGCGTGGCTGGGCGACGGCAACAACGTCCTCCACTCGATCATCGAGGCGGGCAGCCTCTTGGGTTTCGACGTCGCCGCCGCTTGCCCCGAGGGCTATGATCCCGATCCGGCGATCGTCGAGGCGGCGCGCGCCGTTGCCGGCAATCGTCCACCCCTGCTCACCCGCGATCCGCAGGAAGCGGTGGCGGGCGCCGATATCGTCGTCACCGATACGTGGATTTCGATGGGGCAGGCGCATGCCGAGGCGAAGCTCGCCGCATTGGCGCCCTATCAGGTCGACGAGAGCCTGATGGGCCAGGCCGATGGCGCAAGCGTCTTCCTCCACTGCCTGCCCGCCCATCGTGGCGAGGAAGTGACCGACGCGGTGATCGACGGCCCGCAATCGGCGATCTGGGACGAGGCGGAGAACCGTCTGCACGCACAGAAGGCGGTACTGCTGTGGGCGCTGGGCAAGCTGGGCTGACCTGAGGTTCTGACCTTTCCGATCGGATTATTTTTTGCGGACAGCGTTGAAACCAGCAATACCGTTCCTTATATGTTCTTAATGTTTTGGTCGATCCTCCTCGTTGCCGTGATCGCGTTGGAAGCGTTGGCGCAGGTCACTTCGCGCGCCTCTGCCCGGTACGGGAGAGTGGTTCGGCGTCTTCGTTTTTCCATGCGCTTTTTCGTGTCGGGGAAGGCTGGGCGAGGGGTGACATACCTTCAACTTCGTCAACTTCCGACGTTGGAGCGCTCGAATACGGAGCCCGATCCGATGGCGGTTTTCGCCGATCGCCCCGCAGTGCTCCGGCGTAGGCCGGAGCCCAGGGAAGCCGGGTACATCGCTCGCAGCCCTGGGCTCCGGCCTGCGCCGGAGCACGGATCGCACGATGCGTTCCGGGAAACTGGAAATCCGCCGGTCCACAACCCAAATGAGCGGCATGTCTTCGAACCTCGATACCGCCCTCGGCTTCTCCATCCCGATCCGCCATGCCCGCGGCCGCGTCGTGCGGCTCGGCGCGACGCTGAACGGCGTGCTGTCCGCGCATGGCTATCCGCCGGTGATCGAGCGTGTGCTGAGCGAGGCTTTGGTGCTGGCGGCGCTGTTCGGATCGACGCTCAAGGATGCGGAGGGGCAACTCACCCTGCAGGCGCAAACCCAGGGCGGGGCGATCGATCTGCTCGTCTGCGATTTTCGCGGGGGGGAGATGCGCGGTTATCTGCGCCACGATGCCGATCGGCTCGCCGAGATCGGCACCGATCCCTCGCTGTTCGCGCTGTTCGGCAAGGGCTATCTGGCGATCACCTTCGATCAGGCGACCTCGGGCGAGCGTTATCAGGGGATCGTGCCGCTGGAGGGCGGATCGCTGGCCGAGGCGGCGGAAAGCTATTTCGCCCAGTCCGAACAGATACCGAGCCTCGTGCGGATCGGGGTCGGGCGCGGGGCCGACGGCCGCGCGGTCGCCGGGGGGCTGCTCCTCCAGCATCTGCCCGAGGGCGAGGAGGGGCGCGAACGGATCCACACGCGGCTCGATCACCCGGAGTGGGAGGGCGTCGAGATGCTGGGGCGCACCGCCCGCGACGACGAACTGGCCGATCCGGCGCTGCCGCTGGAGACCCTGATCTGGCGGCTGTTCAACGAGGAGGAGGTGCGCGTCTATCCGGGCATCGATCTGCACCACGGCTGCCGCTGCGATCCCGACCATTTCCGCGCGGTGATAGCGCGCTTTCCCGACGACGAGCGGCGCGCGATGGCGGACGAAGCGGGCCTGATCCACGTCGACTGCGAATTCTGCGCGAGCCGTTATGCGATCGCGGCGGAGCTGGCCTGACCATGCCGAACGACAAGGCGGTCGTCCTGATCTCGGGCGGGCTCGATTCGATGGTGGTGGGCGGGCTGGCGCGCGAGGCCGGGCTCGGCATCGTCGCGCTGACGATCGATTATAACCAGCGCCACGCGATCGAGCTGGAAGCGGCCACGAAGGTCGCGGCGATGCTGGGGGCCGAGCGCCACATCATCCTGCCGCTCGATCTCACCCGCTTCGGCGGCTCCGCGCTGACCCAGGCCGATATCGCCGTGCCCAAGGACGGCGTGATGCCGGGCATCCCGGTCACCTACGTGCCGGCGCGCAACACCATCTTCTTGAGCCTCGCACTGGGGCTGGCCGAGGCGAGCGGGGCGGGGAGCATCCACATCGGCGTCAACGCGCTCGATTATTCGGGCTATCCCGATTGCCGGCCGGAGTTCGTCGCGCAATTCCAGCACCTCGCCAACCTCGCCACCAAGGCCGGCGTCGAGGGCGACAGCTTCCGCGTCGTCACCCCCCTGCTCCACATGACCAAGGCCGACATCGCCGCCGAAGCGGCGCGGCTGGAGCTCGATGCGGGGGTGAGCTGGTCGTGCTACGATCCGGTCGGGAGCAAGCATTGCGGGCGCTGCGACTCTTGCCGGCTGCGTTCGAAGGGTTTCGCCGAGGCGGGCTTGCCCGATCCCACCGTCTACGCCGAGACGCCGGCGCCGTGAGCTATGCGGTCAAGGAGATGTTCCTGACCTTGCAGGGCGAAGGGGTGCAGGCCGGGCGCCGCGCGGTGTTCCTGCGCTTTGCGGGCTGCAATCTGTGGACCGGCCGCGAGGAGGATCGCGCCACCGCCGAATGCCGCTTCTGCGACACCGATTTCGTCGGGCTGGATGGCAGTGATGGCGGGCGCTACCCCGGTGCGGTTGCGCTGGCGGCGAAGGTCGAAAACCTGTGGGGGGAGGGGGCGGACCAGCGTTTCGTCGTCATCACCGGCGGGGAGCCGATGCTGCAACTGGATGAGGCGTTGGTCGAGGCACTGCACGGCCGCGGCTTCCGGATCGCGGTCGAGACCAACGGCACGATCGCCGCGACCGCCGGGATCGACTGGGTCTGCGTCAGCCCGAAGGCGGGGACGAAGGTCGTCCAGCGATCAGGGCAGGAACTGAAACTGGTGTGGCCGCAGCCGGGGATCGATCCCGCCGCGCTGGAAAGCTGGGATTTCGCCACCCGTCTCGTCCAGCCGATGGATGGCTATGCCGGCGACGCGTACGCCGCCTGCGTCGATTTCGTGCTGGAGCGCCCCCAATGGCGCCTCTCGCTCCAGACGCACAAGATGCTGGGGATCCGCTAGCGCTTCGGCACCTTGCACTTGATCTCCTTGCCCCGGGAATTGACGCAGGGGAGATCCGGCACCGGCGCCATCGTCACATCGCCGGTGCGGGCATTCAGCCCGGCGTCGCCGATCGGCGTCAGGCTGTTGCGGAACTCCCGCATCCGAAGCGAGGCCAGCTTGCCGAGCTGGCCGGGCGGCAACACCAAAGCGTCGCGGCCGATCGAAGCGGCGGTTTCGCAGAAGCTCAACTGCGCCTGGAGGGTCGAGAAGCTGTTGTAGGTGCGGGTCGTGTAGGAATCGGACGTGGCCTGCCACACCTTGTCGGGCACCTTGGCTTTGGGCGGCGCCTTCTTGCCCTTCGGCACAGCGAGCGTCGCGCCACCGGCGGTGCGTTTGAAATAGCCGGAGAGGCTATCGTAGGCGGTGCGCAGTTCGGCCTGATGCTGCTTGAGCATCGCATTGTAATTGTCGACGGTCGTCAGCCCCGGCGAGAATTGGCATTGCAGCGCGGCGACGTTGAGCCCGGCGCGCATCGACCAGAGCAGCCCGGCCTTCACCTCCTTGGGCGTGGCGCCTGGCAGCGGCAGCGCGATGCCGGGCTCGTCGCCGTTGACCGGATCGCCCTTCAGCGCCGGTTGCGACCAATAGAGATAGGCCGGCGCCGGCGTTGCGACGGCAAGGGCGAGCGATGTGGCGAGCGCGATCCGCGCTGACGTTGCGAGGGAGGGCATGGCCGTCTTCTAGGCGGTACGGCGATGAACGGGAGGTGGCTTTGGGCGGGCCGCGTCAACGCCGATCAGTGGCCGCGCACGAAAAAGGCCGCCCGGATGATCCGGACGGCCCCCTGTTTTCGCGGACGAATGCCCGAGATCACATCATGTTGGACGAATTGCTGCCCATCATGGCGTTGTCGCTGGCGTTGGCCGACGTATCGTTCATGGTGCCTTCGGTCGGCGCCATGGCGTTCATGTCGGTCATCGAGGTGTTCTCGGTGACGTTGGTATTCTCGGTCTTGCCGCAAGCCGACACGGCGAGCGCGGCACCGGCGATCAGGGCAACGGCCGTGGTCTTCTTGATGAAATTCTGCATTGCAAGGACTCCCTAAGGCGATTTGGACCGGGCTTGCCTGCCAATTCCCAAATCAGCCCTAAGCTTAGCAGAAAGCCCTATCGCCTCAAGAGTCTACCGCACATGCGGAAAGATGAGCGAGAAAAACCGGCATTTCCGCCCAAAGTGCCGCATCGAATTGCGGAAGATCGATGTTTTTTCCGAGATCGGCAAGGCTGGTGACGGGATAGTCGGCGATCCCGCACGGCACGATCGCGCCGAAATGCGTGAGATCGGGCGACACGTTCAGTGCGAAACCGTGAAAGGTCACCCAGCGCCGGATGCGGACGCCGATCGCGCCGATCTTCGCTTCGCGGCCGTGCTGGTCGTCGACCCAGATGCCGATCCGCCCCGGTGCGGTGCGCGCCTCCACATCGAAGCGGGCGAGCGTACGGATCAGCCAGTGTTCGAGATCGGCGACATAGCAGCGTACGTCGCGGCCGCGCCTGGCGAGATCGAGCATCACATAGCCGACGCGCTGCCCCGGCCCGTGATAGGTGTGGCGTCCGCCCCGCCCGGTGCGAAAGACGGGGAAGCGCGCGGGATCGAGCAGTTCGTCGGCCGGGGCGCTGGTGCCGGCGGTGATCAGCGGCGAGTGCTCGACCAGCCACACGCGCTCGGCGCCCGCCTCGACGCGGATCGCGGCGGCATGCGCCTCCATCGAGGCGACCGCCTCTGCATAAGGCGTGAAGCCGGGCGCGACGCGGCGCTCGACACCGTCGATCGGGGGCAGCGCGGGTGAGGCTTCGAACATGCCCTGCGCTGTGCGTCGGCGAACTGCCGCTTGCAAGCGTGCCCGCCAGCCTTCACTGCACGGGCATGATTTCCTCGGGTGTGCGCAATATTTCGGTCGAGCGGGCGCTCCGCTGGCTTCAGGCTTTTTCCGTCCGCGAATGGAGCCTGCTGCTGCCGGTCGCGCTCGCTTTCTTCGGTGTGCCGCGGCTGATCGTCATCCTGCTGGCGCCGCGGGTCGATCGATTGCCGCAGACGATCGAGGAGATGCAGGCGTTCAGCCAGACGCTGCCGCTCTGGTGGACGCCGCTGATCTTCATCCTGCTGCTGATCGGGATCGTCGGCGCGATGGCGCTGATGGCGATGGCGATCGTGCCGTGGATCACGGTGGGGCAGGCGATCATACTCGCGGCGAAACGGCTGATCGTCTGGCTGGCGCTCGCGGCGATGGCCTTCGCGGCGTTGTTCGTCGCGTTGCTGCTGGTGATGACCGTGGCGCTGGGTTTCGGCGGCGGCGGCCAGGCTCTGTCGATCGCGCTGGCCTTCGTCGGCCTGATCGCCAACGCCTTGCTGCTGACGTTGACGCTGCCGCTGATCATCCACCGTGCGATCGGGCCGATCGCGGCGGTTCGGGCGGCGTGGGGGCTTTATCGCGGCGTTTTCCTGCGCATCGCCGGCGCGCTGATCCTGTTCGCGCTGACGGCCTGGATCGCCGGGTTGGCGCTACAGGTGTCGCTCGGCTCGCTGCTGCTGCTGGTCGCGAAACTGGCGGGCCAGCCGCGGATCGGCGAGGTGCTGGTGGCGCTGCTCGTCAGCGCGGTGACGGCGGTGGGCTGGAGCGGGGTCTATCTGCTGGTCGCCGGCTTCTATCGCCAGCGCACCGGGCTCGATTAAAGCTTCGGCACGTTCGGCGCCGAATCCGCGGGCAGCAGGCGCAGCCGGCGCGGATCGGGAAAGCTCTCGAAGTGGCGGCGATACGCGGTGAAGCCCTGCTTCTGGTAGAAACCCAACGCGCTCGGGTGATCGAGGGTGCAGGTGTGCAGCCAGACGCGCTGGATATCGCTCTTCCACGCCAGCGGAATCACCTGGGGCATCAGATTGCGACCGTGATTCTGCCCGGTCCACTCGGGAATGAGACCGAAGAAGCTGAGTTCGCACTGGGCGGCTTCGCGAAAATCAAGTTCGAGGATGCCGATCTCGGTGCCGCGCGGATCGAGGATGGCGCGGATCTCGATGCGCGGATCACGGATCACCGAGAGCAACGCCACGTCGTCCATCGCCAGCCTGCTCGCCCAGAGCCAGTGGCGCCCGACGCGGCGGAACAGCGCGCGATATTTCTCGGGCGTCGGCACCGGCCAGCGCAGCAGGCGCAGCGGCGAGGGTGGGAT
>CAXTMT010000109.1:0-8596 GCA_964245355.1 uncultured Sphingomonadaceae bacterium
TCTTCAACGAGATGGCGCCGCGCGTCCACAACAGCGGCCACTGGACGATCGAGGGTGCGGTCACCTCGCAATTCGAAAACCACATTCGCGCGATCTGCGGATTGTCGCTGGGCTCGGCGCGGATGGTGGGGACGAGCGCCGAGATGCGCAACCTGATCGCCGAGGAAGCCGACGGCTGGGAACGCATCCTGAGCGACCCGACGGCGCACCTCCACCTCTACGGCAAACCCAATGCTCGTCCGGGGCGCAAGATGGGGCACGTCACGCGGGTGGGGTAGGAGTGGCACTCGCGTAATCACACGATGGCAACATCTGTGGATTTGCTGTAGTGGGGTCGTTATGGTTTCGATGAGCATTACGGTTTCTGAGCCGATGCGCGATTGGGTAGAGGCGCAGGTCGAAGCCGGCAAATATGCCAGCGCCGGCGATTATATCCTTGATTTGATACGGCGCGATCAGGAAGCGATCGACGACGATGAGCATTGGCTAACCGAACTTCATCAGGCGATCGATGCTGGTTTGGCGGATGAGGCTGCTGGCCGACTTGTGGACGCGGAAGAGGTTTTTGCGCGTCTGGAAGCAAAATATTCGGCGCGCGCCGCTTAAGTGCGGGTCGTCTTCACGGCAGAGGCCCAGCGGTCGCTTGATGCAATAGCGGGTTATATCGCGGGCGATAACCCGGATCGCGCCTCATCATTTAGGGAGGAACTGCGTCAAAAGGCTTTTGGCTTGGCTGACATGCCATAGGCTTTTCCGCTGGTGCCATCCCGTGCCCGGCAGGGAGTTCGGCGTCGCGTTCATGGCAATTACGTCATCCTGTACGTTCCACGCGAACAATATGTCCTTATTTTGAACTTCATACACAGCGCGCGAGATTACAGGCGATTCGTCCGAAAGAGCGGGAATTAGGGTTTCAGCTGCGCTTGCCGCTCACCGTGAAGCTCCCGAAAATCCCCGCGCTTACCTTACCCTCCAGCGTGTCGCCCGAGACCGTCGCCTTGCAGTTGAGCGTTACCGGCATCGGTTTCTTCACCCGCATCGGCCAGGCGAGCGTGTCGCCGTCGACGTCGCCCTCAAGCTCCATCGCGCCCAGCCCGCCCTCGGCGCGGCCGGTGAAGCTGGTGCCGGCGCTCTGCACGGTGAGCACGAATTCCTGCTCGCCCATCGGCGTATCCACCGTGCACGTCCATGCGCCGTCGACGCTCGCCATGCCTTCATCTCCTGCGAGGACCATCCTATTCCGGCGGCCTTAGTCGGCAGGTACGACGGCGGCAAAGATTATGTCTCGGCCACACTTGTGTTGCTTGAAAGCCACACCATCTTGAGCGGCAAGACAAGGGAGCCGTCATGAATTTCGAGAAGTTCACCGATCGCGCCAAGGGTTTCCTCCAGGCCGCGCAGACCGTCGCGATCCGCAACAGCCACCAGCAGATCACCCCCTCGCATCTGCTGAAGGCCCTGCTGGAGGACGAGCAGGGCATGGCCTCGGGCCTGATCGTCAAGGCGGGCGGCGATGCGCGGCGGGCGCAGAGCGAGATCGATGCGGCACTGGCGAAAATCCCTGCCGTGTCGGGCTCGGGGGCGCAATCGACGCCGGGGATGGACAATGATCTCGTCCGCCTGCTCGATTCCGCCGAGCAGATCGCGACCAAGGCGGGGGACAGTTACGTCACCGTCGAGCGGATGCTGCTCGCGCTGACGCTCGGCCTCAACACCGCCGCGGGCAAGGCGCTGCAGGCCGCCGGCCTGAAGCCCGAGGCGCTGAACGCCGCGATCAACGAATTGCGCGGCGGCCGCACCGCCGACACCGGCACCGCCGAGGATCGCTACGACGCGCTGAAGAAATTCGCGCGCGATCTGACCCAGGCGGCGCGCGACGGCAAACTCGATCCGGTGATCGGCCGCGACGAGGAGATCCGCCGCACCATCCAGATCCTCGCCCGCCGCACCAAGAACAATCCCGTGCTGATCGGCGAGCCCGGCACCGGCAAGACCGCGATCGCCGAGGGCCTCGCGCTGCGCATCGCCAACGGCGACGTGCCCGATGGCCTGAAGGACCGCAAGCTGATGGCGCTCGACATGGGCAGCCTGATCGCGGGCGCCAAATATCGCGGCGAGTTCGAGGAGCGGCTGAAGGGCGTGCTCGACGAGGTGAAGCAGGCCGAGGGGCATATCGTGCTCTTCATCGACGAGATGCACACTCTGGTCGGCGCGGGCAAATCCGAAGGCGCGATGGATGCGGGCAATCTGCTCAAGCCTGCTCTGGCGCGCGGCGAATTGCACTGCATCGGCGCCACCACGCTCGATGAATATCGGAAGTATGTCGAGAAGGACCCCGCGCTCCAGCGGCGCTTCCAGCCGGTGTTCGTCGGCGAGCCGACGGTCGAGGATACGATCTCGATCCTGCGCGGGCTGAAGGACAAATATGAACTGCATCACGGGGTGCGGATCACCGATGGCGCACTGGTGTCGGCGGCGACGCTCAGCAACCGTTACATCACCGATCGCTTCCTGCCCGACAAGGCAATCGACCTGATGGACGAGGCCGCCAGCCGCCTGCGCATGGAGGTGGAGAGCAAGCCCGAGGAGATCGAGGGCCTCGATCGCCGCATCATCCGCATGAAGATCGAGCGCGAGGCGCTGTCGAAGGAGACCGATCAGGCGTCGAAGGATCGCCTCGGCGCGCTCGAACATGATCTGGCGCAACTGGAGCAGCAGTCGGCCGAACTCACCCAGCGCTGGCAGGGCGAGAAGGACAAGATCAACGCGCAGACCAGGATCAAGGAACAGCTCGATGCCGCACGTATCGCGCTGGACCAGGCGCAGCGCCAAGGCGATCTCGCCAGGGCGGGCGAGCTTTCCTACGGCACCATCCCGGGGCTGGAGAAGCAACTCGCCGAAGCCGAAGGCGCGGGTGAAGGCGCGATGCTGCGCGAGGAGGTGACGGCGGAGGATATCGCCGGCGTCGTCGCGCGCTGGACGGGCATTCCGGTCGAACGGATGCTGCAGGGCGAGCGCGAGAAATTGCTGCGGATGGAAGAGGTCGTCGGCCAGCGGGTGATCGGCCAGGCGAACGCGGTCGCCGCCGTGTCACGCGCCGTGCGCCGGGCGCGCGCCGGCTTGCAGGATCCCAATCGACCGCTCGGCAGCTTCCTGTTCCTGGGGCCGACCGGTGTCGGCAAGACCGAACTGACCAAGGCGCTCGCCGGCTTCCTGTTCGACGACGACAGCGCGATGGTCCGCATCGACATGTCCGAATTCATGGAGAAGCACGCCGTCGCCCGGCTGATCGGGGCGCCGCCGGGCTATGTCGGCTACGAGGAAGGCGGTGTGCTGACCGAAGCGGTGCGGCGCCGGCCCTATCAGGTCGTGCTGTTCGACGAGGTGGAGAAGGCCCACGCCGACGTGTTCAACATCCTCCTGCAGGTGCTGGACGACGGGCGGCTGACCGACGGGCAGGGGCGGACGGTGGATTTCACCAACACGCTCATCATCCTGACCTCGAACCTCGGCGCACACTATCTGGCCAATCTGCCCGAGGAGGTGTCGACCGAGAGCGTCGAGCCGCAGGTGATGGAGGTGGTGCGCGGGCATTTCCGCCCCGAATTCCTGAACCGGCTGGACGAGATCATCCTGTTCCACCGGCTGGGGCAGGGGCACATGGGGCCGATCGTCGATATTCAGCTCGGCCGTGTCCGGAAGCTGCTGAAGGATCGCAAGATCGCGCTGTCGCTCACCGATGGCGCCCGCGAGTGGCTGGGGCGGGTCGGCTACGATCCCGTCTACGGCGCCCGCCCGCTGAAACGCGCGGTGCAGAAATATCTCCAGGACCCGCTCGCCGAGGCGATCCTGAAGGGCGACGTGCCGGATGGAGCGACGGTCAATGTGGACGAGGCGGATGGTGCGCTGAAGCTGGCGGTGGCGAACTGAAATCCTACCCTCTCGGGCATGTCATTCGACGCGGGTGCTGTTCAAAGAGCCATTAACGAGATCGCGGGCATCCTGCCGATGCGATTCGAAAGAGCGCTGCCAGACACCCGCCGGGTGACATTCCTTGCGTACTTTGGCGATCGACCCGGTTTCGACGAAGCGCTTGCAGATCATCTTCTGGCTGGCATCTTCCTTTGCAGCGGTCGGCTGAGGCACAGGATCAGCATTCGCAACTGCAGAAATTGCCAGAAGCGGTACGAGAATAACACTGGTCTTGAGGGCGGCAAAGCGCATCTATTGTCTCCACATTGCCGGTCAGGCGGAGGGGGATTTGCCTGACCTTCTTTCCTTTGCACCGCAATATCACGATTCGGGCAATAGGTCAGCCGACTCTTCCGCCCCATAAAACTCTTCGACCATTGCACGTTCATCGGAAGAGAGGTGCGGATTCCAGGTGTCGAGAATGAGCACCGCCCGGGGATCGGCGCTGTGGTTCCACGCCTCATGCTCGATCGTATCGTCGAACGCCATCGCCGTTCCGGCAATCCATTCACGGGTTTCACCGCCGACGCGAAAACGGCAACCCTCCGGCACGATCAGCGGCAGGTGTACGATGGCGCGCGCATTCGTCACGCCGGTGTGCGGGGGAATGTGCGTCTTCGGGGCCAGGATCGAGAAGAACACCGTCGGCATCCTGCGGGGGAGACGGGGTAACGGCAGCCCGTCCAATATGGCGGCGGTCTTCGGGAAGAGGGCGCAGACCGCATCGCTTCTTATGCCGTGACGCCACAGGTGAAGGCTGCTCCAATCCCGGGAATTGTCGAGCGGGGTCCATATGTTCTTCGGTACGCCGGGGGGTAGCGCGACATAAGGCTCGAACGCGACGGCCTGATCTTTCATGACTTCGGAAAGTTCTGTGCGGATCGTCTCGGTCGCGGCCTCCAGCACAGGGAGCCAGTCGAATGAGGCAGGATCGAAGAACTCGTCCGCCGGCAGGAAGGGAATGTGCAGCCCGGAACATTGATTGATGTAGATCGGCCGGCGCCCGAACATATGATCGATCGCGGCATCGATCCTCCGGCTTTTCCCCGGCGCCAGACTTGCCCGGCGCGCGGCGAGGGTGTCTTCAATGCGAGCCTGCAGGGCCGCGGTTTGTGCACCGACAAACCTGTGCGCATAATCGACCGCGGCCTTCGCTTCGGGTGGGATCTGGGCGGCCGAGCGGCTTAATGCCGTCACCGCCCGGTAGCGTTCCCCCGCCTCCTTCACGTCGCCCCCACGCTCGGCATTTTCGGCCAGCCGCACGTTGGCGACGATCGACAGCGGATCGAGCGCGATCACTTTCAGCAGGCTTTCCCGCTCGGCGGGATCATCACCGATGGTGCGCGCGGCCTTCGCGTGATTGAGCCACAATATCATCGAACCGGGATCGCTGCCGGCCGCGCGCAGGAACGCGTCTGCGGCCTCGGCAATGCGGTTATCGGCCAGCGCGAGCATCCCCAGGCCGTTCAAAGCCACCGGATTTTCGGGCGACAGCGCCAGCACATCCCGCCAATTCTTCCGTGCGGTTGCGGCCTCGCCTCTTTTGATCGCATTCTGGGCGGCTGTGAGCAATTGAGCTACGTTCGACGCCATCCCATACCCCTCCACTTCGGCATTGCGATACCATAGCGGCCGACCGCGGCAACAGGAGTCCATTCCTATGGCAATCGATCCGATCCGCATGATCGTGCAGGATGCGCGTTGGCTGTCCCATCGCTACGACCCGACATATGATGCGATTCATTTTCGGATGACGCCGCGCGAGACGCATGCGGCCGCGACATTCCTTACCGACAAATATCTGGTAGAGGAGGAAGCACCCGGCATCATCCGACGGGCGGAGGCGATGGCGGCGATCGGCGATCTGCACAGCCCGATGCACTTCGTCTTTCACTCGGCGTTCTGCTGTTCGACCCTCGTGGCCCGGGCTTTCGACCGGCCCGGGTGGGCGATGAGTCTCAAGGAGCCGGTGATCCTGAACGATCTCGTCGGCTGGCGGGGCAGGGGTGCCGATCCCGTGCAGTTCAGGGCCGTGCTCCAGGATAGCCTGACCCTGTTGTCGCGGCCGTTTGGAGACAACGAGGCAATCATCGTGAAGCCGTCGAACATCGTGAATGGACTGGCCACGACGATGCTAGAGCTGCGGCCCGACGCGCACGCGTTGCTGATGTACGCGCCACTACCGGATTTCCTTGCCTCCATCGCCAAGAAGGGTCTGGAGGGGCGATCGTTCGCGCGAACGCTCTTCGTCCAGCAGATGAAGGATGAGATGGTCCAGCTCGGGTTCGACCGGGACCAGCTTTTTGGCCAGACCGATCTGCAGATCGCTGCGCTCGGATGGCTGGTGCAGATGCAACTCTTCGGTCGCCTCGTCGCGCAGTTCGGGCTCGCGCGGATCCGCACGGTTGCAGCGGATGCGTTGCTGGACGATCCGGAACGATCGATCGGTGCGATCGCCCGCCTCTTCGGCGTATCCGACGCGCCGGCGTTGATCTCGAACGTAGCGAAGGGGCCGGCGTTTACGCGCCATTCTAAGATGGGGGCGGCGTTCGATGCCGATGCCCGCAACCGTGAATATGCCGAAGCGACCGCAATCCATGCCGACGAGATCGGCAAGGTATCGGTCTGGACCGAAACGGTCGCCCGCCATGCCGGCATCGATCTCGATCCCGGTGCCGCGCTGCTCCACGGATAATCACCGATCCGGCCTGGACAAAAAAAGGGCGGACCTGAAAGGTCCGCCCTTTTTTGTCGGATGGCAGGTGGACCGATCGGCCCACCCATCACCGCTTCACATCCTAGAACTTCAGATGTGCCGAGACTGCGAACCGGCGACCCAGCGGATCGTAGGTCGAAGGATAGGTATTGCCGCTGTTGTAAGCGGTCGTACCGATGGTGCCACCAACGATCGGAGGATCCTTGGCGAGCAAATTGTAGACCGTCGCGGTGAGGTCGAAGTTCTTGGAAACCCCAAACCGAACCGAGAAGTCCAGATAGTTGTAGGCCGGGATCTTGTTGAAGTTGTAGGTCCCGGTCAGACCCGTCGCCGCCGGCAGCGTACCGATGAACGCAGGGCCAGTGGAGGCAATAGCAAGCGGCTCGTAGGCCATCTTGCTGATGTGACGCCAGAAGAGCGACAGATCGACATCCTTGATGGTGACGGTCGTGCGCTGATTCCAGCTGTACTTGGGCTGCAGCGAACCACAGTTGGTCGAGTAATAACCAACGCACTCGCGGTTGACCGAAGTCGGCGTCGCCTGGAAGGTCGACGTCTGCGTCCAGTTGCCCTGGAAGTTCAGGTTCAGCTTGGCGATGCCGAAACGGTGCGTGTAGTCGGCCGTCAGGTCGATACCGTCCGTCTTGAGCTTACCAAGGTTCGACAGAACGGCGAACAGACCCTGCGTAACGGCCGGATCGCCATCGAGCTGGCCGGTATTCGGATCACGCCGAATGATCGTGCAGGCCGGGTTGGCAGCGCTGGCAGCCGAGAGATTACCAAAGCAGGCGTTGATCAAGTCCAGCGAAGTCGGCGACGAAACCGCCTTCGTGATCTTGATGTTGTAATAATCGACCGTCACCGAGAGACCGCGAATGAAGCTCGGCTGCAGGACGACGCCGACAGTGAAGCTGTTCGAGATTTCAGGCTTCAGGTTAACGTTACCGCCACCGGCCGCATTGGCCTGACCTGCAGTCGGGTTGCCGATCGTGCCGATGGTGCCGGCCGGAGCGCCCTGCGCAAGGCAGACCGCACGCAGATTGGCATTCGTCGTCGGAGCAGCACCGGCGCACGGATCGGTCGCCAGGTTGGTCAGACCGGTAACCACCGGGGTGAACAACTCGCCGATGTTCGGTGCGCGAACGGCGTGCTGATAGTTGCCGCGGAACTTGATGTCATGGACGGGCTGCCAGTTGGCACCGACCTTCCACGTCGTCGTCCCGAACTTCGGCGAGCCCGCCGTGACGATGCCATATTCCGAACGACGGATACCCGCCTGCACGTCGAGCAGCTCGGCGAACGGCTTGTTCTGGGCGATCGGCGCATCGAGTTCGCCGAAACCTTCGTAGACGTAATATTCACCGTTGACGTCCGGCGTTGCGCCGCCCGAACCACCGATATCACCCGACTTGGTGAGCGAGTCCGAACGGATGCTGGCCGTGTAATTGCGATATTCGCCACCAGCGGCGAAGGTGATCGGATCGGATGCGAACGGCGACGTGTAAGGCACATCGACGCTGACCTGGCCGTGGGCCTGGGCGAGCGAGGTGTGCTGCACGACCGAAGCATTGGCCTGCAGATAGCTCAGCATGGTCGGCGTGATTGCGCCGGCACCGCCGAAGATGTTGACCGGAACGCAGCCAGCGTTCTGGCTGAGGCAGGTCGTGGTGTTGGTCGCGAGCAGGGCATCCTTGAAACGCGAGTTCAGGGTGTTGCCCGTGATCTGCTGCGTCTGGTCGCTCTCACCATAGCTACCGTTCACATCCCAATGGACGTGATCGGAAATCTCACCGCGGAAACCGGCGTGATAATCGAAATAGTTGGTGATGAAGTTCGAGATACGCGGACCGGCCTCGACAGCGCGACGGCCGAGCGTCGTACGGATCGTCGTGTAGTTCGGATCGGTGG
>CAXTMT010000110.1:0-8585 GCA_964245355.1 uncultured Sphingomonadaceae bacterium
CGTGTGCGCCCGGGATCGCGAGCAGTGGCCCCGGCGCCGGCACATCGCCGAGCAACGCCGACAAACCCCGGCCGAGACCACGCTTCACATCGTTCATGCCGCCTCCGCAAATCGTGGCAATCGGTTCAACACTTCGCGGGCCAGCGCGATATAGGCCTCGGAGCCGGGGCAGCGATGATCGTAGATCAACGCCGGCAGCCCGTGGCTCGGCGCCTCCGACAAGCGCACATTGCGCGGGATCACCGTTTCGAACACCTGCTTGCCCATCACCGCGCGCACATCGGCCGCAACCTGTTCGGACAGGCGATTGCGCCGATCATACATGGTGAGCGCGATGCCGAGGATTTCGATCGCCGGATTGAGCCCGGCGCGCACACGATCGACGGTGTGAAGCAGCTGGCTGATCCCCTCCAGCGCGAAGAACTCGCATTGCAGCGGCACCAGCAGATAGCGCGCGGCGACGAGCGCGTTGATCGTCAGCAGACCGAGCGAAGGCGGACAATCGACGATGCAGATGTCCCACTGGTCGTCCAGGCCATCCAAGCCCTGCGCCAGGCGATGGTTGCGATCGGATGCGTTGACGAGCTCGATATCGGCCGCCGACAGATCGGGCACCGCCGGCACGAGGCCGAGCTTGGGAATCTTCGTCGCGACGATCGCCTCGCCCAGGGTGCAGGCGCCCATCATCATATCGTAGCTCGACCATGTGCGGTCGGCGCGATCGATACCCACCCCGGTCGAGGCATTGCCCTGCGGATCGAAATCGACGAGCAGCACACGCAGCCCCACCGCCGCCAAAGCGGTGGCGAGGTTGATCGCACTGGTCGTCTTGCCCACCCCACCCTTCTGATTGGCGATTGCGATGCGGATCACGACCGTGTTCCCTTGAGCCTGACGTCGGAGGCCACGACGATCGCCGCCTCCGGATCGGTGATGCTGGGCACCAACGCGATGCGAGCATGCCACGAAGCATGGCCGGCTTCCACCTCTTCCGCAGCAGTTCGGCCTTTCATCAACAGCCAGGTCGTTTCGGGCGTAGCGAAGCCTTGGCCCATCGCGAACAGCGCGGGCAAGGGCGCGACCGCGCGGGCACTGATGACGGCGGCGTCGATCTTGGGGGCTGTCTCGGCGCGCGATGCGACCACGGTCACGCGATCGGCCAGTCCCATCCGATCGGCGACATCGCGGAGAAAGATGCAGCGTTTGGCGCGGGGTTCGATCAGGATGAGAGGGCGTTGCGTGAGTGTTGCGATGACGAGCCCAGGCAAACCGGCTCCCGATCCGAGGTCGATCCACGTGCCTTCGCCCGTGATGATTCTCAGCAATTGTGCGCTATCGAGGATGTGCCGGGACCATAGATGATCGATCGTCGAGGCGGCGATGAGATTTTGCCGAGCATTTTCATCGATCAGGGTCTTGCAATAGATTTCCAATCGCTCGACTGTTTCACGTGGAACACCGCTAAGCACATGCTCGCGCGCCTCCTCTTCCGTCACGCTGCGCGCCGACGAACGGTCATGAGAATCGCCGAGATTGCGGCGGGCGTGATGCCCCTGATCCGAGCCGCCTCGCCGAGCGTTTCGGGACGGCTGACTTCAAGCCGTTCGCGCATCTCGTTAGAAAGGCCGCCTATTGCGTTGTAAGCAAACGACGCTGGAATGCGGACGTTTTCGGTAGCGCTAATCTGCGCCAATTCGCGGTTAAGGCGTTCAAGATAGGGCGCGTATAAACGGTCCGCTGCAAGTTCCTCAGAAATCGCCCGTTCCGTTCCAGCATGCGCCGTACGCTGGACTGCCCGTAGCCGATCGTTGATGAAACGCGATCGCTCTTCGCTGACTGCGCCGGAGGCCAGCGCAGAAGCACCAAGCCGGGTCGTGGCGTTATCCGCGCGAAGCCGAAGGCGATATTCGGCGCGGGCGGTCAGCATCCGGTAAGGCTCGGTCACGCCCTGCAGGGTGAGATCATCTGTGAGGACGCCGATATAAGAACTTTGCCGGTCGAAACTTATCGGCGTGAGATGACACGCCACGGCAGCCGCATTGAGCCCGGCGACCAGACCCTGTGCGGCAGCCTCTTCATAGCCGGTCGTTCCGTTGATCTGCCCCGCGCAAAACAGACCGCGGATCGCGCGCATCTCCATTGTTCCATTCAGCGCCCGCGGATCGATATGATCATATTCGACGGCATAGCCGTGCTGGAGGATATCGGCGCCCTCCAATCCCGGGATGGTGCGGACGAACTTTTCCTGCGCATCGCACCCCAACGACGTCGAAATTCCGTTGGGATAGATGGCTTTGTCGTCAAGGCCTTCCGGTTCGAGGAAGATCTGGTGGCCATCGCGATCGGCGAAGCGCGTGACCTTGTCTTCGATCGACGGGCAATAACGTGGGCCACGTCCTTCGATGGCTCCGTCGAACAAGGGCGAATCGTCCAGGCGGGCGAGGATCACATCATGGGTTTGCGGGGTCGTGCGCGTGATCGCACATTCCACCTGCGGCGACACGCGTCCGGCGCCGAGGCTGGACAATTGCCAGGGTTCGCGATCGGATGGCTGGCGTTCGAGCCGCGACCAGTCGATCGTGCGACCGTCGAGCCGCGGGGGTGTGCCGGTCTTGAGGCGCGCCATCGGCAGGCCGAAGCCGCGCATCTGATCGGCGAGGACCGTTGCAGGGCGCTCGCCGATGCGGCCGCCACGCTCGCGCCAACTGCCCCGGAAAAGCCGACCGCCCAAGAAAGTGCCCGTCGTGAGAATAGCGGCCCGGCAAGCCAATATGCCGCCCCCCGCCAAACGTAGGCCCGCAATGCGGTCACCGTCGAGAATAAGCTGCTCGACCTCGCCTTCGATTACCGAGAGATCGGATTGCGCGCGAATCATGCGCTGGACGGCAGTCCGAAAACGCCGTCGGTCCGCCTGCACACGGGGACCGTGGACCGCTGGTCCCTTGCTACGGTTGAGCATGCGGTAATGGATGGCGGCTTCGTCGGCCGCGCGCGCGATGATGCCATCGTAGACGTCGACTTCGCGAACGAGGTGCCCCTTGCCCACCCCGCCGATCGCCGGATTGCATGACATCGCGCCAATCTGCGCAGCGTCCATCGTCACCAAGGCCGTGCGCGCGCCACGGCGCGCAGCAGCGGTCGCCGCTTCGCATCCGGCATGGCCACCGCCGATCACGATCACGTCAAACTGCATTCCGGAACGCCTATGCGGGCGTGGTCAGCGTGTCAAAAACTGTTCCACGTGAAACATCACTTTCCGACGCAAAATCGGCTGAACAGCGAGTCCAACATCTCTTCGACCTGCGCCCGGCCGGTTATCGTATCGATTGCCGCCAGCGCGCGCCTGAGATGCTCGGCGCGGAGTTCGGGGAACGTCGCGGCCGACGCATCGTGCAATTCCAGCATCGCGCGCTTGATCAGACTGCGGTGACGCGCGTTCAGCAGCATCCCGACGTCTGGGGATAAGCGATCGCGTACTGTGTGGATAAGTCTCCGGCGCAGCTCGCCCATTCCCGCTCCGGTTGCGGCGGATAGGATGAGGTCGACACCCGGCCGGGCAGCCCCGCGACCCGGCATATCGGCCCGCGCCTGGATGCGGATCACCGGATCGATCGGCGGCGCGTCGTCGCCCAGCCACAGGATCAGATCCGCCGCTGCCATGGCGCGTTCGGCGCGTTCCATGCCGAGGGTTTCGATCCGATTTTCCGTTTCGCGCAGCCCCGCGCTGTCGATCAGCAGGATCGGGATGCCGTCGATCTGAACCGGCACCTCGATCAGATCGCGCGTCGTCCCCGCCTCGGACGAGACGATCGCCGCATCGCGCCCCGCAAGCGCGTTGATCAAGGTCGACTTGCCGGCGTTCGGCGGACCCGCCACCACCACGCGAAATCCATCGCGCAGCCGTTCCGCCGGCGGCGTGGCCAAAGTCGCCGCCAGCGCCGTTCTCAAAAGGGCGATGTCGCCATCGAGCGCCGAATCGGGCGACACGTCCCCTTCCTCGTCGCCGAATTCCAGCAAAGCTTCCGCCCGTGCGCTGAGCATCAGAAGACTTTGGCGCCAGCCCTCGGCCAAGCGGGTGAGCCCACCTTCGACCAGGCGCAGCGCCTGCCGCCGCGCGCTCTCGGTCTCGGCCGCGAGCAGATCGGCCAGCCCCTCGGCCTCGGCCAGATCGAGCCGTCCGTTCTCGAACGCGCGCCGGGTGAATTCTCCCGCCTCGGCCGGCCGGCACCCCTCAATCGCGCCCAGCGCCCCCACGACCGCCGCGACCACCGCGCGCCCGCCGTGCAGATGCAGTTCGGCCAGATCTTCGCCCGTCCCGGTCGCGGGGCCGGGAAACCACAGCAGCAGTGCCCGATCCAGCAGCGCCCCCTCCCGATCGTGCAACCGTCGCAAGCACACGCGGCGGGGCGGCGGCAGCTTGCCCGCAAGCGCCCGTAAGGCCTCACCCGCCGTCGGCCCCGATATCCGCACCACCGCGATCGCCGCCGGTGGCGCGCCGCTCGAAAGCGCGAAGATCGTGTCCCCGCGCGGGGACACCGTCATTTGCCCGCGCCGCCGCCCGGCCGCGTGGCGATGCCCGTCATCTGATCGACCAATTGCTTCCAGGCGTTGAAGCCGGTCTCGCCCATCGGCGCCCAGGTCCGCACCATATTCTCCATCAGCTCGGGCGTGACCCCCTCGGTCATGCTCGACTTGAGTTTTTCGAGATAGATATCGTGGAGCGGCGCCATATCGGGCAGCCCCATGAAGCGGCGCGCCTCCTCGGGCGTACAATCGATCGAGACGTTGATGTTCAAGGCGCCCTCCGCTTGAGCCGAAGCCCTGCGATGCTAGAGGATCGCCACGGGGGCGTCCATGTTCGCGCGAGGAATTGCCTGATGGGTGAAACGATCGGCCAAGGCGATTGCCCGCGTGATGGAGACGCTCATCCCGCTCGATCGGTCAACAGTGCTGACCTATCCGGGCGCCGGCCACGGCTTCGCAGATACTTTCGGCAAACGCCGCAACGACGTGCAGGCAGGGATCGCCGACACGCACACGTCCACCTTTTTCGAGGATATCCGGCATGAGCGAGTATCGCATGATCGTCCGGACGACCGGCGGCCCCGAGGTGATCGAGCGCGAGGATATCGCCGTCCCCACGCCCGCCGCCGGCGAAGCGGTCGTCCGCCACGCCGCGATCGGGCTCAATTTCATCGACGTCTATTATCGCGCCGGCCTCTACCCGGCCGATCGCCCGACCTGTCTCGGCTCCGAGGGCGCAGGCAGCGTCGAGGCGCTCGGTGAGGGCGTGAGCGGGGTGCAGATTGGCGATCGCGTCGCCTATATGGGCGGGCCATTGGGTGCTTATTCCACTGTCCGTACGGTGCCCGCGCATCTGCTGGTGCCGCTGCCTGCCGATATCGGCTTCGATGTCGCCGCCGCGGTGATGCTCAAGGGCATGACGGCGGACATGCTGGTGGGCGAATGCGGGCAGGTGACGCCGGGCGACGTCGTGCTCGTCCATTCGGCGACCGGCGGCGTGGGCGCGCTCGCGGTGCGCTGGGCCAAGGCGCTTGGCGCGACCGTGATCGCGCATGTCGGATCGGCGGAGAAAGCGGCCAAAGCCACAACGCGCGGCGCCGATCATGCGCTGACTTGCGGCTATGAAGACCTCGCCGCCGAAGTCCGCCGGCTGACCGACGGGCATGGCGCCGATCTGGTGCTGGATGGCGTCGGCGCGGATAGCTGGAAAGCTTCGCTCGCCGCCACCGCGCGGCGCGGGCTGATGGTGACCTACGGCAACGCCTCGGGCGCGGTGCCGAGCTTCTCGCCGCTCGAACTGCGCAACGGATCTTTGTTCCTTACCCGCCCGGCGGTGTTCGATTATACCGAGACGCGCGAACGGCTGCTCGCCTCGGCGGGGCGCGTCTTCAAGGGCATCGAGGACGGCATCCTCCAGCCCGAGATCGGCCAGCGTTTCGCCTTGTCCGATGCGGCGGATGCGCACCGTGCGCTGGAGGCGCGGCAGACACAGGGATCGACGGTGCTGATCCCTTAACTCGTTAGGCAATCGGGTTTCGATCCTCCCCTGCAAGGGGAGGTGGCAGCCCGCAGGGCTGACGGAGGGGTGTCACCACGGGCGGGGACACCCCTCCACCATGCTGCGCATGGTCCCCCTCCCCTTGCAGGGGAGGTTTTCGCTCGGTATCGCCATAGGGTAGATGATGCGGAAGCGGGATGAGTGTCGTGGAGCCGGCGTCATCGGTATAGCCGGGATATCAGCGCCGCTTCGCCCCAATTCGAGGAGAGGTCCTCGCAAAAAGAACACCCGTCAGCCCGCCGACCAGCACGAACCACATATGGCAGCGGACTATCGCCATAGCCCCCCGGCGTCCAGCAGCGTCGCGCCGCCGACCATCAGCGCGATGTTCACGGCGATCGGATCAGGGCGCGTTCGATCATGCCGTGGCGTCCTGCATCCGGACCTGCGCCTAGCGAAGGCGGAGTTCGTCCGCGTGGATTTCGACGGCATCGAGCCGGGCCAGCAGATCCTGCCCCATCAGGCAGGGGGTCTTGCCGCCCTTGACCAGGACGAGCCGGACGCTCTCGAAATGGTGGCCGGCGACGGCGATGTCGCGCAGCCGGGTGCGGGCGGCGGGGCGCATCCCGCCAGCGGTGACGACCTTGTGGACATAGTCCAGATCCTCGGGCGAGAGGCCAATATCCGCGGCCTCGTCCGAGGAGAGGACGAGATCGGAGGCGCCGGTATCGACCAGGCAGCGCAGGTGGGCGCCGTTGGCGCGGAGCCCGACGTAGAACAGGCCGTCGCTGGCGCGGCGGATGATGCCCGGGCGGGTATCGTCGGGCTCGGCCGGGTCGGCCTTCGGCGCCCGGACGAGATCGGCCGTCGCGGCCTTGGGCGGCACTTCGACGGCGAGGAGACCGAAGGCGATCGGCGAACCCAATGCGCTGAGCGCGATGGCGCCGAGGATCGACGCACACCGCGTCCGCGGATCGATCAGATCGGCGCTCGGCACGGTGAACGCGGGGGTCGACTGAAGCTTCGCCGCATCGCGCTTTTCCTGGACGCGTGACGTCCGGCGTGAACGGCTCGATCTCTTGGTCAAGGCAACGATCCAGCTACAGAAACAGGGGCGACCCCATCGAGACCGGAAGCATCCATCAGACTGCGACCGAATCCCGATTGGGTGTGCCGCACCATAGCCGATTCCATCGATTTTTCGACCTTTTCGGCGGCGTCTTCACCATTCTTTGCTTTTCTCCGCGATCGGCCGCGAGGCCCATCGGCCCATTTTACGGGAGTAACATCATGACATCGAAAACGACGGCGCAGCCCGCGCCGGCGGCGGATGGCGCGCGGGTGCGCGACGCCAAGGGGAAGTTCGTGGGCGGGGGGACGTCCTCCGCCAAATCCACCGGCCCGAAACGCCGGCCGCGCAAGGCCAAGGTGAAGCGCGTTGCCTGGTCGATGGAGCGCGAGAACAAATTCCTCGAAACGCTGGCGCAGACCGCCAATGTCACCGAGGGCGTCCGCATCTCGGGGTTGTCGGACACCAGCGTCTATCGCCGGCGCGGCAAATCGAGCGCGTTCCGTGCCCGCTGGGCGACGGCGCTGCGCGAAGGCTTCGTCAAGCTGGAGACCGAGATGCTGCGCCGCGCGCTCGCCGGGGTCGACAAGCCGGTGTTCCACCTCGGCAAGCAGGTCGGCACGATCAAGGATTACGACAACCGCACCTGCCTGGCGCTGCTCACCGCGCATCGCGGCGCGGTGACCGGCGCGGCGCCGGTCGCCGCGACGATGACCGAGGACGAGGTGCGCAAGGCCCTGTCGGCGCGGCTCTCCGAAATGAACCGGAATATGGGCGGTGATGGCTGAGCTTGAAACAGGGTGGCTGGCGAAGGTTATCGCGGACGGCAATCTCGTGCGCGATGCCAAGGTAGCACTGGCGACGAGCCCCGCCCAATATGAAGAATTGGCCAGCATCGTCAAAGCAGAGCGGGACGAATGGCTGGACCGCCAATCCTTCCGGACGATCAAACACCTGTATTCGGCCGGCTGGAGCCTGCTGGCCCGCGAGGCGCAGCAGCCGCCGCCCGGTGATTGGCGAACCTGGGCCATTCTCGCCGGGCGCGGCTTCGGCAAGACGCGGGCGGGCGCCGAGTGGGTGATGCAGCAGGTCCGCTCGGGCGTGGGGCTGCGCATCGCGTTGATCGGCGCGACCCAGCATGAGGTGCGCTCGGTGATGGTCGAAGGGGCGAGCGGCATTCTCTCGATCGCGCCCGGGGTGTGGGAGCCGAAGTGGGAAAGCTCGAACCGGCGGCTGGTGTGGAAGGATACCAAGACGGAAGTGTCCCTTTACTCCGCCGCCGAGCCCGACGCGCTGCGCGGGCCGCAGCATCATTTCGCCTGGGCGGACGAGATTGCCAAGTGGCGGCAGGGGGAGGAGGTGTGGCGCAATCTGGCGATGGGCCTGCGGCTCGGCCACGATCCGCGCTGCGTCGCGACGACCACGCCGCGCGCGGTGCCTTTGGTGCGGCGCCTGCTCGCCGAGGCCGACGATCCCGCGATGGGCGTCCAGGTG
>CAXTMT010000111.1:0-5343 GCA_964245355.1 uncultured Sphingomonadaceae bacterium
GCCGATCGCGCGTCGGCCAGCTTCGTCACCGCAGCAGTCGCATGGGCCGCAGTCGCCCGTTGCGCCTCAGCCGCCGCCGTCACCGCCGCCTCGGCCTGCCCGGCTCTACCAATTGCGTTCTCGGCCGCCGCTGCCGCCTCGCGCCACCTTGCGAACAGGCTGCGCGCCTCGGCGATGCGGATGTCGGCCGAGAGCGCGCGATAGCGTTCGGCGGCGCGGGCCTGGCGGCGCAACGCGTTGGCGCGACCCTCCATTTCACCGAGCATCTCGTCGAGCTTGGTGAGGTTGGTCTCGGTCGCCTTGAGCCGAATCTCCGCCTCTCGGCGCCGGACGTGCAGGCCGGCGATCCCGGCCGCTTCCTCCAGCATTTCGCGGCGCTGGGTCGGCTTGGCGGCGATCACCGCGGCGATGCGGCCCTGGCTGACCAGCGCCGGCGAGTGCGCGCCGGTCGCGGCATCGGCGAACAGCAGAGCGATGTCGCGCTGGCGGACGTCGCGGCCGTTCAGCCGATAGGCGGAGCCCGCGCCGCGCTCGATGCGGCGGACGACCTCCTTCTCGCCTTCATTGTCGTCGACCAGCAGGCTGACCTCGGCGAAATCGCGCGAGGGCCGGTTGGCGGTGCCGGCGAAGATCACGTCCTCCATGCCGCCGCCGCGCAGTGATTTGGGGCTGCCCTCGCCCATCACCCAGCGGATCGCTTCCAGCAGATTGGATTTGCCGCAGCCGTTGGGGCCGACCACCCCGGTCAGCCCCGGCTCGATCAGCAGCTCGGCCGGCTCGACGAAGCTCTTGAAGCCCGCGAGCCGGAGCTTCCTGATCCGCAACGCTGCCGCCCCCCCCCCGCGCGACCTAGCGCGTCAGGCCGGAAAGGCGCTGATCGAGCATGGCCCAGTTCTCGATATCTTGTTGCTGCTGGCCGTTGAGGAAGAAAGCCGGGGTGCTCGTGACATTATCGACCGTCTGATATTTCTGCTGGGTCGCGGTCAGCGCCTCGACCGCCTTCTGATCGGACAGGCAGGCATCGGCCTGCGCGCGCGGCAGGCCACGCGCGGCGAAGAAGCTGTAGAGGCCGAGCGTATCGATGATCGATTTGAACTGCCCAGCGGGCGGCAGCGTCTGCATCGTCGGCAGGGACGCGTTGAGCTTGGTGATCGCCGCCTCGCCGAACCAGGTCTCCTGCGTCGCATAGAGCTGCTGGGCGAGCGTGAAGTAGGGATCGGGGCCGCGGCAACTCATCAGCAGCGAGATCGCGACGTCCGGTCCGCCGTGGATCACCGTCGAGCGGAATTCCCAGCTGACCTTGCCGGTCGCGATATATTTGGTCTTGAGCGCGTCGGCGCCTTCGTCCTCGAAATGCTTGCAGTGCGGGCAGGTGAAGCTGCCATATTCGACGAGCTTGATGCCGGCGTCGGGATTGCCCATCCGGTAGCCGCCCTCGGGCGTGGCGGCGACGACATCGGTCCAGCTCTTGCCGGCGGGAGCGGCGACGGCGGCGACGGGGCCGGTGGTCACCGGGGTCGATCCGCCCGCGACGGTATCCGCTTTCTTCGAGCAGGCGGTGAGCGCGGTGGCGATCAGGAGAGCGGCGAGCGGCCGGCGAAACGTCATTCGATCATCCTTCTTTTGGGGCGCCGTACCCCGCATAATGGCGGCAGCCCACCCTGTCAGCGGACCAGCGGCGCAAGAGCCGCATCGAGGCTGACCCACTCGTGAATATCGTCGCGCATCTGCCCATCGATCAGGAAGCCCGGCGTACCCTTGAAGCCGGGCAGCGCCCACATCGTCTGCGCCTTGGTGGCGAGGGCATGCTGTTCGGCGACGTTGTTCATGCACTCAGCGGCGTGGGCGGGCGATAGGCCGGCGCGGGCGAGTGCGACGTCGAGCCCGCTGTTCCTGAGCGCGAGACGGCCCGCGTCGGCCTCGCCGATGTTGGTCAGGTCGGGGTTGGTCTGCAACCAGGCATAGCCCTTCGTCACCCAATCCTCCTGTGTGCGGTAGAGCGCCGGGACGATCTGGAAGAAGCGCGCAGGCCCATCGCAGCGCGCCGCCATCGTCGCCGCCAGATCGATCGGATCGCGCAGCGCGACGCGCACTTCGTAGCTGACGAGACCGGGCTTCACATATTTGGCGAGCAGCTTGGGCACCGCTTCACCCTCGAACACCGCGCAATGCGGGCAGGTGAGCGAGAGCATCTCGACCAGCTTCACCTTCGCATTGGGATTGCCGATGCGATCGCCGTCGGCAGTGCGGACGGTGACCTGGGTCCAGTCGCGCGCGGGGGTAGCCTTGCGCGGCGGTGCGGCCTGCGCGGTGATCGGCAGGAGGAGTAGGGCGACGAAGCGGAGCAGGCGGATCACGAAATCTTCCCCTGGATCGGGATGGAACGCGCCTCGCTGGCGGCGACGGCCGAGGCCAATGCGGCGAGGCAATCGCGCAGCTCGGGATCGGCGATGGCGCGCAGGCTGTCGCCGATTTCGACGGACACGGGCTTGAGCGCGGGCGGCGCGCGGCGCGGTTCGGGCTTGGGCAGGCTGCCCGCGCGGATCGTCACCCGCGCCACGGCGGTATAGCCGAAGAAGCGGTTCACCCGCTCGACGATCACCGGCACGACATGCTGGATCATCGGCCCGAACGCGCTCTCCACCGCCAGCACCAGATTGCCGTCCTGGCGTTTGCCGCTGGGGAAGCGAATCATCTCGGGCATGGTGACGTCGGCGAAACGCTCGCCGACGATCTCGGCCCAGCGGCTCACGACGCTCGACTGGACGAAGCCGAAGCGGCGGAAGGCGGCGCCGCCGATATCGGGCAGCATCTCGGCGACCGAGCGGACGCCCCGGCCGCGTGGGCGTTCCACGGCGGGCGGGCGGGCGGTCTTCCGAGCAGTCGCGGGCGGTTTCGTCATCCTCGCGTCCATGCCATAGGCCCGCCATGTTCGTCGATAGCGCCGACGTCGCTCCCGCATTGCTCGCCTGGTACGATCGGCACCACCGCAGCCTGCCGTGGCGCGCCCCGCCGGGGACGCCATCGCCCGATCCCTATCGCGTCTGGCTGTCCGAGGTGATGCTCCAGCAGACCACGGTGGCGGCGGTGAAGAATTATTTCGCGACCTTCACGAAGCGCTGGCCGACGGTGGAAGCGTTGGCGGCGGCGCCCGAGGCCGATGTGATGGGCGCGTGGGCGGGGCTTGGCTATTACGCCCGCGCCCGCAATCTGATCGCCTGCGCGCGGGCGGTGGTGTTCGAGCATGGCGGCCGCTTTCCCGATACGGAGGAGGGGCTGCGCGCCCTGCCGGGCGTGGGCGCCTATACTTCTGCCGCGGTGGCCGCGATCGCCTTCGATCGGCCGGCGGTGGTCGTCGATGCCAATGTCGAACGGGTCGTCGCGCGGCTGTTCGCGATTCCGACGCCGATGCCCAGGGCGCGGCCCGAAATTCGCGCGGCGACGGCGACGATCACGCCCGAAAAGCGCGCCGGCGATTTCGCGCAGGCGATGATGGATCTGGGTTCGCTGGCCTGTACGCCGCGCGCGCCGACCTGTGCGCTCTGTCCGATTTCGGCGAACTGCGCCGCCTATCGCGCGGGCATGGCCGAAGCTTATCCGATCAAAGCCCCCAAATCCGCCAAGCCGGTGCGCAAGGGCACGATCTTCTGGCTGGAGTCGGAGGGGCATGTGCTGCTCTGCCGGCGCCCGCCCAAGGGGATGCTCGGTGGGATGCGCGCCCTGCCGACCGGGCCGTGGAGTGCAGAGGATCCGGGGTTTGCCGACGCGCCGGCGCAGGCGATCTGGCGGGCGGCGGGGGCGGGGCGCCACGTCTTCACGCATTTTGCACTCGACTATTCGGTCGTGACGGCGCCAGCGGAAAACCGTGCGATCGAGGGCGAATGGTGGCCGATCGATCGTCTGGAGGAAGCCGGTTTGCCCAGCCTGTTCGCCCGCGCCGCCGAATATGGTCGCGCCGCCGGAGTGTCGGAATGACGATCGCACCCGGCTTCACCGGCTCGCCGCTCGATCGCTGCGATGCGATCCGTGGCGACGATGCCGCCGTCTCGGCGCTCGCGGCGCAGAGCGATGCGTTGCTGCTCGATCTCGACGGCTACGAACCGCGCGTCGATCTGCAGGGCGCACTATCTTGGATCCCGGTCGCCGCTCCTGTGCCCGAAGAACGGATCTTCCTCGGTAAGATCGACGGCATTCCCCGCTTCGCGCGACTGCCGGCGAAACCCGAGCCGGCGCGACGGACCAACATTGTATTCGCGATCCTCGATTCGCTTCCGGCGGGCGAAGCGGGAACGTACGCGGCGGCGCGCAGCCTGATCGACTGGCACAGCCGCCACCTTTTCTGCGCCAATTGCGGTACGCCGACCGCGCCGTTCAAATCCGGATGGGCGCGGCTCTGCCCGAACTGCGGCACCGAACATTTCCCGCGCACCGATCCGGTCGTCATCATGCTGGCCCAGCATGGTGAGGGTGAGGAAGCGCGGGTTCTGGTCGGCCGTCAGGCGATGTTTCCGCCGGGGCGCTACTCGGCGCTGGCGGGCTTCGTCGAAGTCGGCGAATCGCTGGAAGAAGCGGTGCGGCGCGAACTTTCGGAGGAGGCGGGTATCCGCGCCGGCCGGGTGCATTATCTCAACAGCCAGCCGTGGCCCTTTCCCTCGCAGCTCATGATCGCCTGCATCGCCGAGACCGGGGACGATACGCTCACGCTCGACAGGACCGAGATCGAGGATGCGAAATGGGTCGATCGTAACGGTGTGCGGGCGGCGTTGGCGGAGGAAGAGGGGGCGCCGTTCCTGCCGCCTCCGCCCTATGCAATCGCGAATACGTTGTTCCGGATGTGGGTGGATAACACATGATGCCACGGCAGAAGTGTTTGGGAAAATGAGCTAATCCCCCCGCGTCCGCTCCTGCGGATAGGTGCCCAGCATCCGCACCCATTTGGTGTGGAATTTCAGTTCCTCCAGCGCGCGGGCGACGTTGGGATCGTCGGGATGGCCGACCACGTCGCAGAAGAATTCGGTGCAGGTGAAGCTTGCGCTGCGCTGGTAGCTTTCCAGCTTCGTCATGTTGACGCCGTTGGTCGCGAAGCCGCCGAGCGCCTTGTAGAGCGCGGCGGCGACATTGTTCACCTCGAAGGTGAAGGTCGTCATCCATGGGCCGTCGCCGGTGGGAGCGTCCGCCTCGCGGGTCAGGATGACGAAGCGGGTGGTGTTGTCGTCCGAATCCTCGAGACCCTCGCCCAGGATTTCCAGGCCGTAGAGATCGGCGGCGAAGCGCGGGGCGATCGCGCCGATCGCGGCCTGGCCCATCTCGGCGACCTGCGCGGCGGCGCCGGCGGTGTCGGCA
>CAXTMT010000111.1:5353-8519 GCA_964245355.1 uncultured Sphingomonadaceae bacterium
GCCAATGGCGGCATTGGCCGAGTGCCTGCGGATGGCTCATCGCCTCGCTGATCTCGGCGCCGCCCAGGCCCATCAGCGCATAGCGGATCGACATGAAATGCTCGCCGGTGATGGCGAGGCCGCTTTCGGGCAGCAGGAAGTGAATGTCGGCGACGCGGCCGTGCAGTGAATTTTCGAGCGGGATCAGCGCCTGCCCGGCGCGCCCCTCGCGCACCGCGTCCAGCGCATCCTCGAAACTGTAGCAGGGCAAAGGCAGGCCGTCGGGGAAGACGGTGTCCGAGGCGAGGTGCGAATTGCAGCCCGGCGCGCCTTGGATGGCGACGGCGCGGGCGGGATCGGCGGCGGCGGCGCGGGTCATGCGATCGACCAGTTCGCGCGCGGGTTCGGGATAGCTTTCCATTTGCTGGGCGCGCTTAGGCGGCGAACTGCTGTCGGGCAACCTTGCAGCGCGCCATGGGCTTCTTTAGAGCGACCTCGAATCCCCATCGGGAGCACAGGGGCGCAAATGAACGATCGGTCGAACACGATTGCTGGCTGGGTTCTTGCGGCGGGCATCGCCGCGCTCGGCGCCTCGATCGTCACCGGTGAATATTTCGCCGCCGAGCGGCCCGAGAAGATGGGCTATGAGGTGACGGGCGTCGAGGCGGAGGGCGGTGCCGCTGCAGCGGCCGAGAAACCCTTCGCTTTCTACATGGCGAGCGGCGATCCCCAGAAGGGTGCCGATGTCTTCAAGAAATGCACCGCCTGCCACAATGCCGACAAGGGCGGCGCCAATCAGCTCGGCCCCAATCTCTACGGCATCGTCGGCGACGACGAGGCGCAGGGCCGTGGCGGCTTCGCTTTCTCCGACAGCCTGAAGGCGCACGGCGGCAAGTGGACGATGGAAGAGCTCGACAAATGGCTCACCAGCCCGAAGGCCTATGCCGCCGGCACCAAGATGACCTTCGCCGGTCTTTCCAAGCCGGAAGATCGCGCCAACGTGATCGCCTACCTCAACAAGGATGGCGATCATCCCTTGCCGCTGCCTTCGGCCCCGGCCGAGACCAACGGCCCGGCCAGCGCCGGCAAGGACAGCGCGCCGACCGGCGGCGCGGCGCAGGCTGCCAACCAGCCGGTGCAGACCGAGGCCCAGGCCGCCAAGCAGCCCAAGGGCAACATCGCGGGCGATGCGGCTCCCGCGACCTCGGGTCAGGCTGCGGCGCGGCGGAATTGATTTCTTAGCTTCGTCACCCTGGGCTCACGTCCGGGGTGACGGTGCGGTTTGGAGCAGCGCCAGATCTGCAGGCTCGGCGATATCGCGGAAACGCGAACATCGCGGATACGAAACAAAAACAAAGCTTGACAGCGTGGCGCTGATGTGGCAAGAGGAATGCAGGCTGGCGAATTGCGAGTCGGTGGTGAGCAAAAGCCGGTGGCCGTCCGGCAGCTATTGGGTGGAAACGGTCTGGCGGCTTTATGCCGGCATAGCTTGACGCCGCCCATGCCCACCGCCGGCGTCCGTTTTAGAGCGATACAAGCGGCGCAACGAATGTCCGAAATCGTGAAGGAGATCGGGCACCGGCAGGGGTACGATATCCTTCACACAAGCGGCGCAGTGCTTCTCGTAAAGGAGGATTTACGAACGCCTAGAGCGCGGCTTTTGACACATGCTCCTTCGGTTTGCTGACTAGCGCTTCCAGCGGCACATCCAGCGTATAGACAAAGCCGTCGGACGCGTAATTCAACAAGACCTTCCCCTTCAGCTGCTGCCCTAACGAGGTCATCATGCGTGTGCCGAAGCTCTTGCGCGTCGGTTCGCTGACGGGAGGGCCGCCGGATTCGGACCATTCGAAGCGAAGCCGATCGGTATCGACCGTCCAGGAAAGGCGAACCTGGCCGGCGGATGAGGACAAGGCGCCGAATTTGGTCGTGTTGGTGCAAAGCTCGTTGAGGGTCATGGCGAAGGCGATGACCGCACTCGACGTGATGCCGATCACCGGGCCGGTGACGGCGAATTTTCCGCCGCCCTGATCGAAGGGCTCGATCGCACTGCGGATGGTGCTTTCGATGGTGGCGTTTTCCCAACTCACCCGCGTCAGCAGGTCGTGGACGCGCGCCAACGCTGCGAGCCGGCCATCTATGGCAGAACTTGCGTGGGCCATACTCGGCGCGGTGCGGAGGCTTTGTTGGGTGATGGCGCCCACAGTCGCGAGCATGTTCTTGATCCGGTGGTGCAACTCGGCGTGGATGAGATGCTGCAACTTGTCGGCAGCCTCGCGTTCCTCGGCATCGATACCGGCCTGCACGAGCAGGGCGTTGGCGTCGATGCCGGCCTGCTCCAGCGCCAGTTTGAGACTATCGTTTTCGGAAGTCAGGGCGTCCTGGAAAGGCTTGTTCTCATCGATGATCAGCTGCTGCTTTTCCGTATCCGACACGGTCTTCACGAGCAGGGCCTTCGCGTCGAGCCCTGCCTGCTGAAGCTGGTAGCGAAGTTTCCTGTTTTCGTTGGTGAGCGAGACATCGGCCTCACTCAAGGATGGCAGAAGTTCGAGCGCACCTTTCCCGATCATTTCCTGAAGCTCGGCAATCATTCGCTCGATTTCGAGGGGTTTCGGAAAGAATTTGCTGTTGTCCGGCTTGTCCGCATCGGTGATGGCAATCTGGCCGGAAACCAGGACGATCTTGATGTGCGGCCAGCGGGTATGGGCCGCATGCGCGAGTTTCAATCCGTCCATGCTGCCGGGCATCTGAATATCGGTGAACAGAAGGGAGATGTCGTCGCGCGATTCCAGTATCTCTATGGCCTGATCCGCGCTCACCGCCTCGATGGGTGAAAATCCGGCGTCTTCAACGATGTCGACAGCCCGCATGCGCAGCACCATCTCGTCTTCAACGACCAGGACGATCGGCGTGGCAACGGGCTCTGTCATGGTGATGTCTCAGGGTAGTCAGCCCGCAGTGGGTCGCTAGCCGCTTCCTGCAGCGAACTGTCGCGGCTTTGGCTCACAGCGTCAATGGCTGGCTTGGCCATGGGGAAACGCATCTACGCCAAGACCGGCGCCCGCGGACAACCCGACCTGATCCGCTTCATCCACCGCAGCGTACTGGCAATCGCGTGATCATGGTGGGGAAGTGGAGCGGGTGAAGGGAATCGAACCCTCGTCGTAAGCTTGGGAAGCTTCTGCTC
>CAXTMT010000112.1:0-8412 GCA_964245355.1 uncultured Sphingomonadaceae bacterium
TGCCTGCTGTTCATAGCCGCACCGCGATCGAGGCGGCGTGCGCGGGCAGACCCTCGGCGTGGGCTAGCGTGACGGCGGCGGGGCCGACGGCGCGAAGGCTCTGCTCGCTGCAGGCGATGAACGAGGTGCGTTTCATGAAATCCAATACCGAGAGGCCCGAGGCGAAACGCGCGCGCCGGCCGGTGGGCAGCACATGGTTCGGCCCGGCAATATAATCACCGATCGCCTCGGGGGTGTGGCGACCGAGGAAGACCGAGCCGGCGTGGCGAACCTTTGCGAACAAGGGCTCGGGATCGTCGACGGCAAGTTCGAGATGTTCGGGAGCGAGGCGGTCCACGAGAGGGAGCGACGCTGCGAGGCTGGGGACGACGATGATCGCGCCATTGTCGGCCCAGGAGGAGCGGGCGACGGCCTGCGTCTGGAGGCGGGCGAGCTGGTCCTCGACGGCGGCGGCAACCCGGCCCGCGAAATCGGCATCGTCGGTGAAGAGGATCGATTGGCTGGTCGGATCATGCTCGGCCTGGCTGAGCAGATCGGCGGCGATCCATACCGGATCGTTCTTGCCGTCGGCGACGACGACGATCTCGGACGGACCCGCCACCATATCGATGCCGACGACGCCATAGAGCTGGCGCTTGGCCTCGGCGACCCAGGCGTTGCCGGGGCCGACGATCACATCGACCCGCCGAATGTGATCGGTGCCATACGCGAGCGCCGCTACGGCCTGCGCACCGCCGACGCGGAAGACCTCATCGACGCCGGCGATCTCGGCGGCGGCCAGCACCAGCGGATTGGCCTCGCCGTTGGGTGTCGGCGTCACCATCGTCAGCCGATCGACACCCGCGACCTTCGCCGGCAGCGCGTTCATCAGCACCGAGGAGGGGTAAGCCGCACGGCCGCCAGGGACGTACAGACCCGCCGCCTCGACCGCATTCCAGCGCGCCCCGAGGCGCATCCCGGTAGCATCGGTATGATCGCGATCGGCAGGTTTCTGATCGGCATGGTAAGCCGAGATGCGTTCGGCCGCGAGTTCGAGCGCGGCGCGCAGATCCTTGTCGAGCCCGTCCAGCGCCGTTCGCCGATCGGCTCGGGAAATCTCCCAGCCGCTCTGCTCCAGATCGTGCCGGTCGAAGCGCTGCGTATAGTCCGCCAGCGCCGCATCGCCCCGCTCGCGCACCGCCGCGACGATCGCCGCGACATCGCGCGACACATCGGCATCCGCCTCACGCCGGGCGTTGACCAGCGTGTCGAAGGCGGCGGCGAAATCGGGCGCCGAAGCGTCGAGGCGCACCATTAGCCCTCTCCCTTGAGGGAGAGGGTTGGGTGAGGGTGCACCACGCCGATAGCGGGGACGATCGGCTGCGCCTCGCTCCCCCTCACCCCAACCCTCTCCCCGCTGGGGAGAGGGAGCGCAGAGCAGCGGCGTTTCACGCTACCGTCTCCACCGCAGCCCGGAACGCTTCGATCAGCGGCAATATCTCCGCCGCACGGGTTTTGAACGCCGCCCGGTTGGCGATCAGGCGCGAACTGACCTCGGCTACCGTAGCCACCTCGACGAGGCCATTGTCCTTGAGCGTCCGCCCGGTCGACACCAGATCGACGATCCGGCTCGCCAGCCCCAGCACCGGCGCGATCTCCATCGCGCCGTTGAGCTTCACGCACTCGGCCTGGATGCCCTGCTTCTCATAATGGCGTCGGGTGACGTTGGGATATTTGGTCGCGACGCGGACGTGGCTGCCGTCACCCTCGGTCATGCCGGCCGGCTGCGCCACCGCCAACCGGCAATAGCCGATGCGCAGGTCGACCGGCGCGTAGAGCTCGGAATAATCATATTCCATCAGCACGTCCGATCCGACGACGCCGAGTTGGGCGGCGCCGTGCGCCACGAACGTCGCGACGTCGAAGGCGCGCACCCGGATCAGGCTGATGTCGGCGCGATCGGTCTCGAAGCGCAGCGCGCGGCTGTCCTCGTCGGCGAAGGCGGGTTCCGGATTGATCCCGGTACGCGCGAACAGCGGCATCACCTCGGCGAGGATGCGCCCCTTCGGGACGGCAATGACGATCGGATTGGTCATGGGAGCGCGGCCCTTATGCCACACGCGATCAACGGACAAGTTACCAGACGTCGAGCGCCACCAGCATCTCGGCCAGATCCTCGGGATAGAAACGCTCGTCCATCGCGGCGAGGCCGGCACGATCGAACCACTCCCATTCGCGCATCACCGCTTGTTCGAGCGCGGTATGGCCGTGCGTCTCGATCCGCGTGTGCGGCACACGGATCAGGAAATAGCGCTCGTCCGCCTCGGCCTCGACACCCTCCAGCGTCAGGAATTCGACGTGGCGTCGGGCGACTTCGGGACCGCACGGCAGATCGAACCCGGTCTCCTCGCGCAATTCACGCACCGCCGCCTCAGCATAGCTCTCGCCGGGATCGACGGCGCCACCCGGCGTACACCAGAAGGGCGGCCGATCGGAGGCGACGAAGCGGAACAGCATCACGCGGCTATCAGGGTCGATCAGCAGGATGCGCGCGGCGGGGCGCGGGGTGCGGACGGTCACTCGCCCGGTGCTTTGGCCACGATCGCCAAAGCATGAACCCGTTCGGCCAGCAATTCGGCCAGAGCCGTGTTGATCAGCCGATGGCGCGCGACCCGGTTCTTGTCGGCGAAAGCCTCGGCGACGATCTCCACCGTGAAATGGCTTTCGCCGCGCGCGTCATGCCCGGCATGACCGGCATGCTTGGCGCTGTCGTCGATCACGGCGAGCCGTTCGGGGGACAAGGCGGCGTTCAGCCGCCGCGCGATTTCGGCCGCTACCGGCCCGGTTTCAACTTCGCTCATCGCGCCTACATAAGCGGATTACGCGCGTTGACGAGGCTGGTTTGAGCGAGCGGGAAAGGGCGACGAAGTTCCACGGACGGATGCCGGGTGAGCGGCATTGTTCGGAAGCCGGCTGCGAGGCGGCGGGCGAATTCCGCGCGCCCGCCGATCAGGGCCGCCGTCCCGGCTTCGACGGGCCGGGCGACTGGCGCTGGCTGTGCCTCGATCATGTCCGCGCCTTCAACCAGCGCTACAATTTCTTCACCGGCATGAGCGAGGAGGAGATTTTCGACGCCCAGCGGCCCTATGCCGGCTGGGAACGCGAAACCCGCGCCTTCGCCACCGGCGGCGCCGACAGCCCGCCGAAGTGGTCCGATTTCCTCGATCCGCTCGACGCGATCCAGGCGCGCTTCCGGGGCGGCGTCGGGGCCAGCGCCGAACGCAGGGACGGCAGGCCGCTCTCGGGCGAGAACCGCAAGGATCTGAAGACGCTCGGTCTGGAGATCGATACCGACCGCACCGCTCTGCGCCGCCGCTATTCGGATCTCGTCCGCCGCTACCACCCCGATCGCAACGGCGGCGACCGCAGCCACGAGAAAGCGCTCACCGCCGTCATCGCCGCCTACCAACGGCTAAAGAGCGCGCCGGCCTTCGCCTGACTTTCCCGTCATCCCGGACTTGATCCGGGATCCCGCTTCTTCCTCTACGCTGCGAAGGGTAGCGGGACCCCGGATCAAGCCCGGGGTGACAAGGTTTGGGGAGATAAATGTCAAGCCAGCCGCTTGGCCACCGCTTCGAGTTGCTCGGCGACCTTGCTCCAGCCGTCGACGAACCCCATCGCCTTATGCTGTTCGTAAGCCTCCTTCGTCCAATGCCGCGCGCCGCCGCGGTAACGGGTCCTGTCGCCCTCGGGCGTGAATGACATGAAGCCGACCATGAATGGCCCTGCCGGAATCCAGCCCGCCGAAAAGGCATCGGTGAAGACGACCTTGCGCTCGGGGATGATCTCGAGGAACACGCCCTCCTGCGGCGCCTCCTCGCCGTTCGGGCCGCGCATGATCATCGCCGATCGACCACCGGGGCGCAGATCTTCTTCGACGATCTCGGTGGTCCAGGGCTTCGGGCACCACCATTCCGCCTTATGCTCGACCCACGCCTTCCACACCGCCGCCACCGGCGCATCGATCAGCCGTTCGACCGACAGTTCCAGAGTGTCATCGCTCATGCGTCTTCTCCCGCCGTATCGAGCAGCAGATCGAAGCCGCCGAAGATCATGCGTCCCGGATCGAAGGGCATGTCGTCATTCGGTTTCATCCGCTCGTCCTTCATCAGTCCGGCCCAGGCCTCGTCGCGCACCGCCTTCGACGGCCAGACGATCCAGGTGACGACCAGCCCCTCGCCGCCGGCCTTATCGGCCGCGACCGCGCGCCACAGATCGGTCCGCTTGCCTTCGGGCACGTCGGCGTCGCCATAGGTCTCGACGACCCGCAGCGCCCCATATTCGAGGAACAGCACCGCCGATTCCCTGGACTGTGCGATGTAATCGTCCTTGCGGCCGGCTTTCACCGGCAGGACGGTGGTATCGAAATACATGGCTTTCTCCCGAATGAGGATGGCAGCGCCGCTTAGGCTGCGGCCTCGTCGTAAAGCGCAAGCTGATCGGCCATCGCCTTGCGATGCGCCGGCCGATCCTCGCCGCGCGCGACATAGGCGGCGAGGCGGGGCAAGCTGTGGAGCACATCGGTGTTGCGCAGTCCGCCCAACACCGAGATCATCGTCAGATCGCCGACCGTGAAGGTCTCGCCATCGAGCCATGGCTTGTCACCGAGCGCGGTCTCCAGATCGCCGAGGCGCGTCTGGAGATCGGCGAGCACCTTGTCGCGGCGCATCGGCGACCAGTCGCGGTCGGCCTCGAACACGTCGCACATCGCCAATTGCATGACATGTTGCTCGACCGAATTGAGCGCGGCGATCGTCCATTGGATCGCGTTCCAGCGCCCGCTCGGCTCTGCTGGCAGCAGCCTCTTTCCACGCTCGGCGATGCGCAGCGAGATCGCGCCCGACTCGAAGATCATCGTCTCCGCATCGCGATAGGTCGGCACCTGACCGAAGGGCTGGAGGCGGCGATACGCGGGACCCTTCGCGGTCGGAAAGTCGATCAGATCGACCGCATAGGCCTGCCCCTCCTCCTCGAACGCCCATCGCGCGCGCAGATCGCGGACGAAGCCGCGCGCCATCGGCGGCACCCAGCGAAAAGTGGTGATGGTCGGGGTCATCGCAGCTCTTCCTTGTCGGGCGGATCAGGCCGCCTGGGGCTCAGACATCGCGGCCACGGCGGCATCGACGTCCATCCACAGCGGACCGAAGGCATGGCCGTCGAGATCCTCGAACGCCCGCGAATACATGAAGCCGATATCCTCGGGCTCGTGCCCTTCCTTGCCCCCGGCGGCGATCGCCTTCTCGGTGATCGCATCGACCTCGGCCTTGCTGTCGAACGAGAGCGCGATCAGCACGGCGCTTTCCTTATGGGTGTCGGCGATCGGCTTGGGGGTCAGCGTTTTGTAGAAATCGTGTCCGACCAGCATGAAGACGATCGAATCGGAATAAACCACCGACGCCGCATGATCGGCCGAGAAGCGCTCGTCCTTCACGCAGCCGATCGCCTCGTAGAATGTCGTCGACTTGGCGACGTCGGCCACGGGCAGGTTCACGAAGATCATTTTCGCCATTTCACATCTCCCTTGCGAATCATCATTTGCAGCGATTGCCGGTTTCAGTTACAAAATACAACCATGAAGTTAGAAAAAGTGACTCATCTAGAAAAAGCCTGGCCCGACCGCTGGTATGATGACGCCTGCGGCACGGCGCTGGCGATGGAATTGGTGGGCGAGCGCTGGTCGATGCTGATCGTGCGCGAGCTGATGTACGGGCCACGCCGCTTCTCCGAATTGCGCGCCGGGTTGCCGGGGATCAGCGCCAATACGCTGACCCAGCGCCTGACGACTCTCCAGCGCGCCGATATTCTTCTGCGCCGTACGCTGCCGTCCCCCGCCTCGGTGCAGGTCTACGAACTCACCCCCTGGGGCTATGAGAGCGAGCCGGCGATCATGGCGCTTGGCCGCTGGGCGGCGCGCTCGCCGCTGCACGATCCGACGCTGTTTCTGTCTGGTGCGTCGCTGATGATGTCGATGCGAACGATGCTCGTGCCCGAACGGCTGGGCGACATCGCCGGCTGGATCGGCGTTCGGTTGGGCGAGGAGCGGTTCATCGTGACGCTCGGCGAGGGGCGGTTCGATGTCCGGCGTGGAGAAGAAAACGACGTGGATGCGCGGATCGAGGTCGATCGGCCCTGGCCGCTGCTTTGCGTGATCTATGGCCACGAACCGATCCTGCAATGGGAGGCGCAAGGCCTTCAAATCGGCGGCGATCGCGCGCTGGCCGAGCGCTTTGCCGGCCTCTTCCAGCTTCCGCCGAAAGTCGCTGCGCCAACCGCTTAGCGATTGCAGCATCGTCCGCGCCTGCTTAGGCACGGTCCGACTCCTGTAACAGCTTCGAGCCCGGAAATCCGATGACCGACCTGCCCAACGTCCAGCCCGACAGCCGCGAGACCACCATTCTCGAAGCCCCGGACAAGATGGTGAAGGTGCGCGAGCTGTTCGGCATCGACAGCGACATGCAGGTGCCCGCCTTCTCCGAAGCCGATGAGCGTGTGCCCGATCTCGATCCGGCCTACGTCTTCGATCCGGACACCACGCTCGCGATCTGCGCCGGCTTCGCGCACAATCGCCGGGTGATGATCCAGGGCTATCACGGCACCGGCAAATCATCGCACATCGAACAGGTGGCCGCGCGGCTCAACTGGCCGACGATCCGCATCAATCTCGACGCGCACATCAGCCGTATCGATCTCGTCGGCCGTGACGCGATCGTGCTGCGCGACGGCCAGCAGGTCACCGAATTCCGCGAGGGGTTGCTGCCGTGGGCGCTCCAGACCCCCTCCGCACTCGTCTTCGACGAATATGACGCCGGCCGCCCCGACGTGATGTTCGTCATCCAGCGCGTACTGGAGGCGGAGGGCAAGCTCACCCTGCTGGATCAGAACCGCGTGATCCGCCCCAACCCCTGGTTCCGCCTCTTCGCCACCGCCAACACGGTGGGCCTGGGCGATACGACCGGCCTCTATCACGGCACCCAGCAGATCAACCAGGGCCAGATGGACCGCTGGAACATCGTCGTCACGCTCAACTATCTGCCCGCCGCGATCGAAGCGCAGATCGTGCTCGCCAAATCGGGCGAATATGACAAGCCCGAGGGCGCCAAGACCGTCGCCGACATGGTGAAGGTCGCCGATCTCACCCGCGCCGGCTTCATGGCGGGCGACATCTCGACGGTGATGAGCCCGCGCACGGTGATCAGCTGGGCGCAGAACGCGTTGATCCTGGGCGACATCGGCTTCGCCTTCCGCCTTTCCTTCCTCAACAAATGCGACGAGGCGGAGCGCAGCCTGGTCGCCGAATATTACCAGCGCGTGTTCGGCAAGGATCTGCCCGAGAGCATCGTCGGCAAGGCTTGAGAATTGTAGGAGAGCGGACTAAGTTAGTCCACTCGAAAGGAGTCGGCTTATGAACGCGCCTGCCGATCTCGGCATCGTGAATGTTCACGACGCCAAGACCAACTTTTCCAAGCTGCTGGAACGCGCTCATGCCGGCGAAGAGATCATTCTCGCCAAAGCTGGTGTACCTTACGCCAAGCTCGTTCCGTTCGCGCATCCCGACAAGCCGCAACGCAAGCCTGGGCGTTGGAAAGATCTCGTCGCCCCGATTCCTGATTCTGCCTGGTTCGATCCGCTGCCTGCCGACGAGCTGGCGCAGTGGGAAGGACGCGGGCCTTCATGCGATTGACCGTCGTGCGCTTGCTTCTCGATACCCACAGCATCGTGTGGTGGCTGCAGGATGATCCCCGCCTATCCGAAGCGGCCAAGGCGGCCATCGCCGGCGGCAGTTCCGCTGTCTACGTCAGCGCCGTGTCGGCGTGGGAAATCGCGACCAAGGTCCGCCTGCGGAAAATGCCGGAGATGGAAGAGGCGATACACCATTATGAGGAGGATATCGCCGAAGAAGGCTTTCAGCGTATCGCGATCCAGCAGCAGCACAGCCTCCGCGCCGGATCGCTCGAAAGCGATCACGGCGATCCGTTCGATCGCATGCTGGCGGCGCAAGCCATCATCGAACAAATGACATTGGTAACGCGCGATCGCCATATGCCCGCCTTCGGTTGCGAGACGCTCTGGTAATGCCCGAGCAGACGCCGATCGACGCCTTCCGTGCCGTGCTCGCCGGCACCGCGCGGGCAATGGCGGGGGAGCCGGAGCTGGAGCTGAGCTTTACCGCCGAAGCGCCATCGGCCTCGTTCAAGCAGTTGCGCGTACCGATGCCGGGGCGCAATCTGCCGGCCGATCAGGTCGCCGAAGCGCGCGGGTTCGCCGATGGTTTTGCGTTGCGGGAAAAGCACCACGATGGCGCACTCCATGCGCGCCACGCACCGGCCGAGGCGGTCGCGCGAGCGGTGTTCGATGCGGTCGAGCAGGCGCGGG
>CAXTMT010000113.1:0-8400 GCA_964245355.1 uncultured Sphingomonadaceae bacterium
CACCCAACCCTCTCCCTCAAGGGAGAGGGCTATGGTAGCGCTTATACCTGATGGATTCCTCCCTCGGCCTCGTCATCCTCACCACCGTCGAGCTGGCGGCGGTGACGACGCTGCTCCTGCTGCTGCTCGCCACCCCGTTCGCCTGGTGGCTGGCGCGCAGCCGATCGTGGTGGAAGGAGTTGATCGGCGCGCTCGCGGCGCTGCCGCTGGTGCTGCCGCCGACGGTCATCGGTTTCTATGTGCTGATCGCGCTCGGGCCGGAGAGCCCGTTGATGGCGCCGCTCCATCCGTTCGGCGTCCGTACGCTGGCCTTCACCTTCACCGGCCTCGTCATCGGCTCGCTCTTCTATTCGCTGCCCTTCGCCGTGCAGCCGCTGCGCACCGCCTTCGAAGGGCTCGGCGATCGGCCGCTGGAGATCGCGGCGACGTGTGGGGCGGGGCCGTTCGATCGCTTCGCCACCGTCGCGTTGCCGCTCGCCCGGCGCGGCTATCTCTCGGCCGCGATCCTGGTCTTCGCGCATACTGTCGGCGAGTTCGGCGTCGTGCTGATGATCGGCGGCGCGGTGCCGGGGCGGACCGAGGTGCTGTCGACGCGGATCTACAGCCTCGTCGAGAGCCTGCAATTCGGCCCGGCGCACCACATCGCGGCGGGGCTGGCCGCCTTCGCCTTCGTCGCGCTGCTCGGTGTGCTGCTGCTCGATCGGCGCTTCGGCGAGATGCGGCTGTGAGCGGGGTCGAGGCCGAAGTGTGCGGCAAGCTCGGCGATTTCGGGCTCGATCTGGCCTTCGCCTGCCCGGCGGGGGAGGTCACGGCGATCACCGGGCCTTCGGGCGCGGGCAAGACGAGCGTGTTGCGCTGGCTGGCCGGGCTGGTGACGATCAAGGGGCGGCTGAGCGTCGCGGGCGAGGACTGGCAGGGGCGGCCGGCGCACACGCGCGATGTGGGCATGGTGTTTCAGGGGCAGGGGCTGTTGCCGCATCTGACCGTGGCGGGGAATTTGGCCTACGCCGCCAAGCGCGCGGCGGCGCCGATCTCTGGGGCTGAACTGTCAGCGATTACCGTCTTCACCCATTTTCTCGATGTTCTGCAGTCGAAATTGTCGGGGGGGGTTGCTCAGCGTGGCGGGGTGGCGCGGGCGCTGGTGCGGCGGCCGAAGCTGTTGCTGCTGGACGAGCCCTTGTCGGCGCTCGATGGCGAGGCGCGGGGGGAGATGGCGGCGCTGCTCGGGCGGTTGCTGCCGGAACTGGGGGTGACGACCGTACTGGTGAGCCACGATCGGGCCGAGGTGGCGCGGCTGGCGCGGCACGAGGTGACGATGCGGGGTGGGCGACTGGCCTGAAAACCCCTCTCCCATTTGGGGAGGGGGAAGGCACAGCCGAGCACCACCCTATCTGATCCAGGCCACCCTCACCCGACGCAAGGGAGCGGGCTTTGCATTACCATTTCTGCGACGAAACGACTCGCAACCGCGACAAATCGTGAAGCCGGCCGACATATTTTCTTGACAAGTACGAATCCTGGGATCGCGACGGCCATCGCATCGTTCAGCACCAGAGTTGTTCTGGGAGCGTAAGATGGCGAAGTGGCGTGGTGGCGCGGCGTTTGCCGCTCGGGGCTTCCTGTTCGGATCGGCGGCTCTGGCCGCCATCGGCATCGTGAGCCTTCCCGATCGCGCCTCGGCGCAGACCCTTGTTTCTGCCGTTTCCGAGACGGCGAGCGTCGCGGTGCCGGTCGCAGCCGTGTGGAGCATCGACAACGCCCAGGCCCTCGTCGAGACGATCGAAGCCGCGCGCGCCGAGGGTCTGCGCCCGAGCGACTACCGCCTCGCCGCGCTGAAGCGCGCGATCGCCGAGGGTGAGGGGGCATCGCTCGATGCCGTCGCCCAGCCTGCCGCGCTTTCGCTGGCGCACGATTACTGGATGGGTCGCGTCGCCGATCGCGCGTCGATGGATTGGCATATCGAGCGTCCCGAGGGCGCGGCGATGCTGCCGGGTGGCTTGCAGGTCGCGCTGGCCACCCATCAGATCGGCAGATTCTACCAGACCCTGCTGCCGCACGGCGAGCGCTACGATGCGCTGCGCACCGCGCTCGCCGACACCCCCGACGGCGTGGCGCACGATCGCATCCGCGCGAACATGGAGCGCTGGCGCTGGATGCCGCGCACGATGGGCAGCGACTATATCTTCGTGAACGTGCCGAGCTATCATCTGCAGCTCGTGCAGAATGGCGTGATCGCATCGAGCTATACCGTCGTGGTCGGTGCCAAGGACACGCCGACGCCGCTGCTGGCGAGCACCGCGCCGAGCCTCGTCGTCAATCCGAGCTGGTATGTGCCCGAGAGCATCGTCAGGAAATCGCACCTCAGCGCCGGGCAGCGCGGTTTCGTCCGCGCCTCAGCCGAGGGCGGGCTGCGCCAGCCGCCGGGGCCGCACAATGCGCTCGGCAAGCTGAAGATCAACCTCACCAACACGCCGGCGATCTACCTGCACGACACCAACGCGAAATCGGCGTTCAACCGCGACGAGCGTGATCTCAGCCATGGCTGTGTGCGGGTGAAGGACATCGATCAGCTCGCCGCCGAGCTGATCCGCGACGGCGGCGGCGACGAGGGCGCGTTCCAGGAGGCTTATGCCGACAGCGACACGCGCACACTGCGTTTGCCCAAACAATATGGGGTGTATCTGGTCTATTTCACGATGGACCTGAACGCCGATGGCAAGCTGACCCGCTATGGCGATCCCTATGGCCGCGATGCGCAGGTGCTGGCGGGGCTCGATGGGGCTTCGTCGGTGACAGGGATGCAGATCGCTTCGAATTGATCGGCCCACCGTCACCCCGGAACAAGTGTGGGGTGACGGTTTGTTTGATTGCTCCCGTATCCTGATCGCGCCATCTTGCAGCATCGGTCCAGGAGTATCCACCTATGAAGCCCACCCTTAGCGCCGCCCTCGCGCTGCTGCTTGCCAGCGCGGCCGGCGCGCAGCCGTTCGACATGCATCAGGTGTCGGAGGATATCCGCATCCTCTCCTCGGACGCCTACGAGGGGCGCGGCCCCGCGACGCCCGGCGAGACGAAGGCGGTCGCCTACATCACCCGGCAGATGCAGGCGGCGGGGCTCCAGCCCGGCGGCGATCTGAAGGGCGGCAGGCGCGTGTGGACGCAGGACGTCCCCCTGCTGCGCAGCGAGATCAAGGGCGCGCCGGTGCTCACCCTCGCCACCGCAACCGGCAAGCAGACGCTGACGCAGGGTAGCGAGATCGCGGTGCGCGCGCCGATGACGGGCACGAGCCACGTGACGTTCAAGGATTTGCCGCTCGTGTTCGTCGGCTACGGCGTCACCGCGCCCGAGAAGAAGTGGGACGATTTCAAGGGCGTGGACGTGCGCGGCAAGATCGTCGTGCTGCTGATCAACGATCCGGATTTCGAGACCGGGCCAGACAGCAAGAACGGCGGCGATTTCGGTGGCAAGGCGATGACCTATTATGGCCGCTGGACGTACAAATATGAGGAAGCCGCGCGGCGCGGGGCGGCGGGCGTCCTGATCGTCCACGAGACCGCTCCGGCCAGCTACGGCTGGGCGACGGTGAAGAACAGCAACACCAATCCGCAGTTCGATATCGTCCGCGAACAGCCCGCCGCCGCGCATACGCCGTTCGAGACGTGGATCCAGCGCGATCTGGCGGTGGCGCTGTTCAAGGCGGCCGGCCTCGATTTCGATGCCGCGAAGAAAGCGGCGCAAACCCGCGATTTCACGCCGGTCGATCTCCACGCCACGCTGTCCGCCGGCATCGACGCCGATGTCGGGCGGATCATCTCGCACAATGTCGTCGGGCGGATCGAGGGTTCGGCGCACCCCGATGAGACGATGGTCTATTCGGCGCATTGGGATCACCTCGGCATCGGCGCCCCCGATGCGAAGGGCGATCGGATCTACAATGGCGCGGTCGACAATGCCTCGGGCAGCGCCGCCTTGCTGGCGATGGGCCGCGCCTTCGCCCATGCGCCGAAGCCGCAGCGTTCGGTGGTGTTCCTGTCGGTGACGGCGGAGGAGAAGGGCCTGCTCGGTTCCGAATATTACGCCACGCACCCGCTCTACCCGCTGGCGACCACGGTGGGCGTGATCAACATGGACGGCATCCAGGTGAACGGCCCGGCGAAGAATTTCTTCATCTCGGGTTCGGCCAAGCTCGGCCTGCTCGACGATCTGATCGAGGAGGGCGGCAGGCAGGGCCGCACCTTCACCCCCGAGCCGCATCCCGAGGCGGGCGGCTTCTTCCGCTCCGATCACTTCAGCTTCGCCAAGCAGGGCGTACCGGCGATCAGCTTCAAGGGCGGCAACGATCTGGCCGATGGCGGCACGGCGCGCGGCGAGGCGCTGGCGAGGGAGTACACCGCCAACCGCTATCACCAGCCCGCCGATGAATGGCGGGCGGATTGGAACCTGACCGGCGCGGCGCAGGATTTCGGGCTGCTGTTTTCGCTCGGCGAGCGATTGGCCAACGATCGCGAGTGGCCGAACTGGAGCGCGGACAGCGAGTTCCGGGCGAAGCGGGATGCGACGGTGGGGATGCGGAAGTAGGTCTATCCAAGCCCTCTCCCTTGAGCGGGAGATTTGCGTGAGAGGGTGACCCGCACTCGATGGCACGGAGCGGTGTCGCGCTGTCGAGAGCGGGACACCGCTCCGTCACCGGCTTCTCAGCCGCGCTGACACCTCCCCTGGCAGGGGAGGATAGGGTCAGGCCAGCCCTCGCAGCGCGGTGAGGTCCACTTTCCCCGAAGCGGTCACGGGGAAATCCGCCACCACTACGAAACGCGAAGGCACCATGTACAAGGGCAGCGCCTCGCGAAGCGCGGCCTCCAACCCTTCGATCGAAGATGATGCGACGAACGCGACCAGCGTCTCGTCGATCAGCAACGCAACCGCGTCATCGGTGCCCGAAAGCCTCCGGATCGCCAGTTCGCATTCCTCCAGTTCGACGCGGTGGCCCTTGATCTTCACCTGCCGATCGCGGCGACCGGCAAAGACGAGATTTCCCGCGTCGTCATAGCGGGCGAGATCGCCGGTGCGGTAGAACGTCTGGCCGCCCCGCTCGGCGAAGCGCTCGGCGGTGCGCTCCGGTGCCTGCCAATAGCCGTCGCAGAGTTGCGGCCCGGTCGCCCACATCTCGCCGACGCCACCCTCGGGCTCGTCGAGCCGGATTTCGTGCCCCGGCCACGGCTTTCCGATCGCAGCGCCTTCGGCCTCGCCGGGTATCCCCACGATCGGGTGGTGGGTGAGGGCGACGGTGCCTTCGGTCGGACCCCACAGGCAGATCAGTTCCGCACCCGGCGCGGCCTCGCGCAGCGCGCCGACGACATGGCCGGTCACCAGTTCGGCGCCGAGGAAGAGGCGGCGGACCCTCGGCAGGCTGTCGGGGTGCAATAGCCGATGCTGGACGGCGAGGCGCACCTGGGTGGGCACGAGCAACGCATATTCCACCGCGAAGCTCCTGAAATAGCGCGGCCACATCACCGCGTTGCGCGTCGGGATCACCTGCAAGGTGGCACCGGCGGCCCAGGCGGTGAAGATTTCGTGGACCGACGCATCGAAGCCCGGATCCGCCAATTGCGCGACCACTGCGCCCGGCTCCATCGGATAGAAATCGAGGATGTTGCCGACGTAAGCGGCGAGATTGTCGAGGCCGATACGGACGCCCTTGGGGGTTCCGGTCGTGCCCGAGGTGAAGAGCAGATAGCCGGGCGGCAAGGATGCTTCGTCGACACCCTCGGCGGAGATCGCCTCGATCGCGCCGTCCCGGATAAGAATACGGGCGCCCGATTGCGCGACGATCTGCGCCTGCCGCGCGGGCGGGGCGCGTTCGCTCAACGGGACATAGATGCCCCCCGCGATCAGGGTGCCGAGGATGGCGACGAACTGTGCGGCCGATCGCGTACCGCTGAGCACGACCCTGCCGCCCGGCTTCAACCGCGCATCGCGCAATCCGGCGGCGATCGCCTCCGCTTGATCCCACAAGGCCCGGTATGGAAGACGCTCGCCTTCGCAGACCAAAGCCGCGCTATCGGGATGCGCGGCGACCTGCCCGGCGATGCGGACCAGTAAGGCCGGTTGCTCAGCCGACGTGGCGGAGGATGGCATCGACGAGGGTGCCGTAGGTGCGGATGCCGTCGATTTCGTGGGCGTCGAATTCGAAGCCCCAGCGCTCCTCGCAGCTGATCAAAATCTCGACATTGGCGATCGAATCCCAGCCGACATAGGCGCCGGTCTCCATAGCGCGCCTGAATGTCGCGTCGGGCTGTTTCAGCGCGCGGCGGAAGATCGCCGTCAGCGCGGTCTCGACCTCGGCCTCGGTCATGCCACCGGCCCTTCGCGCGAAAAGCGATCGTAGGCACCGACGATGATCCGATCCCATTCCTCCATGATCTCGGTGAAGGGCCTGCGCGACAGATGGCCTACCGCCCGTGTCGCCGTCGGGAATTCCAGTGTGGCGGCCTTCGCCTTGTCGTCGGTAACGATGGTGAACATGCAGCGGCGCGCGCCGAGGCGCAGCAATTCGCGCTCGATCGTCGCCATCTCCGCCTCGCTGATCGGATCCTCCGCCTTGTAGAGGAAGATCTTCTTGCCGGCGGCGAGTTCGGCGAGGAATTTGCGCTTCAGAAAGCCCTGGCGGCGGGTCAGCCGATCGAGGAATTCACGCTCGGGAATGTCGCTCGAATTGACGCCGGTGTGGCCCTGCGTGTCGTAGACGTCTTCGTGAAGGATATATTCCTTCTCATGGGCGCCGCGCAGCGTGTAGCGCGCCGGATCGTCATAGCCGGCGAGATCGGCGGAGAGCATCCGCGCCAGATTCTGCGGCGTTACCGATGTCCAGCGCAGCAGCGACAATGGTTCGGCACCGCGCTTGCGCTGGACGAATCCGAAATCGCAATTCGCGCCGAGCGATTCGAATTGTTCGTAAATATCGCGCAACTTGTAGTCGCCGGTCGCCTCGCTCGCGCCCAAGCCCAGCAGATCGCCCGGATCGAGCGCGCGAACCTCATCCGGATCGTGCAGCGAAAGCAGTTTCTGGCGGAAGACTTCGGTCGCGGTGTCGATGTTGCGGCACGGTTCGGGGGCGCGGCGTTCGGCGGCCAGCGCATCGATCGCGGCCTTGGGTCCGCAATCCGCCATCATTTGACAGAGGTACGCGCCGAACAGGCCACCATGATGCGGATGCTGCGGGCGCGCCTCGGCGATGAGTTCGGCCGCGAGATCGCCCTTTCCGGTGAAGCGAAGCCCGTCGATCCGGTGGACCAAGGCGGCGACGTTCTCCGGATCGAGCGCGAGCATCCGATCGAGATAGGCATCGGCTTCCTCGAACTTCGAAATACCCTGCAGCAGCATGGCATGGGCATGGAGGAAATCGCGGCTCCGCGACGCCGGGCCGACATAATTCTCCGTAACCGCCAGACCTTCCCGATACCGTGCGTTCGCTTGTGCCCAGCGCGCGAATTTCAGGTCTTCTTCCAATTTCGCCAGGAAACTCATGGATACGCTTTCCAAGGAACCACGAAGCGTCTGCCCACCCCCGCAGACGGGCGGCGCGGTAGCATCGGTTGCTGTACGGCGCATTAAGACTTTTGCGGGAATTCGGGCGGCGCGACGGGGCGCCCGTCAGAGGTGACGAGCGGCGATGGGACCCACAGCCGAAATGGTTCGTTTGTTCTCCATGATATTGTCGAGCAACCGCCAGAAACTGCTGTCCGGCGCCGCCACTTTCTGTGTGCAGGCGGGGCTGCTCGGGCTGTTGCTTTACGGGTTGGCGGTGGATCGCACGGTCAAGCCGAAGAACGATACCGAACTGGTCAACGTCACGACTTTGCCGAAGACGCCGAAACCCAAGCCCGAACCCGTCCATCCCGATCGATCGCACAAGGCGAAGGAAAAGCCGGCGCCGCCGAACCTGAAGGCACGTCCGACCGAGATCGCGCCGCCGCCGCCGATCATTCCGATGCCGGTTCCCCCGCCGGTCGTCACCGCGCCCGTGGCATCCAACGGCGCCTCTTCCCGCGCCGGTGCTGCGCTGCGTGCCGGTCCGGGGACGGGCGCGGGCGGCAATGGCAATGGGCTGGGTGGCGGCGGGGACGGCGATGGCGAGGGTGGCGCCCCCGAGCAGATCAAGGGCCGTCTGAGCGATGCCGATTATCCGCGCGATCTCTGGCTGGCCGGGGTGCAGGGCACGGTGGTCGTTCGCTACCGGGTCGAGCCGAACGGGCGTGTCGACAATTGTCAGGTGAGCCGATCGAGCGGCAACAGCGAACTCGACGGGACGACGTGCAGCCTGATCGAGAAGCGCTTCCGCTACAATCCCGCCACCGACGGGCAGGGCCGCAAAGTGCCCTCGACGATCGTCAACGAAACCC
>CAXTMT010000114.1:0-8398 GCA_964245355.1 uncultured Sphingomonadaceae bacterium
ACATCAATTCGCGTCGCACCTTCGCGATCATCTCGCACCCCGACGCCGGCAAGACCACGCTCACCGAAAAGCTCCTTCTGTTCGGCGGCGCGATCCATGCCGCCGGGGAGGTCCGGGCGCGCGGCCAGGCGCGGCGCGCGCGCTCCGATTGGATGAAGATCGAGCAGCAGCGCGGTATCTCCGTCACCTCCAGCGTGATGACGTTCGAGCGTCAGGGCATCACCTTCAACCTACTCGATACGCCGGGGCACGAGGATTTCTCGGAAGATACCTACCGTACGCTCACCGCCGTCGATTCCGCCGTGATGGTGATCGATGCCGCGCGCGGCATCGAGGCGCAGACCCGCAAGCTGTTCGAAGTCTGCCGGATGCGCAACGTGCCGATCATCACCTTCGTCAACAAGGTCGATCGCGAGGGGCGCGGGGTGTTCTCCCTGCTCGACGAGATTGCCGATGCGCTGGCGCTGGACGTCTGCCCGATGATGTGGCCGGTCGGGATGGGCGGCGAATTCGAGGGCATCTACGATCTCGCCCGCGACCAGCTCTATCTGCCCGCCGCCGATGCGACCGGCGCTTACGAGGGCAAGATCGCCAAGGTCGATGGGCTTGAAGACGCGAAGCTCGATGCGATCCTGTCGGCAGATGGCCTCGCCAAACTGCGCGAGGAAGCCGAATTGGGCGCCGCGGGCTATGCCGCCTTCGACGAGACCGCCTATCGCGCCGGCGATCTGACGCCGGTCTATTTCGGCTCGGCGCTCAAGGATTTCGGCGTCGAACAACTGATCGATGCCTTGGCCAGCTATGCCCCGCCGCCGCGCGCCCAACCGGCCGAGCCGCGCGCGGTGCAGCCCGACGAGGCGCAGGTCTCCGGCTTCATCTTCAAGGTGCAGGCGAACATGAACCCGATGCACCGCGATCGCGTCGCCTTCATGCGGCTGTGCGCGGGCAAGTTCAAACGCGGCATGAAGCTCAGCCAGATCGGCACCGGCAAGACGATCGCGGTCCACTCGCCCATCCTGTTCTTCGCCCGCGAGCGCGAACTCGCCGACGAGGCCTTTCCAGGCGATATCATCGGCATCCCAAATCACGGCACCCTGCGCGTCGGCGACACTTTGACCGAGGGCGAGGTGCTGCGCTTCACCGGCCTGCCGAACTTCGCGCCGGAAATCCTGCGCCGCGTCCGCTTGGTCGATCCAACCAAGACCAAGCAGTTGCGCAACGCGCTCAACGATATGGCCGAGGAGGGGATCATGCAGGTCTTTCACCCGCAGATCGGGTCGCAATGGATCGTCGGCGTCGTCGGGCAGCTTCAGCTCGAAGTGCTTATCTCGCGCCTGTCGGCCGAATATAAGGTGGAGGCGGGGTTCGAGCCGTCGCCCTGGGATACGGCGCGCTGGATCATGGCGGACGATGCCAGGACGCTCGACGGCTTCATCGCCGATCACCGCGCCGCGCTGGCGGAAGATCGCGACGGCGCGCCGGTGTTCATGGCCAAGGATATGTGGGAATTGAACTACGTCGAGCAGCGCAACCCCGACATCCGCTTCGCCGCGACCAAGGATCGGCGGTAGCTATCACCCCTCCCCTGAAGGGGAAGGGCTTAATGGCGCTTACTGCTTGGCCGGTGCGCCGCCTGCCGGCGCCGGGCCGAAGCCGGGCTGATAGCTGATCTTGGCGCCGGACTTGAGCGAGGTCAGCTTCGATTGAATGACGTCGGCGAACTTCTGCTGGCGCCAGTTGCGCGTCGCCGCCTGACGGATCACCGCCGGATCGCCTTCGATCGCCTTGCGTGAAACGATCGTGTTGACCGTGACGAGGCCCGGCTGCGGAATCACGAAAGGCTCGCTGGGCGGCAGTTTGTTGATCTGATCGAGAATGTTCGGCGGCACGGTGCCGGTGTCGAGGCCGCTCGGCCCGCGCTGGTAAGCGATGCCGAGCGACTTCAGCCGCGCCGCGACCGCGTCGAGCGTGTGATCGGCGGCAAGCGGCTTCAGCACGTCCGGATTCTTGGGCGCCGGGAAGCGGACCTGATCGAGCGAAAGCTGTTCGCGGTGGCTGTAGACGTTGGGATGATCGGCGATATATTTATCGACCTCGGCCGCGGTCGGCACCGGCACCGCGGTAAGCTGCTGCTTGGCGAAGGACTGGGCCAGCAGCAATTCGTCCATGCGGCGCTTTTCGGCCATATATTCAGGATTCTTGTCGAGGCCCTTGTCCTCGGCCGCACCGATGAGCAGCTTGCGATCGATCACCCGCTGCAGCAGCGCGCGCTGTACGGTCTGCTTGTCGGCCCCCTGCGGTATCTGTGCGGACTGCAGCTCGGTATTGATCTCTTGAACGGTGATCTCCTTGCCGTTGACGGTCGCGGCGACCTGTCCGGTGGGCTTCCTGTTGCAGGCGCCGAGCATCAGCGGCACGGTGCAGAGCAGAGCGACGGCGAACTTTCTGGTCATCATATTCCCCCCATCGGGCCGCACCGCGCGAGGCCGCGCGGCGAATGTTCTCGAACAATCCATTTCGCAGGCCGCGCGCGAAAAGCCAAGATCACGCATAGTCCATCCCCACCAATTTGCGGCTGCCATCCGGCCCGGCCGCGTCGAGCAGCGCCCGGCAGAAACGCTCCAGCCCGTCCATGGCCGCGTCGCGATCGCCGGACGCGATGGATATCCGCACCAGCAGACCATCGGGAATGTAGCCGGCGAGATTTTCGCGCATGATCGCGATGCGCTGGTCGGCCCAGCCGGTCGGCAGAAAATCGGCGATGCGTGACCAGTAAAGCACCTGCTCGACCCGCGTGTCGCTTTCGGCGGTGAAGGTTCGCGCGGGCAGTTGCTTGCCGTTGTCGAGCGGCAGATCGTAACGCTCGGTCCGGGTGAGCTTGTAACCGCTCGCCGGGTAGCAGATCTCCGGGCGGTGAACCTGAAGCGCGCCGTTCTGCCCGCTGCCATAGGCCATCACCAGCATGACCGTCGGCACACCGGGTCCCGCGTAAGCGCGCGACAACTGCTGATCGTACAGCATCTTGGCCAGCGCGTCGGGCGGCGGCAGGACGATGCCCGAGGCCGATTGGTAGCGCCACGGCCCGATTTCCATCGGAACGATCTTGTCGAGTTGCCCGGCCTTGATGCTCGCGATCCGGTCGGTCGGCGCACGTACCTGCGATAAGACCGCGCCCGCGGTGAGCAATCCCCCGATCAGCAGATCGCGCCGCGAGGGTGCGCCAAAACTACGCCTGGGGAGGATCGTGTCGCTCATTGCTGCCCCCGGTGTGCGAGCTTGCGGCGTAAAGGCGTCGCCAGCGCGTCGATCGCGAAGATCGAGAGCAAGGCCACGCCGAACATGATCAGGCCGGCGAATCCGTGAAGGAAGCCCTGCGCGACATCGTCGCCCATATAATAAGTGATCAGGATCAGCATCACGACGCGAACGAAATTGGCGAAGATCGCGATCGGGACGATCGCCAGCATCAACAGCAGCGCATAGCGATAGTTCGCATTGTGGCGGATGTAGATGTAGAACAATCCGATCGCGGACAGGCTGATGATCGAGTTCAGCCCCGCGCAGGCCGCCGCGACCAGAATGTCATATTGATCGACGGTGATCATCACGCCGGTCCGCCCGATCGGCAGCCCGAACAGATCGAGGAAACGCACCGCTGCGGCCGATACGCCGAGCTTGAGCGGCTGCGTGATCGCCGCCACCACCGAATCCGGCGGCGGGAACAGGAAGAACAGATAGACGATCGGGAACCAGATCCGCCGTATCACGGGCAGGCCGCAATACGCGTAGGTCACGACGACCATCGTGAAATAAAGGCCGTAACCCTCGATCTCGGGCGTACCGCTGATCCGGCCGAGCGCGTAGATCGTCAGGGTGAAGAGCAAGGCGGGGATCGTGATGCGAAGGTCGCCGCGGCGGGTGAACCATTTCACCCCGTGCCACATGCGCCCGATCAGCCAGAGCCCGGTCGCGAAGACGACGGGGCCGTGGGCGCCCTGTTCGGTCGACCAGGAAACCTGGGCGATCATCACCATCGTCGGGATGGCGATGATGGCGATGCCGAGGCCGAGAATCCAGTGGCGGGCGACGAGTTCCGCCACGGTGTCGGCCTGCGTGGGCAGGACATCGGGCGCTAGAATATGGCGTCGCGGCACGGCAGTATCGGTCATGGACGCAACGCCCGATGCGTATCCGATAAGATCATGCCCATCGCGTCCTCCGCGACAGCGGCCCGCCCTGGCCCTTGAAGGCGTGTCAAACCTGCCTCAACCTTTCACCCCGACCGCATCATGCCTACCCCTTCGACAGGGGCAAGCGCAAGACGGTCGCCCTCATCGACCGATCCGCCCGCCGGATCGCGCGCCGTGCGGCGATTGATTTCGCTGATGCGGCTGCCCATCTCAAATCATCAATTGTCAAAGGATCGTATCGATGCGTGAGGAAGTCGCGACAGTGGCCGGGGGCTGCTTCTGGTGTGTCGAGGCGGTGTTTCAGGACATCACCGGCGTGGAATCGGTGGAGAGCGGTTACATCGGCGGTCAGGTCACCAACCCCACCTACAAGCAGGTGTGCGGCGGCAACACCGGCCATGCCGAGGGCATCCGGGTGCGCTACGATGCCGATGTGCTGAGCTACGGCGATCTGCTCGACATCTTCTTTCATACCCACGATCCGACGCAGCTCAACCGCCAGGGCAACGACATCGGGACGCAATATCGCTCGGCGATCTTCCCGAATTCGCCCGACCAGGAGGCGGAGGCCCGCGCCGCCAAGGCCCGCGCCCAGTCCGATTGGGACAAGCCGATCGTCACCACGATCGAGCCCGATGCGCCCTGGTATCCCGCCGAGGATTATCATCAGGGCTATTGGAACGACGAAGGCCAGAGCAATCCCTACTGCCTCGCCGTCATCCCTCCCAAGCTCGCCAAGCTGCGCAAGAGCTACGCGGCAAGGCTGAAGGAGAGTGCGGGAGTTTGAACGGCAATCTCACTCGCCATGCTCAACTTGTTTCAGGGTGACGATTGAACGAGAAGATGAGGTCAGCCACCGCGCGGCGCCGCCGCTCGTCGCAAACGATCGTTGATCGCGACACCCAATCCCTCGTTCGGCACCGGCGCGACGGCGATGGATGTGCGGCCTGAACGATCGGCCTCATGGAGCGCGTCGAACAGTCTAGATGCGGCTTCGGTGAGGTCTCCGGTGGCCGAAAGCGTGGCGTCGCCGGCGATGGGGCCGAAGCCGATCAGCCATTTGCCGGGGTGTGCTTTGGTCGCGTTCAGGTGGAGCGGCAGGGTCGGCGCATAATGGCTGGCGAGTTGGCCGGGTGCCTCGATCGCACCGCTTGCCATCGCGCTTACCGAGAGGCCGCTCGCGTCCCGTAGCGCATCGGCTCCGATCGGGCCGGGTCGCAGCAGTCTTAAACGATCGCCATCGACCGCGACGATCGTGGATTCGAGGCCGACTTCGGTCGCGCCGCCGTCGAGGATCAGGTCGATCCGACCCCCCAGCGAATGCGCGACATGCTCGGCGCGGGTCGGGCTGATCGATCCGCTGGCGTTGGCCGAAGGGGCGGCGAGCGGGCATCCGGCGGCGGCGAGCAGCGCCTGCATCGCCGGATGGGCGGGGACGCGCAGCGCGACGGTGGCGAGCCCCGCCGTAGCCAGGCTCGCGATCGGACTGTCGGCGTGGAGCGGCGCGACGATCGTCAGCGGACCCGGCCAGAAGCGCTCGGCAAGAGCGCGCGCCGCGGGCGGCAGATCGGCGAGCGTCTCGGCGGTCGCAAGATCGGGCACATGGACGATCAGCGGATTGAACGACGGCCGCCCCTTCGCGGCATAGATCGCCGCCACCGCTTCGGCCCGCGTCGCATCGGCGGCGAGGCCGTAGACCGTCTCGGTCGGCACCGCGACCGGCTTGCCCGCGCGGATCAGCGCGGCGGCCTCGGCGATCGCTTCGGGGGTGACGGGGAGGATGCGGGTCACGCGGGGTGCGGTATCAGGCGAATCCCGGTTCTTCCATAAGCTATCGTCATGCCGGCGTAGGCCGGGATGACGGTGGAATTTACCAAAGCGCCCGTTCCACCAGGTCCGCGGGATCGATGCCCAGCCGCTTCATCCGGCCGACGATCTCGGGCCACTCCTCGTCGAGGAAAGCAGCCCGGGCGCTTTGCCGCAGCCGGAACGCCGCGCCCCCGACCACGAACATGCCGACCCCGCGCCGCACCGTCACCAGCCCGTCCTCCTGGAAGCTCTGGTAAGCCTTGGCAACGGTCAGCGGATTGGCGCCCTGATCGGCGGCGAAAGCGCGGACCGAGGGCAGGGCATCCCCCTCGGCGATCGCGCCATCGAGGATCATCGCTACGATCGCGTCGCGCAGGCGCAGGTAAACAGGGCGGTCGGACTGGGACATGCGTGATGCTGTCCTAACACAGCATGGCGGGTGTGCACAATATGAACGGATGTGCAGGATACATTTTCTGCCGGTCTATCCGGCTTGCAAACAATCCGCTTCACAGCGCCCAAACACCCGCTAGTCTGTGCGCAACATAATTGCTTCCAGAAAGGTCCGCATGGACACTCCTACCGAGGCTTCCCCCGTCGAGCCGGATATCAGCCACGTAAATCCTGCTGCCGAGGAAACCTGGTTCGGCCACCCGCGCCAGCTCGCGCGGATGTTCACCACCGAGATGTGGGAGCGGTTCGGTTACTACGGCATGCGGGCGCTGCTGACGCTGTACCTCGCGAAGTGGTTTCTCTTTTCCGACAATACGACGACCGGCCTCTACGGCGGCTTCACCGCGCTGGTGTATCTGACACCACTGATCGGCGGGCTGATCGCCGATCGCTATCTCGGCTCCAAGAAATCGGTGAAATTCGGCGCGATCGTGATGTCGGCCGGCTATTTCCTGCTCTGCTTCGGCGGCCAGCCGGCCAAGCCCTATGCGATGATCGAGGGCCACCGATACGAGGTGACGGTCGAGAAGGTCGCGGGCGCCGACCAGCAATATGTCGTCGAGAACGGCGAAAAGCTCGCGGTGAAGGGCCAGGACGACGGCACGGTGACGCTCACCGCGCCCGATGGCCATGTCGCGCAGACGATCGAAAAGGGCGGCTTCGAGGCGCGGGGCGATCGATCGACCTTCTACACGATGCTGATGCTCGTCGGCCTGTCGATGATCACGGTCGGCAACGGCTTCTTCAAGCCCAACATTTCGACGATGGTCGGCCAGCTCTATGCCGTGGGCGACCGACGACGCGATGCCGGCTTCACCATCTTCTACATGGGCATCAACCTCGGCAGCCTCTTCTCGCAATTGCTGTGCCCCTACCTTGCGATCAACGTCGGCTGGTGGGCGGGCTTTGGGCTCGCCGCGATCGGCATGCTGGTGAGCTTCGCGCTCATTCAGTTCGATGGCGGCAAATTGAATGGTTATGGCGAGCCGCCGGCGGGTGTCGGCGATCGATCGATCCCGATCTTCGTCGGCGCGATCGTCGCGATCCCGGTGGCGTGGTTCCTGTTCTACAATCTGATGAACACGCCGAAGGCGGTGCCCGGATCGGGCATGCTCGGCTATGTGCTGGCGCTGCCGATCATGGCCAAGATCCTGTTCGGCACCTTTTTGATCGGGGTGCCCGCCATTCTGATCTGGTCGGCGAAGGTGGGCACCAAGGTCGAGTTCCGGATGATGCTGGCGGCGATGGTGATGATCGTCTTCAACGTCGTGTTCTGGACTCTGTTCGAGCAGGCGGGCTCCTCGCTTACCCTGTTCGCCGACCGCAACACCGATCTGTCGGTGTTCGGGCTGTTCACGATCTCGGCGGGGCAGACGCAGTTCTTCAACGCCATCTTCATCGTGATCCTGGCGCCGCTCTTCTCGATCCTGTGGAACGGCTTGGCGAAACGCGGAGTGGAGCCGACGATCCCGATCAAGTTCGGCTTCGCGCTGATCGGCGTCGGCTTGGGTTTCCTCGTGCTGGTGTTCGGATCGCGCTTCGCGGGACCCGATTTCAAGGTCTCGATCTGGTGGCTGGCGCTGCTCTACTTCATCCACTCGGCGGCCGAGCTCTGCATCTCGCCGGTCGGCCTCTCGATGATCACCAAGCTTTCGATCGCGCGCATCGTCGGGCTGATGATGGGCGTGTGGTTCCTGTCGATCTCGGTCGCGCAATATGTAGCGGGCGTCGTAGCGCAATTTGCCAGTGTCGAAACCGTCGGCGGGCAAGTCACCAACCTAAAGGTTAGCTTGGACACCTATACGCATACTTTCACGACGATCGCCTGGATCGCGATCGGCGCAGGCGCGCTGCTGTTCATGCTATCCTTCCCGCTCAAGAAGTGGATGCACGGCGTCAAGTGATCGACTAGCCTCGCTCGGCGACGACCGCGGATGTGCCGATGA
>CAXTMT010000115.1:0-8346 GCA_964245355.1 uncultured Sphingomonadaceae bacterium
CTGATCCCCGAATTCGTCGGCCGCCTGCCGGTGATCGCGACGCTGGAGGATCTCGACGAGCCCGCGCTGGTCAAGATCCTGTCCGAGCCGAAGAACGCGCTGGTGAAGCAATATCAAAAACTGTTCGACCTCGAAGGCGTGAGGCTGAGCTTCACCGAGGATGCGCTGGCCGCGGTCGCGCGCAAGGCGATCCTGCGCAAGACCGGCGCACGCGGGCTGCGCTCGATCCTCGAAGGCATGCTGCTCGACACGATGTTCGACCTGCCGTCGATCGACGGGGTGGACGAGATCGTCATCGACAAGGACGTCGTCGACGGGCGCAAGGAGCCGGTGCGGGTCTTCGCGGCGAAGAAGGAAAAGGCGGGCGACGCAGCCTGATTTCGGGCCTTACTCTCCGTCGTCACCCCGGACTTGTTCGACGATTATCCGCATCCAGCAGGGAACCGTCATTCCCGCGCAGGCGGGAATCCATAGCGGCGAACCTCTCGCTCCTTACCCGATCAGGGTGGATATGAATCCCCGCCCGCGCGGGATGACGAACCGGGGACACAAAATGAAGATCGAAGGCGGTTGCCACTGCGGGATCGTACGCTTCGAGGCGGATCTGCCGGAAGGGCCGATCGAGGTGCTCGATTGCAATTGCTCGATCTGTTCGATGACCGGCTATCTGCACGTCATCGTGCCCGAAAGCGCCTTTCGCCAGACCGAGGGCCGGCACGACACTACCACCTATCGCTTCGGAACCGGCGCCGCCCGGCACATCTTCTGCACACAATGCGGGATCAAGAGCTTCTACCGGCCGCGCTCACACCCGGAGGGCATCAGCATCAACCTGCGCTGCATCGACGATTCGGAGACACTGAAAACGCGGATCACGCCGTTCGACGGGCAGAATCATCCGGGTGCGGTCACGCAATAAGCCGTCCGCGATGCCGCTGCGGCAGCACAATGCGGCCTTCCAGCGGAAAAAGCTCAGGCGGCGGCTTCGGCCTTGTCGTCGCGCTTGCGGCGCGAACGCAGGAGGAAACCGATCATGCCGAAGCCGGCGATGAGCATCGCCCAGATCGAAGGCTCCGGCACCGCAGCCGGGCCTGCGTTCTGATCGGTGCCGGTCGAATTGCCGAGAGTGGAACCACCGTCCGAAGTCAGGGCCGAACCATCGCTGACGCCGCTGGCTGCCTGCTGTTGTGCAGCATTGCTGTTGCTCGCCACAGTGATTGGCTGCGTGGTATTGCCGGTGCCGTTCGTGCTCGGGGGCGACCCTGTCGTGCTCGTGGTGCTTGCAACCGTCGGGCTGCCGCCGCCTGCGCCGCCGCCCGCACCACCACCGGTCGCGGCACTCGTACCCTGGCTGCCAGGACCGCTAAGGCTCAGCACCTGATTGTCGAGCGTCGGCATCTGCGACGCATTCTGCGAGAATTCGGACGGCGTCCCGGGAACACCACCCGCGGACGTCGGATCGTTGCTCGTCGCCAAAGCGTCCATCAGGCGGCGGCGAAGATCGCGCGAATCGGCGGTCACTTCGAACGGCGCGAGCGGCGTCACCATCTGGACGTTGGTGATCTCATGATCGGGCAGCAGGTGCGACTGGGTGAACATCGCGGCGAAGGCCCGCGACGTATCCGACATATCGACGGTGATCGGCACGAACAGACCGCGCTCGTTGGTCACCACGGTCGCGCCGACGACGCAGCTCGCCACCAGGCCGACGTTCATCAGCAGGTGCCGGCGGATTTCGCCACGCAGGATCGAAGCCCCGATCGCCATTACAAAACTCCCGTTCGCGCAACATCGTGCACATCGCCGCCATATTCACGCACCGACGCCCTATCACAAGGCACAGCGATTCAAAAGTCTCCGCATTGTCAACAACGATGAAGTAAGGCTCGACTTGACGCGCCGGCTGGAGGAACCGCAAGAAACCCTAAACGCTTCTGCTGCATCGTTAATCCCTTCCGCTTTTTTCGCCGACATTCTGGAGACTGCATGACTCATAGCGTCATTCCCGTGATCCTCTCCGGCGGATCCGGAACCCGGCTGTGGCCGATGTCGCGCAAGGCCAAGCCGAAGCAATTGCTTCGGCTGACGGGCGATGAGACGATGCTCCAGCAAACCGTGCGGCGCGCGGCAAGCCACCACGGTTACGAACCGCCGATCATCGTCGCCAATGCGGCCCACGCGAACGAGATCGAGCGGCAGCTCGCCGCCATCGGCATTTCCGGCGGAACGCTGATCCTCGAGCCCGCCGCGCGCAACACGGCGGCGGCGATCGCTCTCGCCGCGCTGGAAGCGCCGGCGGAGGCGCTGCTGCTGGTGATGCCGAGCGACCATGTCATCGCCGACGTGCCGGCTTTTCAGGAGGCAGTCGCAAGCGCGACCGAAACGGCCGGCGAAGGCTGGCTGGTCACCTTCGGCATCACGCCCGATGGTCCTGAAACCGGTTACGGCTACATCAAGCGCGGCGATCGGCTGGCCGAGGGCGTCTTCCAGGTCGCGCAATTCGTCGAAAAGCCCGATGCGGCCACCGCCGAAACCTATGTGACGGACGATCGCTACAGTTGGAACGGCGGCATCTTCCTGTTCACCGCCGGCGCTTACCTGGCGGCGCTCGCTCGCTTCGATCGCGCCGTGCTCGATGCCGCGCGCACCGCGCTGGAGAGGGGCACCCGCGAAGGCGGCCGCATCCATCCCGATCGCGCGGCGTTCTCCGCCTCCCCCGACGAATCGATCGATTATGCCGTGATGGAACGGGCCGAGCGCGTGGCGGTGGTGCCGGTCGAGATGGGCTGGTCCGATCTCGGCAGCTGGGATGCGCTTCATACGATCGCGGATCGGGATGCCGACGATAATGCCCACCACGGCGAGATCGTGGCGATCGACACGTCGGGCTGCCTGCTGCGCACCGAGGGACCTTTGATCGCCGCGGTCGGCGTCAAGGATCTGATCGTCATCGCCACGGGGGACGCCGTGCTGATCCTGCCGCGCGGATCGAGCCAGGACGTGAAGCGCGCGATCGAGCAACTGAAGCGCGATGGTCACGTCACGCTCGATCGCTTCCCGGAAGGCTTGGCCTGACTTCTTATAGCTCTCTCTCCGCCGGGGGGGCTATAAGCTCAATCCGGCACGATCTCGATCACGTCGATCGTGGCTTCCCAGCTCGGATGCGGCAGGATCATGCGCCAGCGATGCTCGCCGATCCGCTCGAACAATCCGAGCGCGTTGCGATCGGGATCGCGGCCGTAGGGGATGGTCGCCGCCTCGTCGCCGACCGAGATGCCGCCCAGAAAGATCATCCGCGCCGCGTCGTAGCTCCACAATGTTCCGTTCGGGCGCAGATCGCCGCCGCGCGAACGGTAATGGCTGCTTTTGATCGTGCAGGACACCGGCGTTTCCACCTGGAACGGAATCCCGGTCTTCTGCCCCCACACCTCACGCCGGCCAAGCTTGATCCAGCGGCAGCGATAGGCGCCGTCGGGCGCATCGGGCTTGTCCAGCGCGGCATCGGGATCGAGCAACTTGCCCTCGCGATCGATCTGCGCGCGAAAGCCGCCCGCCTCCGCCTGCTTAAGGCCTTCGAGCCACGCATCGCGCCATTGCTTCAGCTTGGTGCGATCGGCGTTGGTGATCAGCGCCTGCCACGGCGTCTGCTTCGGCGCCTTGGGCGCCTTGGCTCGAAGCGGTGCGACCAAAGCCCCGGCCAGCAGCGCGATCCCAACAAAACGCCTCATCACGATTTCTCCACGGGGCCGAGCGGTATCAGCATCGGTACGCGGCCGCGATAGCCGGCGTAAGCCGCCTCGCCCAGTTCCGCGCCAGGGAATCGCTCATCGCACGGCCTTAGCTCAGTCGATCGCGAACCCAAATCCTTGGCGCTCAGGCGATGGGCTTGCGCTCGTAGAGGATGCGGCCCCGATCGCGGAAATGGACGCTCACCACGGGGCGGTAATCGCGGGCGAGTTCGCCCTGCATCCGCACCCAGTTGAACAGGTTCGATTCCGTGTTCGGCAGGTTGCTGGTGACGATCAACTGCGGCTTCGAAGCGATCACCCGGCCGAGCTCGGCGGACTGATCCGCGCCGATCGAGCGGCTTTCCTTCCAATCGTTCAGATGGCTCGGGAACAGGAAACGCGTCGGCTGGCAGCGCGGGAACAGTTCGTAGAGCATCGGCTCGCCATCATAGACGAACAGGCAGCCCGGCCGCGCCGCGATCGCCCGCGCCAGCACGTCGAACTGGCGCGCGTCGCCGCGCTTGTGGAAGCGGTGGATCGAGACGCTCACCGCCAGCGCCACGCCGACGAGCATCAAAAGGAACGCGGGTGCCCGGAGGAACTGGCCCCTCCGACGTTCGCGCCCGTCGAGCGCCGGCGCCAGCGCGATCGCCAGCGGTGCGACCAGCGGCAGGCTGTAATGCTCGTAGAAAGTACCGATCGACACGAACCCGGCCAGCGCCGCCAGGCTCCAGGCGAGCAGGAAACGTCGCACGACGATCCCCTCGCCCTCCTGCCGGCGCGTCAGGCCGATCGCCGCGGCGGCGATCAGCGGCAGACCGTGGAAGAGGATCAGCGCGAGACGGCCCGCCATGCGGTGCCACGATGTCGGCGCGCGCGCGCCGATCGAGAGGAAATTGGCGTAGAGGAACTGGCCGCCATAGCCATGCGCGGCATAGATGCCCCACACCAGCAGGGTCGGCGCCACCGCGATCGCGATCCACAGCACCGCCCGCGCCGCAATGGTGGCGTAGCGCTCGCCCGATCGCCACGCCTGCCACATCAGCATCAGCCCGAAGCCGACCCCTTCGCAGGCGACGGTATATTTGACCTGCATGGCAAGGCCGAGCAGCAGCATCGCACCCGCGCCGGCCTTCGTCAGCGCCGCGCCCTGCTTGCGATCGAGAATCGTCCGCAGCACGATCAGCGCCGCGCCCGCCACCATCGGATTGTAGAAGACCGGCGACTGGCCGCCCTCGCCATCGAAGACGATCGTCCACAACAGCGCGACGAGCCCGGCCGTCCACGCTGCCGGCGCACTGGCGAACAAGCGCGCGATGCGCTGCACCAGCAGCGCCGAGACCGCCGCGAAGGCCGTCGCCACCCATTGATATTGCAGGATGCCCGTACCCCCCAGCGCCCGCGCGCCGGCGTAAATCAGGAACAGGCCGATGGGTTTGCGATCCCACACGTCGACGAACGGCCAGAAGCCGTGCAGCAGCCGATCGCCGACGACGAGATAATATTGCTCGTCCACCTGCACCACGGGATCGCCGAACCACCACCAGCGGGTGATCAGCGCCGCGATCAGCATCAGCCCGAGATCGGCGCTCAACGCAGGCGCCCAGGATCGGCCGGGCCGCGACGCGTACGGGGGGAACACCACAGCTTTCGTTGCCATGGTTTGTGTGTGGAAGGGCGGTGTTACCAAGACATTGCGGGAGATTTCGGCGACGCTGCAGTCGTGACATAACGCCACGTTTCAACCGCTTGCCGGCACGGCCCGCCGCTTCACGCTCCGCCGCTAACGGGGCGCCGATAGAGTCCGGCCTTCGCCGGAATGACGGTCGTACGGGGTGGTGAAAAGGCCGTCCCCCGCTTATCTTTCCCGAATGCCCCACACCGCCACCCTCGCCGCGCAAGACGATTGGGAAGGCTGGCGCGACGCCGCACGATCGCTGGCGATGGCGGACGTGCCCCCGGCCGACATCCACTGGCGCGTCGGCGAGGCCACGGGTGGCGATCTCTTCGCCGCCACCGCCGAACCCACGCAGCCTCTCCCCGCCTCGACCGTTGCTTTCTCGGTCCCCCGCCCCTTCCTCGCGCTGGCGCAGGACGTGATCCTCCATTCCGATCCCGAGCGTTTCGCCCTGCTCTATGCGATGCTCGTGCGGCTGAAGGCGCAGAGCGGGCTGATCGAGGATCATGCCGATCCTCTGCTCCGCCGGCTCGAACAGCGCGCCAAGGCGGTGCGCCGCGACATCCACAAGATGCGCGCCTTCCTCCGCTTCCGCGAGATCACCGACGAACAAGGCGCCCGCTTCGTCGCCTGGTTCGAGCCCGAGCATCACATCGTCCGCCGCAACGCGCGTTTCTTCGTCGATCGCTTCGCCGGCATGCGCTGGACGATCCTCACGCCGGAGGTTTCGATCGACTGGGACGGCGAGAAACTGAGCGAAGGCCCGCCCGCCACGAAGGCGGATGCCCCCGACGGCGATCCGCTCGAGGAGACGTGGAAAACCTATTACGCTTCGATCTTCAACCCGGCGCGCGTCAAGATCGGCGCGATGCTGAAGGAGATGCCGCGCAAATATTGGAAGAATATGCCCGAAACCGCGTTGGTCCCCGGCCTGATCGCGAGCGCGCAGGCGCGGGAGAGCGTGATGGTGGCGGCGAGCCGGGACAGTGTCGGCGCGAATATCGGCGGCAACGTCCAGATGGCGTGGGAGGCGTTGCGCGAGGAGGCCTCGGAGTGCACCCGCTGCCCGCTCTACAAGCCCGCGACGCAGACCGTGTTCGGCGAAGGCCGGGTCGATGCGCCCCTGATGTTCATCGGCGAGCAGCCGGGCGATCAGGAGGATCTCGCCGGCCGCCCGTTCGTCGGCCCGGCGGGGCAGGTGTTCGATCAGGCGCTGGAGAAAGCCGGGATCGATCGCGACACCGCCTACGTCACCAACGCGGTCAAGCATTTCAAGTTCGAGCCGCGCGGCAAGCGCCGCATCCACTCCAAGCCGGGCGGCAGCGAGATCGAGGCGTGCCGCTGGTGGATCGACCAGGAACGCGACCTGATCCAGCCCAAGCTCACCGTGGCCTTGGGTGCCACCGCCGCGCGATCGATGCTGGGCAAGGTGGTCACGATCACCGCCGCGCGCGGCCAGTGGCACCGGCTGGAAGACGGCGCCGACGGCATGGTCACCGTCCACCCCTCCTACCTGCTGCGCATCCAGGATCGCGCCGAGGCGGATCGGGAGTTCGCGCGGTTCGTGGAGGATTTGAAGCGGGCGAAGGCGAGGGTGGGGGAGTTGATTAGCCAAAGGTGATGCCCGCACCAGTTTTGGTTTCTCTGCCGCAACTTCGAACCGTCATGCTGATGAAGATCGGCATCCATTCGGCACTCCATTGCTATCGGAGCACCGAATGCATCCCGGCCTTCGGGCACCCCACAAAGTCATACTTTGTGGGTGCCCCTGCGCCGGGATGACGGAACAGTGGGTGCGCCGATCGTTCGCCTTTTCCAAATGTCGACACAGCCTAATCCCGACCGACTTATCCACAGGTGTCAAAAGCGGGCTCTTGCTATAGTGGGAGCGTTTACCCATGGTAAACCATGATATGGCCAACATGTGGTATTGAGTGGGACTGAAACCCATGTTATGCATTGTAACCGAGTTGAGCGACACCATATGCGTATCGCATCGTGTCAGTTTCGGGCGGGAAACGGTACAGGCCGCTAATTCGTTGTCGGCCGCGAGCGAGGAGAATCTATTATGGCACAAGTTGCGCGCATGGATGGCTGGGGTGGCCTCAGCTAAGTTTTGAGCATCCAGCTCAGCATCATTACGGCTCCCCAAACCATATCCGTGGGGGCCGTTCTCTTACCAGTGGCAGGGGTCGCGATCGCGATCTGGGGTGTCCTTACACAAAGAGCCATGGCAAGACGACGCGCCACGATGGATCACCTGGCTACGACGAACATCGATAAGGACATGATCGATGCTCGCACGAAATTCATTCGACTGGCCACTTCGCCAGGCGGATTGGCCCCCTATGCCGCAGCCGATAAAGAGCCTACCGAAGAGGTGGCAGCCATACGCCTCGTATTGAATGATTTCGAGTTCGTGTCCGTATCGGTGCAATTCGGGATCATGGATTACAAATTTTACCATCGCGCCGCCCACGGAACCGTGAAGCGGTACTGGACCCACGCCGCCCCTTTTATCTACGTGTTGAGAGAGCGCATCGGGTCGCCGACCGTCTATTATGAGTTCGAACAGCTCAATCAGTGGGTAACGGGTAGGGCCGATCGTCCGAGGCGACAAATTTGGTGGAAAAAACTCTTCTGACCCATCTCCGATCAAACGCCGGCATATTTCAAGCATCGTGCGGCCATTCGCCTGACCGTTAAAGGCTCCTCATTTAGAGCCTGGTGACTTTACCTTACCGGCTCATGCCTAGTAGCGACCGGGTAGCCGTCGCAGGCGGCGTATCGAGGACGCGTATCGAAGGACGTCCGGGAGGATATCACTCGATACGGGCTCTTGATAAACTCGATCCCTACGCGGGATAAGCGGGAGTGGTTCGCCAAATGTCATCCTGCTCTGGGCGTATCGACATTCGAAAGATCCTCCACTGCAGGGGC
>CAXTMT010000116.1:0-8181 GCA_964245355.1 uncultured Sphingomonadaceae bacterium
GTCGAAGGACGTGCCTCGGGAGATATCCATTGCGGCACGTCCTACGACTTCGCTCAGCACGGACGGGGTAATTTGTGCCCGACCCTGGATAAGGTGCCGCGACACGAACGGCTGAAATTACAGCAGTTTCGCCATCGCGCCGGCGGTGTCGACCATCCGGTTCGAGAAGCCCCATTCATTGTCGTACCAGCTCAGCACACGGACGAGCCTGCCCTCGATCACCGCGGTCTCGAGGCTGTCGACCGAGGAGCTGTGCTTGTCGCCGTTGAAGTCGATCGAGACGAGCGGCTCGTCGATATATTGCAGGATGCCCTTGAGCGGGCCGCTCTCGGTCGCGGCCTTCAGCACCGCATTGACCTCATCCCGGGGCGTGTCGCGCTTCGGCCTGAAGGTCCGGTCGACGACCCAGACGGTCGGGGGGGGCACACGGATCCACGAGCCGTCTAGCTTGCCGTTCAGCTCGGGCAGCACCTCACCGACCGCGCGGGCGGCGCCGGTCGTGGTCGGAATCATGTTCATCGCGCCGGCGCGGGCGCGGCGCATGTCCGGGTGGATCTGGTCGAGGATCTTCTGATCGTTGGTGTAGCTGTGGATCGTCGTCATCAGGCCGCGCTCGATGCCGATCTTGTCGTTCAGCACCTTGGCGATCGGCGCGAGGCAGTTGGTGGTGCAGCTCGCGTTCGACACGATCACATGATCGGCGGTCAGCCTGTCGTCGTTGACGCCGAAGACGACGGTCAGATCGGGGCCTTTGGCCGGGGCCGAGATCAGCACCCGCTTGGCGCCCGCGGTGATGTGCTTGCCGGCGCTTTCGCGATCGGTGAAGAAGCCGGTGCATTCCAGCGCGATATCGACGCCGAGATCCCTGTGCGGCAGGTTCGCGGGGTCGCGCTCGGCCGTCACCTTGATGCGGTGGCCGTCGACGATCAGCGCCTGGCCCTCGGTCGAGACATCGCCCTTCCAGGCGCCGTGCACCGAATCGCGCTTGAAGAGCAGTGCGTTATGCTTGGCGTCGCCCAGATCGTTGATCGCGACCAGTTCCAGCCCGCAATCCGGGTTGGAGAGGATGGCGCGTGCGACGAGGCGGCCGATGCGCCCGAAACCGTTGATGGCAACCTTCGCCAATGATCGTCTCCTTCTTGGCCCGAGCGGGCGATGCGCGCTCTACCCGAGAGACCGGCCAAGCCGGCGGAGAGCGGCGCGTGAGCGTTGAGGTTCGCGTGTGCACACCAGATGCGCACACGAGGGTCGGGGCTCTTTGGCGGCAGTGCGCCCTACCGTCAACCGCGGGCGCTTCGGCGCGGGTGTCACGGGGCTTGCTTGTCGGTGGCGCTTGCGCTGATATCGCGGGTTCATGACGGACTCTTCGACCCGCACCGCCTTCGAGCGGCTGGAGCGCGCGATCGGCCGCGTCGAGCGCGCCGTGGCGGCCGGCGCGAAATCGCGCGACGCCGCTTTCGCCACGCTCGACTCGCGCCACGCCACGCTGCGCGCCAAGGTGCAGGACACGATCGCCGAACTGGATAAGGTGATCGCCGACGCCGCCGCCCAGAGCGAGACCGCCTGATGGCGCAAGTCAGGCTTTCGATCGGCGGACGTACCTATGACATCGCTTGCCGCATAGGCGAGGAGGCGCATTTCGAAGCGTTGGGCGCGGTCGTCGATGCCAAGGCGCGCGAGGTGGCGACGGCGCTCGGCGGCACCAACGAGGTGCGGCAATTGCTGCTCGCCGCGCTGCTGCTGGCCGACGATTTGAAGGGCGACGTCGCGCCGGCCCCTGCCAAAGAGGATCCCGCGCTGGCGCCGCAGATCGATAAGATCGCCGAACGCCTCGAATCGCTCGCCGCCGCCCTTGAGAATGTGCCTGCGCGCTCCTAGATCGGAGATGGTGGGACTGCCCGGTACGAGCGCTGCGAACATCCCTGAGGCGATTCATCATCCTAGGGGGCTGTCCCTGGTCGGGCTCCGGTCCGTGCTACATGGCCCCCACCTGACGTTTACGGCGTCAGAGGATTTTCCGGAAAACGGCCATGGCGGTTCCACCACATCTTTCCCCTGAAGGGCCGGGCGCGCTGCCCGGACATCCGGACAAACCGGCGCTACGGACGATGTTGCGTGCGCGACGCGCGGCGCTGGTGGCTTCGCTCGGCGAGGAAGGTGCGCCGGTCGCGGCCGGGGCGGCGGCCGATCTGCTCCTCCCGCATCTCCCGATCGGCGCGGTCGTCGGACTTTATCTGGCGATCGGCGACGAACTCGATCCGATGCCGCTGATCGAACGCCTTCACGCGCGCGGCCAGCCGCTCGCCCTCCCCCACCTCGCCGATCGAACGCAAATGTATTTCCGCGCCTGGACGCCGGGCGATCCGCTGGAACGCGGTCCTTTCAGGCTGCGCCAGCCCCTGCCCTCCGCCGAAGAGCGCGCCCCCGACTATATCGTCACGCCGCTCTTGGGCTTCGATCGCAGGGGCGGCCGAATCGGCCAGGGCGCCAGCCACTACGACCGCGCCTTCGCCCGCCTCCCTGGTGCGCGGCGCATCGGCTTCGGCTGGCACGTCCAGGAAATCGCCGCCGCCCCGCATGATCCGTGGGACGTCGCGCTCAACGCCGTCGTCACCGAACAGGAATGGATAGCAATCGCATGACTCCGAGCTGGCGCAAACCCGTGGGCATGCTGCTGATCCTGCTGCTGATCTTCGTCTGGTGCCTGGGCGTCGTCAGCCTGGCGCATCCGATCGGGCGGCTGCCGGCGCTGGCCCAGGCGCCGGTCTATTGTTTCCTCGGCGTAATCTGGATCGCACCCTTGAAGCCGTTGCTGCGTTGGATGGAGATTGGCCGCTGGCGCTGATCGCGCGGGCATGGCATCATCGCTGAGGGAGGGGACGCTTATGCGCCTGCACGACCAGTGGGATCTACTTGCCGCCCTGCCCTATCTGGCGGCGGGCGCCGGGCTCGTGTGGATCGCGGTGACCCTATCGCTCCGCCAGATCGCCCGCCTTCGCCGTCATCGCAAGCAGAAGCGCGACAAGGCGGCACGATTGGCCGCCGGCCCTACCCCCTGGAACGATTGGCTGCGCGACATCAATCAGCAATCGCAACGCGATCGGCTCGATACCGTGCAGGATCGTTCGCGTGGCAAATGGCGCGAGTGACGGGGCTCGAACCCGCGACCTCCGGCGTGACAGGCCGGCGCTCTAACCAACTGAGCTACACCCGCGTAAGGTGACCGCAGGGCCTTCGCAGACTGCGAACCCCGATACGGAGCCGGCCACCTAAGGGAGGGTCCGGGGGCTGTCAACGGATTCAATGGTTGATCCGCTCACGCGGATGACCGCACCGGCCCGCACCCCCACCCGACCTCCCAACGGCAGTATCATATGGGAGGTCGGGTGGGGTGCGGGCCGGTGCGGCTCAGATCCCGCCTGCTGGATCGGCCTCAAATACGCCGGAGCAATCGCACCACCACCGCGACGATCACCGCACCGATCACCGAGGCGAGGATCGAGCCGAGCAGGCCGGTGCCGAGCGAAATGCCGAGCCGCGGAAACAGATATCCCGCCAGCACCGAACCGAGGATGCCGATCAGCGCATCGAGCACGAAGCCGAAGCCACCACCCTGGATCAGCAACCCGGCCAGCCAGCCGACGAAGGCGCCGATCACGATCCAGATGAGCAGGGCGATCAGCAGGCTTTCGTGGGCGGTGTGCATGGCTCTCTCCCAAGGGACGTCCACGGCATAAAACCGGAGGCGGGAGATCGTTCCCGAGCCTCAACGAATCAGGGGTCGGGCGTCTCGGGCTGCGGGTTGGCGAGCGTTCCCTCCTCGAACAGGAAGCCGGCGATGTCGGGCTTGCCCGCCGCCGCCAGCACGGTGCTGCCGATGATCAGCAGCGGCACCGCGAGCAGCGCCCCCGCCGCGCCCCACACCCAGCCCCAGAAGCTCAGCGCGACGAGGATCAGCAGCGGATTGATCGTCAACTTGCGCGCGACGAGTTGCGGCGTCACCACGTTCGATTCGATCAAGTGGCAGATGATGAAGATCAGCGGCGGGAAGGCGGCATACCAGGCGTCGCGAAAGCTCATCAGCGCGCCCAGTGCCAGCAGCAGCGCCGCCATGATCGGGCCGAGATAGGGCATGTAATTGAACAAGGCGACGATCCCGCCCCACATGAGCGGCGTCGGCAGGCCGATGATCCAGAGGCCGAACGCCACCAGCATGCCGAGCGTGATGTTGATCACCGTGATCGTCGCCAGATAGGCCGATGTGGCGTCCACCATCTGCTGGATCACCCGCGCCGTCGTCATCGCGCTGGAAAAGCTGCCGCGCGCGGTGATCGTCCGCCGCCGCATCCGGGTCCAGCCCGAGAGGAAGAAATAGACCACGAGAATCGCGAAGAACGCCTCGACGATCGCCACCGGCGCCGAGCTGGCGACGATATCGAGCAACGAATTGGGCGTGTTCACCGTCACCGTCTGGGTGCCCGCCTGGTGGCGCATGAACGCCGCCGAGGCATCGCTGACGAAGCGATCCATGCTGGTATAGAGATCGAGCAAGGGTCGCAGATTATGGCGGATGCGCACCACCCGCTCGGGCAGCACCGCGAACCAGCCCGCCGCCGGCACGACGATCGCGAAGATCGCAGCATTGGCGATGGCGAGGAAGGCGGCGATGCACAGGAAGGCGGCCAGAGAAGAGGGCACGCCGCGCCGCTCCAGCCACTCCAGCATCGGCACCAAGGCGATGGCGATCACCAGCGCTGCGGTGACGGGCAGGAAGAAGGCCGCCCCCGCCCGCAAAGCGAACGGCAACGCGAAACACAGGCCCAGTCCGGTGAAGAGCGCGATCGCCGCCAGCAGCCGATCGCGCCGCAACGCCTCGGCGGCGCGCTGGGCCGTCGCCTCGCGCAGAGCGTCCAGATCGATCGCTTCGTTACCGCCCGGCTCGCCCACGAATCGCCCGCTCCCTCAAGCGTCAATCTAGCCGGGAGCGTTGCGGAAAAGCGACCGATATGCGTCGGCAAAACGACACAGTTCCCCGGAAATCGATCATCTCGCCCCACGGCGCCAACGGCTCATCGTGGATGAATTGACGATCCAGCGCCTCTTCCCGATGGCGCGGTGCAACAACCAGAGGGGGCTTCGGGCAGGCGTTTTTTCGCCCGCTGCCTAGGACGTGAAATCCGCAAGCGTAGCCATTGTTCCGGCACGGGAAGCGATTTGGCGCATCTTATCGAGTGACTGATGATCGCCAATCGGCGCAATAAACTGTTTGTCGCGGTCGGCATCTGCCTGACCGCCGCAGCCCTTCCCGCAAGCGTCAACGCCGCCGGCGAGCTCACCGCCGCCCCCGTGCTCGACTATGATCTTGCGGCCTACTCCCCGAATTCGGCGCAGACCGCACCCCTCACCGCCCAGGCCGCAACGCCGGTCGTGACCGAGGCTGCGATCGACGATGCCTCGCTCGATTGCATGGCCAAGGTCGTCCACCACGAATCGCGCGGTCAGCCGCGCCGCGGCATGGTCGCCGTCGCGCGCACCCTGGTCAACCGCGTGAAGGCCGGTGGCCGCTTCGGCAAGTCGATCTGCGAAGTCGCCAACCAGCGCGGCCAATTCTTCAACACCGCCGCCTACCACCCGCGCCAGGACGCCGATTGGCAGACCGCCGTCGCCGTCTCACGCGATACGCTGTCCGGAACGGCGGAGGATCCGACGCCGGGCGCGCTGTTTTTCCATGCCTCCTATCACGCAGGCACCGGCTTCTTCCGCAGCCGCCCGCGCGTCGCGTCGATCGGCGGGCAGGTCTTCTACCGCTGAATTGGGATTGTCCTAAGAGGCGGCTTACCTACCCTCTCCACCGTCATCCCGGCGCAGGCCGGGATGACGGTTAAGATAAACTAGCCGACCAGCGCCAGTCGCGGAGTCTCGATCGGCGCCAATCGCACGGCCGCAACCCCCGGCACGCGCTCGATATTCGCCGCCAATTCTGCATCCACGCTGATGTTGCGGCCAACGCGCAGACAAACCTGATCGCCACCGCTTTCGATCAGCAGCCGCACCTCGCCACGCCCGCCCGCAGCCCCCGCAAGCAACGGCGCGAGCAAAGCCGGTGCGCCTGCATCGGCGATCTCGATCTCCATGATCAGCCGCGTGTTCGCCACCATCCCGTCGAGCGGGCGCGTCGAGCGAACCGTCAGGCGGGGGGTTTCCTCGCCCGGCCGGCGATCGAGCTCGACGGTCAGCAGCAGGCAATCGCCCGCCTTGGCCGCTTTTTCCAGCCCCGCCGCCGCTTCGTCGTCGAAAGCGCTGATGACGAACTGGCCGCTCGTGTCCGAACAGGTGGCCAGCACGTAGCGATTGCCGCGCGCCGAGGTGCGGGTGCGCACCTCCTCGATCAGCGCCGCGATCCGCGCCGTCGGGCGCGCCGTGGGGCGGCCGCGTTCGTCGCGCTCGGGCTCCGACGAGACGCTCATCGCCGAGACCTGCGCGAAGGTCCGCGCATTCTCGGACTGGGCGATGTGGCGATAGCGATCGGTGGGGTGCGCGGAGAAATAGAAACCGAACGCCTCCTTCTCCGCCCCCATCCGCTCCGCCACCGACCAGCGGGCGTCGCGCGGGAGGCGGATGTTCGAATGCGCGGCCTGCGCCGGCCCGCCGAACAACCCGCCCTGCCCGGTCTCGCGCTGCTCGTGCGCCTTCGCCGCCTCGGTCAGGATCGTCTCGGCAGCGGCGAACACCCCGGCCCGGTCGGGCGCCAGCGCATCGAAGCCGCCCGATCCGGCCAGCGCCTCGACTTGGCGGCGGTTGAGCAATTGCGGATTCACCCGCTCGGCGAAATCGTCGAGACTCGCGAACGGCCCGGCTTTCACCCGCTCGGCGACCAACCCTTCCATCGCTTTTTCGCCCACACCCTTGAGCGCGCCCAAAGCGTAACGGACGGCATATTCCCCCTCCCCTTCAGGGGAAGGACTTAAGCGCTCGACCGAGAATTCCGCCTGCGCCGCATTCACGCACGGCGGCAGCAGTTCGACGCCCGAGCGCCGCGCATCGTCCACCCACACCGCCAATTTGTCGGTCAGCGTCATGTCGTAACACATCGAGGCGGCGAAGAATTCGGGCTTGTGGTGCGCCTTCAGCCACGCCGTCTGATAGGTCAGCAGCGCGTAAGCCGCCGCGTGGCTCTTGTTGAAGCCATAACCCGCGAACTTGTCGATCAGGTCGAACAGCTCGTTGGCCTTGGCATCGCCGATCCGGTTATGCTCGGCACAGCCCTTCACGAAGGTCGCGCGCTGGGCGTCCATCTCCGCCTGGATTTTCTTGCCCATAGCCCGCCGCAGCAGATCGGCGCTGCCGAGCGAATAGCCGGCGAGCACCTGAGCCGCCTGCATCACCTGTTCCTGATAGACGAAGATACCGTAGGTCTCGGCGAGGATGCCCTCCAGCAGCGGGTGCGGGTAGAGGATCGCCTCCTCACCATTCTTGCGGCGCCCGAACATCGGGATATTGTCCATCGGCCCCGGCCGGTAGAGCGCGCCGAGCGCGATGATATCCTCGAACACCGTGGGCTTCACCGCCGAGAGCGTCCGCCGCATCCCTTCCGATTCCACCTGGAACACGCCGACCGTATCGCCGCGCTGGAGCAGTTTGTAGGTAGCCTCATCGTCCCACGGGATGATCGAGAGATCGACGATGATGCCCTTGTCGGCCAGCATCGCCACCGCCTTCTGGAGGACCGACAACGTCTTCAGCCCGAGGAAATCGAACTTCACCAGGCCGGCCGCCTCGACATATTTCATGTCGAACTGCGTCACCGGCATGTCCTGGCGCGGATCGCGGTAGAGCGGCACGAGCTGATCGAGCGGCCGATCGCCGATCACCACGCCCGCCGCATGGGTCGAGCTGTGGCGCGGCAGACCCTCCAGCTTCATCGCCAGATCGACGAGCCGCTTCACCTGCTTGTCGGTCTCATATTCGTGGCGGAATTCGGCTACCCCGCCCTTTTCGAGCGTACGCGCCAGTGTCCACGGATCGGTCGGGTGATTGGGCACGAGCTTGGCGAGCCGATCGACCTGGCCGTAGCTCATCTGGAGGACGCGGCCGGTATCCTTGAGCACCGCGCGCGCCTTCAGCCGCCCGAAGGTGATGATCTGCGCGACATGATCGCGGCCGTATTTCTCCTGGACGTAG
>CAXTMT010000117.1:0-8151 GCA_964245355.1 uncultured Sphingomonadaceae bacterium
GGTGATCGGCGACAAGGCGATGATGACGCGCCCCGAGATCGAGCAGATCATGATCGCCGGGCCGCTGCCCGACGAGGAGACCCAGGCCGAGTTCGAGAAGAAGCTCTACCTCGTCCGCCGCCGGATCGAGAAGAAGCTGATCGAGGCGCAGGTGCAGGGCTGCTACATCTGCTCGCTCTCGTGCAAGTCGCTGATCTACAAGGGGCTGTTCCTCGCCGAGGAACTCTCGGTGTTCTTCCCCGATCTGCAGGACGATCGCTTCGTCAGCCGCGTCGCCATCTTCCACCAGCGCTATTCGACCAACACCTTCCCGCAATGGTGGCTGGCGCAGCCGTTTCGCTGCCTCGCCCACAATGGCGAGATCAACACGATCCGCGGCAACAAGAATTGGATGAAGAGCCACGAGATCAAGATGGCCTCGCTGGCCTTCGGCGCGCACTCCGAGGACATCAAGCCGGTGATCCCGGCCGGAGCGTCCGACACCGCCGCGCTGGACGCCGTGTTCGAGACGATCTGCCGCTCGGGCCGTGACGCGCCGACCGCCAAACTGATGCTGGTGCCCGAGGCGTGGGGGGATTCGAACCTGCCGCAGCCGGTGCAGGACATGTACAGCTATTTCGCCAGCGTGATGGAGCCGTGGGACGGCCCCGCCGCACTGGCGATGACCGATGGCCGCTGGGTGGTCGCCGGCGTCGACCGCAATGCGCTGCGCCCGCTGCGGACGCTGCGCACCGCCGACAATCTGCTGATCGTGGGATCCGAAGCCGGGATGGTCGTCGTGCCGGAGAGCGCGGCGGTGGCGAAGGGGGCGATCGGCCCCGGCCAGATGATCGCCGTCGATCTGCTCGAGGGTAAATTCTACGAAGATGGCGCCATCAAAGCGCGCATCGCAGCCGAGGCACCGTACGGCGATTGGGTTGCGGGCTTCCGCCACATGGCCGATCTGCCGCGTAGCGACGAAGCCGCGCCGGCGTGGAGCCGCGCCGAGCTGATCCGCCGCCAGATCTCCGCCGGGCAGACGATGGAGGATATGGAGCTGATCCTCGCGCCGATGGTCGAGACCGGCAAGGAAGCGATCGGATCGATGGGCGACGATACCCCGCTCGCGGTGATCTCGGACAAGCCCCGGCTGATCAGCCACTTCTTCCGCCAGAATTTCAGCCAGGTCACCAATCCGCCGATCGACAGCTTGCGCGAAACCCGCGTGATGAGCCTGAAGACGCGCTTCGGAAACCTCGCCAACATCCTCGACACCGATGCCCAGCAATCGGGTGTGCTGGTGCTCGATTCGCCGGTGCTGACAAGCGGCGACTGGCACACGCTGCAAAGGCATTTCGCCCATTGCCACGCGGTGATCGACTGCACCTATCCGCTGAGCGACAGCCCCGATGCGCTGCGCCAGGCGATCGCCCGGGTGCGGCGCGAGGCCGAGCAGGCGGTGCGCGAGGGCAAGAGCGAGTTGTTTCTGACCGACGAGTTCGTCGGCGCGGATCGCATTGCGATGGCGATGGTGCTGGCGGCGGCGGGGGTCCACACCCATCTCGTCCGCAAGGGGCTGCGCTCCTACGCCAGCATCAACGTGCGCTCGGCCGAATGCCTCGACACCCATTATTATGCGGTGCTGGTCGGCGTCGGCGCGACGACGGTGAATGCGTATCTGGCGGAGGCCGCGATCGCCGATCGCCATGCGCGCGGCCTGTTCGGCGATCTCACGCTCGCCACCTGCTTCAAGCGCTGGCGCAAGACGATCGACGACGGCCTGCTGAAGATCCTGTCGAAGATGGGGATCGCGGTGATCTCCTCCTATCGCGGCGGCTATAATTTCGAGGCGGTGGGGTTGAGCCGGGCGCTGGTCAACGATCTCTTTCCCGGCATGCCCGCGAAGATTTCGGGCGAGGGCTATGCCTCGCTCCAGCTTTCGGCGAGGCTGCGCCACGAGGCGGCATTCGAGGCGGGGCCGGCGGTGCTGCCGATCGGCGGCTTCTATCGCCAGCGCGCGGGCGGCGAGGCCCATGCCTATTCGGCGCAGCTGATGCACCTGCTGCAAAGCTCGGTCGCGACCGACAGCTACAGCCAGTATCTGCAATTCTCGCGCGGGGTGCGCGATCTGCCGCCGGTCTATCTGCGCGACCTGCTCGAGTTCAACTGGGCGCGGGAAGCCATCCCGATCGACGAGGTCGAGGCGATCACCGAGATCCGCAAGCGCTTCGTGACGCCCGGCATGTCGCTCGGCGCGCTGTCGCCCGAGGCGCACGAGACGCTGGCGATCGCGATGAACCGGATCGGCGCCAAGGCGGTGTCGGGCGAGGGCGGCGAGGACAAGAGCCGCTTCACGCCTTACGAGAATGGCGACAACGCCAATTCGGTGATCAAGCAGATCGCGAGCGGCCGCTTCGGCGTCACCGCCGAATATCTGGGCTCGGCCGAGGAACTGGAGATCAAGGTCGCGCAAGGGGCGAAGCCCGGCGAGGGCGGGCAATTGCCCGGCTTCAAGGTGACCGAGATGATCGCCAAGCTGCGCCACTCGACGCCGGGCGTCACGCTGATCTCGCCGCCGCCGCACCACGATATCTATTCGATCGAGGATCTCGCCCAGCTCATCTACGATCTCAAGCAGATCAATCCGCGCGCGCGGGTCTGCGTGAAGCTCGTCAGCTCGGCGGGGATCGGCACCGTCGCGGCGGGCGTCGCCAAGGCGCATGCCGACGCGATCCTCGTCGCCGGCCATGTCGGCGGCACCGGCGCCTCGCCCCAGACCTCGATCAAATATGCGGGCACACCGTGGGAGATGGGCCTGTCCGAGGTCAACCAGGTGCTGACCCTCAACGGTCTGCGCCACCGCGTGAAGCTGCGCACCGACGGCGGCCTGAAGACCGGGCGCGATATCGTCATCGCCGCCATCCTGGGGGCCGAGGAATATGGCATCGGTACGCTGAGCCTCGTCGCGATGGGCTGCATCATGGTGCGCCAATGCCATTCGAACACCTGCCCGGTCGGCATCTGCACGCAGGACGATGCGCTGCGCCGGAAGTTCGTCGGCACCCCCGAGAAGGTGATCAACCTGATGACCTTCATCGCCGAGGAGGTGCGCGAGATCCTCGCGCGGCTCGGCTACAAGAGCCTCGATGCGATCGTCGGCCGCACCGAATTGCTCCGCCAGGTCAGCCGCGGCGCCGAGCATCTCGACGATCTCGATCTCAACCCGATCCTCGCCAAGGTCGACGCACCCGATCACCATCGCCGCTTCCAGCTCGACACCTTCCGCAACGAAGTGCCCGACAGCCTCGATGCGCAGATGATCAAGGATGCGGCGGCGGTGTTCGCCCGGCGCGAGAAGATGCAGCTCACCTATACGGTGCGCAACACCCACCGCGCGGTCGGTACGCGCCTCTCGGCCGAGATCACCGCGAAATATGGGATGGACACGCTGGCCGACAATCACGTCCACGTCCGCCTGCGCGGCTCGGCCGGCCAGTCGCTCGGCGCCTTCGCGGTGAAGGGGCTGACGCTGGAGGTGATGGGCGAGGCCAATGATTATGTCGGCAAGGGGCTGTCGGGCGGCAAGATCATCGTCCGGCCGATCGTCTCGAGCCCGCTCGACAGCAAGGCCAACACGATCATCGGCAACACCGTGCTCTACGGCGCGACGGCGGGCAAATTGTTCGCGGCGGGCAAGGCGGGCGAGCGTTTCGCGGTGCGCAATTCGGGCGCGACCGTGGTGGTCGAGGGCTGCGGCGCCAACGGCTGCGAATATATGACCAACGGGGTTGCGGTGATCCTGGGCGGCGTCGGCGAGAATTTCGGCGCGGGCATGACCGGCGGGATGGCGTTCGTTCTCGACGCCGACGGTTCTGGGCAGTTCGAGCGGCAGGCCAATCCGGAGAGCATATTCTGGCGCCGGCTCGGCTCGGCCTATTGGGAAGCCAAGCTCAAGGCGCTGGTCGCCGAACATGCCGTCGCCACCGACAGCAAATGGTCGAACGCGATCCTCGACGATTGGGATCGTTGGCGCGGCAAATTCTGGCAGGTGGTGCCGCGCGAGATGGTCGGGCGGCTGGAGCAGCCGCTGGACGATGTGGCGGAGGCGGAGATGGTGGCGGCGGAGTAAAATCCGTCGCCGCCCAACCATTCTCCGTTCGTCCTGAGCGTAGTCGAAGGACGTGCCTCAGGCGACATCCTGCTTGGCACGTGCTTCGACTACGCTCAGCACGAACGGAGTTCTCTTGTCAGAGGCTTATTCCTTCCAGCCCCAATAAAGCTGCGCCGGGGGAATGTTCACCGGCTCGAAGGCATGATCGATGTTCGTGAACGCCAGCGCCATGAAGTCGCGGCACTTGGGGCTGAACTGATAGACCAAGAACGCGCCGCCGGTGCGGATCGCGGCGTGGGTTTCGGTGGCGATCCTGGGGCCGATGCCAGTGGGCAGCGTCGAGAAAGGCAGGCCGGAGAGGACGTAATCGGCATGCTCATGGCCGTGGTCCGCAATGATCTGGCGGACGTCGGCCGCCGAGCCGTGGACGGCGACGAAGCGGCTGTCGTGGAAGCGCTCGCGCAGATAGAGGATGAATTCGCGGTTGGTGTCGATCACGATGTAGGTCGCGTCGTCCGGCAGGCGATCGAGGATTTCCTGGCAGAAGGTGCCGACGCCGGGGCCATATTCCACGAACAGCTTGGTGTTGGGCCAATCGCAGCGCGACAGCATGTTGCGGATCAGCTTCTTCGACGACGGGATCACCGATCCCACCATCACCGGGTGGCGCAGGAACTCCTTGAAGAACATCGTCAGCGGCCCCGGCGTTTTGCGGCGGCCGAGATCGGCACGCGGCAAGGCCCGCTCGGAGGGTGATGTCATCGCGTCGTTACCCCGTTTCTTCATTCGAATGTCACGCAGTTGCAAAACATGCCGCCAAAGGCAAGCTATGCGGTTTGCCGCGACAAGTTCCGCCGCTAGGGCGAACGCATGGACAGGACGAAGCGTTGCCGGAGCGTGTCGATATGAGGGCGGGCGTCGCGTCGTGACCCGGACCGACCTGCTGATCGTCGGCGGCGGACTGGCCGGCTGCCTCCCCGCTCTGGCGGTGCGCGCGCGGCGGCCGGGAACGCGGGTGACGATCGTCGAAGGCGGCGAGCGGCTGGGCGGCAACCACATCTGGTCGTTCTTCGAAAGCGATATCGCGCCTGCCGACAGGACGCTCGTCGGGCCGCTCGTCGGCCATCGCTGGAGCGGCAGCGAGGTCGCTTTCCCCCACCACCATCGCGCGCTGGCGACGCCTTATCATTCGATCGAGTCCGAGCGGCTCGATGCGGTCGTCCGCGCCACGCTGCCGGCCGAGGATATCATCACCGGAGCGCCCGTCCGCGCGCTCGACCGGGGCACTGCTTTCCTCGTCGATGGGCGGACGATCGAAGCCGAGGCGGTGATCGAGGCGCGGGGGCTGCGCGATATAAGCGCGCTCGATCTCGGCTGGCAGAAATTCGTCGGCCAATTGCTGCGGCTGGAGCGGCCGCACGGCCTCGATCGGCCGATGATCATGGATGCGACGGTCGACCAGAGCGAGGGCTATCGCTTCGTCTATGTGCTGCCGTTCGATGACCGTCGGGTGTTCGTCGAGGATACCTATTACGACCTTTCCCCGGCGCTCGACGTGGCGACGCTGCAGGCGCGGATCGCCGATTATGCCGCGCGGCGCGGCTGGCAGGTCGCGGCGGTCGAGCGGCAGGAAGCGGCGGCGCTGCCGATCGCTTGTGACGGCAATTTCGAGCTGCTGTGGCGGACGGGTGCGCAGGGGATCGGCAAGATCGGCATGGCCGCCGGGCTCTTCCATCCGCTCACCGGCTATTCGCTGCCCGATGCGGTGCGCTCCGCCGCGCAGATCGCCGCGCTGCCGGCGCTGGAGAGCAATGCCGTCCACGATGCGCTGAAGGCGTCGGCGCAGAAAGCGTGGAACCAGCGCGGCTATTACCGCCTGCTCGCCCGCATGCTGTTCCGCGCGGCGGCGCCGGCGGAGCGTTACAAGATGCTGGAGCGTTTCTACCGGCTGAAGCCCGATCTGATCGGGCGTTTCTATGCGGCGCAATCGACGCGCACGGACAAGGCGCGCATCCTGTGCGGGAAGCCGCCCGTGCCGATCGGCAAGGCGCTGGCGGTGATCGGGGGAAGACTTTGAGCAGAACGGCAGTGGTGATCGGCGCGGGCTTCGGCGGCCTGGCGCTGGCGATCCGGCTTCAATCGGCGGGCGTGGCGACGACGATCGTCGAGGCGCGCGACAAGGCCGGCGGCCGGGCCTACGTCTGGGAGCGCGACGGCTTCACCTTCGATGCCGGGCCGACGGTGATCACCGATCCGGCGTGTCTCCAGGAATTGTGGGCGCTTTCCGGCCAGCGGCTGGCGGACGATGTCGAGCTCGTCCCGGTCTCGCCCTTCTATCGGCTGAACTGGGTCGACGGCACCAACTTCGATTATTCGAACGACGAACCCGCGCTGCGCAAGGAGATCGAGAAGCTGCGCCCGGCCGACGTGGCCGGCTACGATCGCTTTCTCGACTATGCGGCGGGCGTTTATCACGAGGGGTATGAAAAGCTGGGCGCGGTGGCGTTCCTCGACTTCGCCAGCATGATCCGCGCAGCGCCGGCGCTGGCGAAATATCAGGCGTGGCGATCGGTCTATTCGGTCGTGTCGAGCTATGTGAAGGACGAGCGGCTGCGGCAGGCACTGTCGTTCCACACCCTGCTCGTCGGCGGCAATCCGATGTCGACCAGTTCGATCTACGCGCTGATCCACAAGCTGGAAAAGGCGGGCGGCGTCTGGTTCGCCAAGGGCGGCACCAGCAAGCTGATCGCGGGCATGGTCGCGCTGTTCGAACGGCTGGGCGGGACGCTGCGCCTCGGCGATCCGGTCGCCGAGATCGAGACGCTGGGCGACAAGGCGACCGGTGTGCGCACCCGCAGCGGCTGGCGGCAGGATACCGATCTCGTCGCGTCCAACGCCGATATCATGCACAGCTATCGCGATCTGCTTGGGCGTTCGGCGCGCGGGCGCAAGGTGGGGCAAGCGCTGGCGCGTAAGCGCTGGTCGCCGTCGCTGTTCGTCGTCCATTTCGGCATCAAGGGCGTGTGGCCGGGCATCCCGCACCACATGATCCTGTTCGGCCCGCGCTACGGCGCATTGCTGAAGGACATCTACACCAAGGGCATCCTCCCTGCCGATTTCTCGCTGTACCTCCACCACCCGAGCGTCACCGATCCGGCGATAGCGCCCGAAGGCTGCTCGACCTTCTACGCGCTGGCGCCCGTCCCCCACCTCGGCAAGGCGCCGCTCGACTGGGAGGCGATCCAGGAAAGCTATGCCGACCGCATCCTCGACGAGATCGAGCGGCGGCTGATCCCCGGCCTGCGCGAACGGCTGGTGACGCGCTTCCACTATACGCCGGTCGATTTCTCGCGCGACCTGAACGCGCATCTGGGTTCGGCCTTCAGCCTGGAGCCGGTGCTTACCCAATCCGCCTGGTTCCGCACCCACAATCGCGACGACGTGATCCCGAACCTCTATTTCGTCGGCGCGGGAACGCATCCGGGGGCGGGTATCCCCGGCGTGGTCGGAAGCGCCAAGGCAACGGCCAAGCTGATGCTGGAGGGTTTGTGAGGGACGGACAAAAGATCCTCTCCAAGCTTGTCTTGGGGAGGGGGACCATGCGCAGCATGGTGGAGGGGCCTGCCAGACGGCGTGGGGTTTTGCCCCTCCACCACTCGCTACGCGAGCGGTCCCCCTCCCCGAGCAAGCTCGGAGAGGAGCTGTAATGAACCGCCTCGCCATCTACTGCGGCTCGGCCAGCCCGGCCGACTCCCGCTATATCGACTCCGCCCGCCACGTCGGCCGCACCCTTGCCGAGCGGGGGATCGGAATCGTCTATGGCGGCGGCAAGCTCGGGCTGATGGGCGCGGTCGCCGATAGTGCGCTCGATGCCGGGGGCGAGGTGATCGGGATCATCCCGCAGGCGCTCGTCGATCTCGAAGTCGCGCATCGGGGCCTGAGCGAAATCCACGTGGTCGAGACGATGCACCAGCGCAAGCAGGCCTTCACCGATCTGTCGGACGGTTTCGTCACCCTGCCCGGCGGCACCGGCACGATGGACGAATTGTGGGAGGCGCTGA
>CAXTMT010000118.1:0-8115 GCA_964245355.1 uncultured Sphingomonadaceae bacterium
GCGTAGCGCTCGCAACTGCCATCGCCTTCTGGCTGTGAATGAGTCTGAACCCTAGCGCCGATGTTATCGAGAATGGCATCCAAAGCCGCATCGACGATCTCGGCTGCGATGTAGTTCACGTTATCGACGTCAACTAAGTTCAGGATCAACCGCCCGTCTCGCCGCGCAATCAGGTATTCGGGGTGATCCTTCGATGCTGCTCGCCCCGTATAACCCAACGCCTCCCGATGGTATGGCTCCTTGCAAGCATGGACGAAAAACCAGCCCGGTTGGCCGCGCACTTGCTCCTCATCAGATTGCGCACCGACAAACAAACTTGGATGTACTTCGATCATATTTCGCTCCTCGCCATAGCGACTTAACCTAATCTCTAAATGGCAATGTGTCCGTAAAAATAGGGCTGCTTTGCTCCGATGGCCGTCTCAACATCGTCCAAGCACAGCGCCGAGCCAGATACGAGATCCAATCCAGCCGCCCCGTGGAGGCGGCGCAGTACCTCACCAATTACCAGACCACCGGCGATCAAGCCGACGAACGGGACACCGATTGTCCTGGACGCCATCTGAATGACACCGCACTGGTCTGCTCCATCTTGGCGAAGCGCATCATACGCGGGCATGGTCGAGACATCCGGCGACGCATCTGCCGTTGCTTTTGCCCAGAGGTGATCGGCCCGTCTCGCACCCGGGAAGCTGTGGAGGGAGAAACTGCGGAAGGCTTGTGTTCCGGCCCCAAGTCCAGATTCAATCACCAGATCAAATCCGGCCTTTTCCAGTGACGCGCGGGCAAGGGCATTATCGACACCGCACAGTGCGACACCTGGCTCGTCCGGCATCCGGCGGGTCCGCTCGTCAAAAAGCCGCTCCTCTATCGCGGTGATGAAGCCTCGCCGCTCCAGCCAGGCGGCGACCCAACGGGTCTTCTTGCTGCCCGTTGCTTTGCGTGATGCCAGAAGCGAGGTGCTATCATTGGATTTCGCCATTTTGTCGAAATCCTGAAGCATCAACTCCAAGTCAGCCGGCCTCGCATAGGGAAGGCAGGCGAGTAACCACGCATAGGCTTGGCCGAGATTGCCGAGCCCAATCAGCCAAAGCCTTGTCGGCAGGAAGCATAGACCCGGCTCGCTGTCGTCAGCCTCAAGCCAATCTCGACCCGGCTGCCACAGCGATATTCCAGCGGCGCGCCTTCCTGCCATCGGATGATCGCCAGCATGAAAAGCGAAAGCCTCGGCGACGCATGTCGCGGCGGCCATCGCCGGCGCGAGTGGCATGATTGAATCGTCGGCGAGGTGGCGATCCTGAAGGCTGGGGATCACCCCACCACGCCACCCTTCCCATGTCATTCGCCATGACCGAGATGCGTTCGTATCGGGCTTTACGTCACCAATGATAGCGACCGGCCAATCTGGCCGCGATTGCGCGACCAGCCGACCGCCAAGCTCTTTCACTGCCGCGCGCAGCGTGGTCGCTTTCGTAAGCCGTAGACGAAGGGGAACGTCGGGCACATCGACTATCTCGACGCCTGCTAGCATCGTTCGGCGCGCTAAGTTCACCAGCGTCAACAGAGCGATCTGATGTTCAGCACGGCTGGCCACCGCCGCCTCAACGCGGACGGTAAGGCCAAAACCTTTGAGAATGCCTAGCGCTTCACGCGGACTCGCGGCGCGCCCGCTATCCATAAAATATTTAGCGGTGCGGTGGAGATTGGTGTGATCAATGGGTTCGGTCATGGTCAACTCCACATGCCGGTATAGAAAAAACCCGATGCAACTTGGGGCGAGCGATCAAACCACTGGTGATCGCCGCGATATTCAAACACGCCGAGCTGTCGGGGATCGACCGGTGCCACGGCAAAGTCCGGGACAATGATCGCGACATGGCCGTCGCGTGCGACCATCGGGTTCGTGCGGTCGGATTCGCTCTGAAATGCAACGCCAGGATGGGTATGCACGTCACCGACGACCGTTAAATCACGCTCGCGGCACAGCGCCCACAACCGAGCGAAAGCTGGCGCGTGAAGGATGCAAACACCCGAGGCGTAGGCGTGCGGATCGAGTTCGTCGTAGAAGACGACATCGGTCACCTCACGACGCTTGCCGCGCTGAAAACCGAGAAGGAACGCGCCAGCTTCATGCCGGCGCTCCCCGCGACGATCCAGTTCCGCCAGCAGCGACCACCACAATTTGCGGGGGCAACTGAGACCGTGCTCAGGCGCTAACAGCGCCCGTATAATCGTCTTGATTGAGAAGGTCATGGAGCTGCTCCAAATAACAGATGATACCCCGCGCAGGCTGCCAGAGGCGGCTCGGGTGCTCGTGCCGCCAATTGTCGTGCCCTTCGATCGAGATGCGGTCGCACGGTAGATAAAGGCATTGCCCGCCTTGCCAGTCAGGGCGGAAAACTGACGGGACGATCGAACGGCCTTTGGGCCAGCGCGTCATCGCCAGCGGTGCTCCTGTCGCCAAATCCCACGGCTGGCCCGTTACCGGTCGCTGGCGGTAACCCGTGCACTCGAAGCGAAACGCATACTCGGCTGGCGAACTCGACCGCTCGGCGGCTGCGACCGCGATGACGACGTGCGGCCAGGTCGTTTCAGCATGACGCCAACGCCCCTCGATCTCGCCGCACCGGAAATCCGGTGCGGCGAGGTCATGGTCGAGAAGCATCCGGTCCGGCGCGATCGGAGCGTTCATCTTCAGCCCTCCACGCGCTTTTCAGGCACCAGATCGAAGCACACCGCGCACGTTCCCTTGTCGGTGAGTTCGTGAAGGGGCGTGTCGCTCGCCGGACGGTCGGTCGCGTTGCAGATCTGCAGCACATGCTCGGCGGCGTCATGGTGCTTCAGCTTGAAGTGATCCACCGCCCAGGCCTTGACTTGCGACCCCGCGCGCCGGGCGCGAACTTATGCTCGGCCGTCTTCTCGAGATAATGGACAGTCACCGCGATTTTCCGGCAGCGGCTAACATGGATGCGAACACCATGCTTCAGCCCCTTGATGCGGTCTGCGTCCTCGCCAATCGCGATGGGTTCGTCATCTTCATCAAAGAAGAGGAACGCTTCCTCGATCTCGATGCATATATATGATAGTTCGTTCTTGTTGTTCTTGACGTTTGTTTTGGCCGGCAGCGTCGCCTCGATGATGCCAGACGTTCCGTGCGCCTGGACGAAAGCAATGATAGTGGACATTGTGTCGCTCCTGTCAGGTCGTCGGAATGACGCCTCTGAACATGGAGCGAAGGCAGGTCGAAAAAACGGGAAGTGGTTTCGGACACGGAGGCGAAATTCGCTCTCAGATACCGCAGATGAAGTAGCACTGGCAGTTCGGGCACTGCCTCGGGTCCTTGGGCTTGGCAACAAACTCGCCCCGCTCGATTCCGGCGATTGCATCGGCATATTCGCCCAACGATTTGCCGTCCTTTGCTGCGCTCGTCGGCACCGCCTCGCCGCTAGCCGGGTAAAAAGTTGCAACTGATACCGAGCGGTCGGGATAGCGCGCAGCAGCGCCCTTTCGCATCAGCGCGTAAATTCGGTTCTCAGGCTCGGACTTCGATTGCTTTCCCGTGCGGATACGCTGGATGCAGACATTGCCGTGGCTGTCGATGAGCGCACGGTCTGGCGTTAACTCGACCATATGTTCGTTCACCGCGACCGACCAAGTGTCACGATCGTAATCACTGGCTTCGCCTGCAATGACCGCAGCCATGGTGACGACCATATTGTTGGCAGCCGAACGATAGTATTCTTCAAAGCCGTGACCGATGGGACCGCTAGAGGCCCATTCGTTGTCGAGCTGGACGAGAGCCTCCGCTTGCGTGGCTGGTGCCCCTTCTTTTCGGCGTCGTTCGAGCCAGCCGATGGTCCGATAGACGCAGCGGTGAAAACCCAGATAGGCGGATTCGTCGCTGGCGCCACGCAGCCCATCTATAACCTCATAGCGGTACCGCGCTGGGCAGCGCATGTAGAGGCTGAGTTCGCGTTCTTCATAGGTCGCGCGCGCGCCGGGCGGACTCAGGATGGGTTCGGGTTCGGCGATTTCCGACTGGCCCTGTCGGCGCGTCGACGGCAATCCAGTTAGGCTGGCCAGGAATTTTGAAGGGGTCGCATTGACCTGCGTGTACCGCTCGGCGCGACTGAGGCAGAGATAGTCACGGGCACGCGAAAGGGCGACAAAGAAGAGGCATTGTTCTTCGGCATCATGGTCATCCTTGTCCATCGCAAGGTGTGACATTTCGGGTGGCGCCGGGCAGCGATTTCCCTGCCTGTTCGACGGCATGTAGCGCGTTGCCAGCGCGGGAAGATGGACGGCTCCGAATTCGAGGCCTTTGCTCCCGTGGATGGTCATGACGCGTACCGCATCGAAGTCGGTCGCTTCCGACGCCACCGCGCGATAGATCGAATCCTGATTGAGCGCCTCGATGCGTCGGACCCTGGCCAGGAACTGCTTGCGCTTGCTCCGCCCTATCGTCGCGAACTCGCCGCAGACCTTTAGTAGCTGATAGATTGCGACAAGCTTTTGCCGCGACTTCGCGTCATCCGCGCTCAGCAGCGGGGTGAGATACTGGCTGCGTTCAAAAAGCCAGGTGGTGAGCAGTGTCCAAGGCGACGTTTCCGGCCCCATGCCGGCGAGCTGCGACCCCAATCGGGCCAGCCCTTGCACACCAACCGCGCTCAGACAGTCGATCTCGCCAACGCGCGCGAGTGCGTCGAACACAGTAACTTTGTTGGCTTGCGCCCATTTGAGCACGGCTAGCGCGTCGCCTTTCGACGCGCCATACTCAGGCAATTGAGCAACCCGAACCAAGCCAATATTGCCAAACTCGGCATCCATTGCGACGAGGGACAGAAGATCGCGAACTTCGTCGCGCTCGAACACGTCTCCTAAATAGAGGAGGGGTACGCCCAGCTTTTCAAGAAGGTCGGTAATCCGCGCCAATGTGAGGTGGCTGCGCGCTAGAATTACCTGATCGCGATAGGGCACGCCCTTTGCTCGCAACGCCTCAATCTGGTCCCGGATAGCGATCGCCTCATCCGCCATAGTGGCGCCAACGGTAAGAGAAACGGTTCCGATTGCGCCCCGTTCGGCGATCCAACTCGCGGCCTGGCCACCCGTCATCGCTTTGGTGAACGCCTCGAAGGTCCGCACCACCGCTGCGCCCGATCGGTAATTGTGGGCGAGCGAGTGCGTCGTACCAGAAAACTCGCCCTCGAATCGTGCGACGTTCGAGGGTTGCGCGCCGCGAAAGCGATAGATGGACTGGCGTTGATCCGCGACCACCCAAACATCGCGACATGCGCCCGCCAGTGCTTGCAGTAACTTCGCGCTCGCGAAGTTCACGTCTTGATATTCGTCGACCAAAATATGTTCAAATCGGCTTTGGTACTCGGCGCGAACATCGTCATTTTCTTGCAGAACCTTCGCCGCAAGCATGACCAGATCACCAAAATCAACCGCGTCGGCCGCTTCCAGAACTTCCTGATAGACCTTGTAGATTTCGCCGACTTCGACCGCTTTTTCTGCGCCTTCCCGATCAGATTCCGGCGCATCGGCAAGTGCGGCCTGCGCTTCGGCCAGATACTCATCAGGCCCGATCATCTCATCTTTACAGCGCGAGATCGCTTGGAGGACATGAACCAGTTCGTATGCCGGCTCGTAGAGATTCTGATAGTGCCGGAGAGGAAGCCGCGAGAGATTCGCCTCAAGCAAGGCGAGCGTGCCCGTTTGGTCCAGGATCCGAACATTGCTGGTGCGGCCAATCCGACCCGGCCATTTGGTCAAAAGCTCACTGCCAAATGCGTGAAACGTCCCGACCCACATCTCGATGGCTTCTTCAGCATGGCTGAGAGACAATCGCTCGCGCATCTCTTCGGCGGCTTTTTTTGAGAATGTCAGCGCAAGTATCGAACCGGACGTCGCGCCATGATCGAGAATGTGCCCGACCCGGTGAACAAGCGTGCGGGTCTTCCCTGTTCCCGGACCAGCATCGACCAAAATAGGGCCGCCATCCCAGGTCGCCGCCTTTTTCTGGCTATCGTCCAATTCGTAGCTCGCGCCTGTCGTCTCCGGCGTCGGGGTACTTAGTGGCGGCAGCAACAGGGCACGGATCGCCTGATTCAACACTAATCCCTGCGGGAGTCCCAGCTCAGTCGCGACCTGACTGGGGCGTTTTCCGCCCGCGACGACTTCCTGTTTCAGCCAGTCCGCCGGACACAGAAACTCGCCGGCGAAAACGTCGGCCTGAACCTCTTTTCTCTCGCGAGGGGAATAGCCTTCCACCCGGCCGGCGCCGCTATCGATCGGGTCGCCGCCAAGACTCGATTGGACGTTGGTTACCTCGTTCCGCGGGTCCTTATGAAGATTGAAATGGCCAATTTCGTGGGCAACGACGACAATCTCATCGGCAGGGGCCTGTTGCCTAGCGACATTGACGACACCCGCTTCGCGTTCGAGAAATCCATAAACGCCCCCGCCTCCTTTGGCGCCGGGATCGTAATAGCTGATGTGCAAATCAGCGAGTTTAAGGCTCGCATCAACCAATGCGCGACCTCGCCGGTCGCCATTAGCCCCCAAAAGCGCAAGGCGGTGACATTCACGCGCAATGAGCCGAATGTCCCCCCAAGCATCCATCGCTAATCCTCACCCAACCAGTAAGCTCTACGTTCATCGCTCATTGAGCTACTGCGTATGATGTCCGCATAAGGGCGCGCGACAACGGTCGGTTGCCGATCGGCCTTGGCATGGCCAAGCGTTGGCTGAGCCAACGCCGACCGAAGTGCTCGCTCGAATTTTTGCCCGGTCGCCTGAATCGCGCGGCCGAATCCTTCGACTAATCGTCGACCGACCGGCGCGAGCATGCGACCGCCCACAAGGTCGGCCAGAATTCCACGCTCGATACCGAGCTCTCGGGCCAACTGCGGGATGGTGGTTCCACTTGCCGCCATTAGCTGCTGGAATGTTACCGCCTCACCTGCTGCTTCTGCCTGCTGAGCGACTTGCGCAATGTAGATCGCATTGAGTGCGCGGCTATGACCGCGCGCCAACATCAGTTCGTCGGGTTGGTCATATTCGGCGTCGTTATCCGCAGCCCAATCCAGGCGAATAGCAGCATGCGCACGAATATCCTCCGCGAATTCCGGGTAGCGTTCGGTCCACGCAATGATCTGCTCGACCGTGGGGTGGTCACAATCACGATGAAAGGCGAAGAGGACCTCGTCCCGCTTCGCGGCTTTGAGTTGGTCCGTCATCGGTCATCTCCTACGATAATTCTTAGCTGGCTTTCCACTTCGGCAATCCATTCTCCTGCCGTTTTGGCGCTTACGCCCAGTGCGCTTGCGATTGAATCAACCCGTTTGGACCCCTTCGGAACACCATTCATATGGAGACGAAAAGCCGCGCGCTTCCTGGGGTCTTCGATGCGCCTGAGCACTCCTTCCACATAAGCGTGCTCTTCCGACTCGGACCATTTGCCCTTTTTCGTAATCGGGAGAACGCCATCGTCTTCCGCATAGGGATAGCGATTGGCACTCAACGATCCTGCACGAATCGCATCGGCAGCGCGGAATTCCACCCGCGCTCGAAACGCCTCGCGAAGACCGATCCCATCTGGCGATTTTGGCTTCAAGACCGCCACTATGAGCTTGCCGTGCGCCTCTTCGATCATGTCCACGCCTTCGTTGGCGTGGTTGCGGCCAATGGTCCGACGCAGGATACGCAGCATCACATCAGAGAGATGTTTCATGAGTGCGTTGAGCGCTCGCTTGTCGCCGTTAGGGCCAATGGTTTGAACCACGGCGACGATTGCCTCGGGCGGATATTTTGAGAGCTGCCCCTCATTGGCCAAGCGTCGCCACTCGGCAAGATCGTCCGGCGGCGGCCTGTGCTGCTCTTTTATGTCCATATCCTACCTTTCGGCCCACGCGGTCTGATTGCGTAGCGAAGGCAGGCGAGAAAAACGGGAAGTGCCGATAAAATTATTTTTTGAATCAGGATGAGCGGGCCAAATAGTCGTCCCTGTGGTCACCGTTCGAGGCTCTCTGTTCAATCTAGCCATTGGAGAACAGCACCTGACGTGCTCCCCAAAGCTCTACCAGTCATAACTGGAGTCCGGGGTTGGTATGG
>CAXTMT010000119.1:0-8091 GCA_964245355.1 uncultured Sphingomonadaceae bacterium
GCGCAGCGATGACGGGGGTGTCGCGCTCTAGATGGGGGGGACACCCCTCCACCACGCGCTATGCGCGCGGTCCCCCTCCCCTTGCAGGGGAGGATCATTCGGGCTGTTTCGGGAGGCAGATACAACCTAATTCCTGATGCGGGTGGAGGGGTGGCCGGTGGCGACGCCGCCCGACAATTCGGCGACCTTGGGCCAGCGCATCGCGACCTCGGGGGTGTAGCCCAGGTTGAACACGGTCGGGCTCTTCGGCTGATCGCTCACCCTGGCGAAATAGGTACGGCCCAGCTTGTCCCACCAGAAATTGGTGATGCCGTAATTGCCGTCTTCGTTGTGGAAATGATGCTGCATGTGGCGCTGCTTCATGTTGAGCAGCCATTTGTTCTTCGGCGTGTAGCCGAGGTGCTGGATACAGTGGCAGAATTCGTTGACCGCCGTCTGCAGGCAGCCGGTGGCGAAGGCCGCCGCCGCACCGCCGGCGCCGCCGATCGCATAGCCGACGGGAATCGTGATCAGCGCCACCGTCGGCAGCGTGGTGTGCAGGCCGCCGAACAGCACTTCGAGATGATTGGGATCCTGGTGGTGATCGTAATGGATGCGCTTCCACGTCGCGGCGAGCGGCGTGATCTTGTACATCCAGCTACCGTGCAGCACCCAGCGGTGGAGGATATACCAGGCGGCCGGGAACAGCAGGATCGCCGCGGCGATCGAACTGAGCGTCGGCAGGATCGCGGCCGGCACATAGAACCAGATTCCGATCGAGGCCGCCGCGCAGCCGAGGTAAGCGATGATCGCCGGATATTGGAAATAGGCCGCCACCAGATCGCGAAGCGTCATCCGGTCGAGATGGTGACGGCGGCTCCAGAAACCGCCCTTGAAAGCCTGACTTGCCACGTGCTGCTCTGATCCCTTTGGCTGCGCGCGCGGCGCAGGACGCTGATGGACGGATATGGGGATACGCCTTGGCCCTGCAATATGGCGCATTTGCGACCGCTCGGGCACCGCGGATGGGCTCGCCAGATCGCATGCTCCCGTGTACCCGACCCAATGTGAGTGCAGTGCAGCAAAAGCCCGTCGTCGTTGCCTTCGGTGACAATCCCACCCCGCTCTGGGGGATGAGCAACGGCGAACGCCTGCGCCGGATCGCCGCCGCGCAGGGGCTGGCGAGCGGGTCGGGCGGCGGGGAGAGCGCGGAACTGCGCGTCGATCTGGATTACGCTTTCGATCCGCAATGGCTGCGCTATGCCGCCGAACATCCCGGCGTCGGCATCACCCGCGCAGGCAAGATCGTGATCGCGCATGTGCCGCCGGGCGCGGGTCAGTCCGATCTCACGCTCGTCCCGCAGGAGACGACCGAGATCGAGAACAAGGCGCTGCGCAAGCGTGAACGGCCCTTCCTGGAACCGCTGACCCCCGCCACCGTGCCGCGGCTGGAGCGCGCGAGCTACACCGGCGCCTACAAGGGCGTCACCGATATCCTGACCAAATATCTCTGGCCGGAATGGGCGTTCCACCTCACCCGCCTCTCCGCCCGCTGGGGCCTGACGCCGAACATGGTGACGGGGATCAGCGCCGTCGTCTGCGCGATCGCCACCTTGGCTTTCTGGACCGGTTTCTACTGGATCGGGCTCGCCTGCGGCCTGTTCATGATGGTGCTCGACACGGTCGACGGGAAGCTGGCGCGCTGCACGATCACGTCGAGCTGGTGGGGCAATATCTTCGATCACGGCATGGATCTGATCCACCCGCCCTTCTGGTGGTATGCGTGGGGAGCCGGGCTGGTCGCTTACGGGCGGCCGCTCTCGCCCGACATCTTCTGGCTGTGCATGGCGGCGATCGTCGGCGGCTATGTCGTGCAGCGGCTGATCGAGGGGACGTTCATCGGCCTGTTCGGCATCCACATCCACGTCTGGCGCCGCTTCGACAGCCGCTTCCGCCTGATCACCGCGCGGCGCAACCCGAACATGCCGATCCTCGCCACCTTCCTCGCGATCGGCCGGCCCGATTGGGGGCTGGAGGCGGTGGCGATCTGGACGATCGTCAGCCTGGGCGTCCATCTCGTCCAGTTGGTCCAGGCGCTGATCGCGCGCGGCCAGGGCAAGCCGGTGACGAGCTGGCTGGGGTGAGCGGGATTCCACCCCAAAAGGAGAATTTTTTGGGGGACCCCGGTTGGACCGCGATCCTGCTCGCCGGGCAGCGACCGGGGATCGATCCGCTGGCCGAGGCTTTCGGCGAACGCTGGAAGGCGCAGGTGCAGGTCGCGGGCGAGGCGATGCTCAGCCGGGTCGCGAAGACGCTGCTCGCGGTGCCCGGCATCGGCCGCATCGTGGTGATGGCGCAAGAGCCGCAAGCGCTGTTCACCGGCGATTGCGCGTGGCTCGCCGATGAACCCCGCATCGCCACCGCCGTCTCCACCAGCGGCATCGCCACCAGCGTGGCGGCGGTGGCGGGAAGCACCCTTGCGCCGTGGCCGGTACTGGTCACGACCGCCGATCATCCCTTGCTCACCGTGCCGATGGTCGAAGCGGTGATGGCAGGGCTGGGCGACGCGGATGTAGGGGTCGGTGTCGTCGGATCACGCATCCTGCTCGGCGCCCATCCCGACAACAAACGCACCTGGCTGCGCTTCCGGGGCGAGGCGTGGACCGGCACCAACCTCTTCGCATTCGGCAACGACCGCGCAAAAGCGGCCCTCGCGGCGTGGAGCGCGGTCGAGCGCGATCGCAAGAAAGCGCTCAAACTCCTCTGGCACTTCGGCCCGCTGCTCGCGATCCGCGCGGCGACGCGAACGATCACGCTGGAAGACGCGCTCGTCAAGGTCGGCCGGCGGATGGGTTGCAATGTGCGCCCGATCGCTCTGCCCTTCGCCGAAGCGGGCATCGACGTAGATAAGCCCAGCGATCATGCCTTGGCGGAACGGATATTGGCGAAGCGGAGCTTGGAGGGTCGCGCCTGACACCCTGCGTCTTGCCAAGCGCCGGGGCTTATGAGAGGGCGAGGGCTTGGCGGGGCGTAGGGGGAATGACGGCGGGGGAATGACGGCGCAGGCTCGATTTGGGTGAATCGAGCGTTGATGCGCAAAATGTTTGTAGGGGTTCGATGTCGAAGATCATGATCAGCGACTGGCTGGTATCTGCTGCCGGATACCATGGCCATGAATAAGGGCCAACAGAGCGTACGCGGCGAAGGAGGTGCCCCGATCCTGGCCGTGACCAATTGGCACGCCGATCCGGCTTGTCTGATCCAGCAGCTGGAAAGCTACAACATCGCGTTCGACAACGATGTTTTCCACATCGTCAACATCAACGCCGATCTTGCCGAGCGCTTCTGGATGGATGCGGAGGTGCAGGGCATATCGCCGCGCACCGCCGTGCCCAACGTCGCGTTCGTCGAGCCGAGCATCAAGACCGAATGGTGCAGCGTGACGCAGGCGCTGCTTGCCGGGGTGCAATGCGCGATCAGGCAGAATATCGATTTCGATTACGTTCTCTGGCACACGTCGGCCGATCTGATGATCAAGCGCGGCGCCAATCTGCACGTCCGCAACTTTCACATCGGCCATGCCGATTACGATTGGGGCGTGGGCGGATCGGATCCTTATCCGTTGACCTATGCCAAGCGGCGCGATGGCAGCGAATATATCGCGCTCGATCCCGTCGAGCCGGCCCTCGAACTGTTTGTTGAGGCGATGGCCAAGGATGGTAACGCTGCGGGTTTCTATCGCAGCGTTGGCCTTGACACGCTCTACAAGAGCCGGTGCGAGGGCAGCTTCTTCCGCCGCGATCTGTTCTTCGAGATCGTCTATCCGATGCTGCTGCACTTCAATTTGCGCGACATGGAGGCGATCGATCCGGTCTATCCCATGGAGGAATTCCTGCTCGCGCAGTGCGTCGAATATTATTGCGCGCGTAACGAACGCGTCCGTCGCACATCGCATCTCGTCATGACGCCGGAGCGCGAGGATCAATATGTCAACGAGCAAGATCTGAAGATCGCGATGGAGGATACGCGGATCTTTGCGATCAAGCGTTTCATCGAGGATCCACGCGCCAAGATACGTGCGCTGGCGCGCAAGATGCTCGAGGATTCACCGCTCGAAAGGTGACGCGGGGGTCATTCAGCGAACTGCGCCAGCGCCTCGTGAAGATCGATCATGCCGGGCTCCCAAACGTGAATCTCACCGCTGGCTTTGCGCGGTTCGAAGCCATCGAGGAAGGTTTCGGCGGTCGTCAGATCGAGCCCGGCGAAATCGCGTACATGATAGCGCCACCATTCGGATGCGCGGATGCGAACGATCAGTTCCGGCGTGAAACGATAGCGAAGGATCTTCGCGGGCACCCCGGCGACGATCGTATAGGGCAGGACGTCTCTGGTCACGACCGAGCCCGCCGCGACGATCGCGCCGTCGCCGATGGTAATGCCCTGCTGGATCACGACATTCTGCCCGATCCAGACATCGTTGCCGATCCTCACCGGACCGCGCGAAGCCTCGAAAGGGACGGGCTTGGGCGCAGCGCCGTAACGGGCCGCGCAATCCTGCTCGAAATAAGGGCGGAACGTGAAGACGTGGGTGCTGATCCGGTCGGTAGGATGGCCGATCCCCATGACCTGCACGGCATGGGCAATGCTGCAATAGCGGCCGACCACGGTATCACCCGGCAACGGTGACCGGCTGTAGCTGAACGCACCGCTGTTCCAGATGTGATGGCCCTCGAACGTCGCATACGGTTCGACGAAGATGCTGTGCCAGAACATCAGCGGGCGCCCGTCCTGCCACTTGCCGTCGATCTGGTTGGGATGTTCGAGAAACAGCGGAACCGTCTTGAGCCAATCGGCAACCCGCGCCGACATGCGCACGACGAGGGGGCCGCTCATGTGCCGATGTGAGGCGCCGGTATGCCGTGTTCGGTGATCCAGCGTTCGGTGTGGGCGATGTCCTCCATCGAATGCACGTCGAGGCAGCCCTCGGTGAGGAAGGGCCGGATCGCGCGGCCCATGCACGGCCATGGCCCCTGCCCCTCCGGATCGCGCACCGCGCTCTGGCGCAGCACCCAGATGGAATGATCGAAGAACACGCAGGGCGCGAGATCCTGGCGGTTGGCCGATGCGCCGCCACCGCCCTTCACGAACGGCTCGAGATAGCCGGCGGCATCGATGCCCTTGGCGCGAAGCGGGTGATATTCGGCCTTGTCGTGGCTCGGCACGACCGCCGAGGCGGCCGGATCGGCGAGCAGGATATCGATGCACTCGTCGATGATCGCCTCGCTGATCGTGCCGACATTGGCGTGCTGGACGACCAGCACGTCGATCGGCCCGTCCCGCTCGATGATATCGAGCGCATGGCGCACCGCGTCGCAGCTCTGCGCGGTCGGGCCGGCGAGTTCGTCGGGCCGGCGGATCGGGGTGTAGCCACCCTCCCGGGCCGTGCTCAGGATCGTCTCGTCGTCGCTGCTGATGTAATAGCGCGAGACGTAGCGGCTGCGCCGCGCAGCGGCCGTGCCCCACAGCAGCAAGGGGACGCCGTGAACCGGCAAAACATTCTTGTCCTTGAGCGAACTCCCTCCGCGCCCGATCATCAGCGCGGCGACCACGGGCTTCATCGACAAACCTTCATAACGTCCAATTCCGTAATCTATCCATCCGAACCGGAGGAAGTCGAGCAGGTTTTTCGTCGTTTCGTCCGTCAGCCGGCGGACACCCCATATTTGTGGTGCTCGCTCGCATTGATCTGCTTCTCTTCGCTGCCGAGCATCACCTCTGCCTCGCGGATCGCGTCGATATAGTCCTTGAACTTATTGGTGGTGAGATCGACCGCGACGGTATCGAAATGCGCCCATTCGGTGTTGCCGAGCTTGACGTGCTTCTCGATCATCTTGGCGCCCGCCGCCACCGCGAGCATCGAGGCCTTCGAGCCGAAATCGTGGCTCGAATACGCCGGCACGATGCGCGGATGGGTGCGCGACAGCCGATCGTAGTGGCGGACAACGCCGACGTGGCAGTCGTGATGGGGCGTCGGGTAGGCCGAATTCGCCTGCATCAGATACAGCGTCGCGCAATTGGTGAAGGTATCGAGCACCCATTGTTCATAGGCTTTGTCGGTCATCCCGGTCGAAAGCACGATCGCGCCGGTGTAGCTCTCGGCAACGAGCTTCAGATAATCGCGAAAGTTGGAGATCGTCGACGGCAGCTTGACGATCTCGGGATCGAACTGCTGCATGAAGCGGAACGACGGCGCATCGAGGATCGAGGCGAACCATTGGATACCGAGGCTCCTGCAAAGCGCATCCACCGCCTGGAAATCGTCCGGCGAAAGCTCCAGCGCGTGGCGATAATCGGCGAAGGTCGTGCCGAACGGCGAGCGGTAGGGCGAGCGCAATTGCTCGGGCGTGTAGAAGCTGTCGACGTCGCGCTTCTGCAGCTTGATGTAATCGGCACCGGCGGCGCGCGCGGAGCGGATCATCCGCTCCAGCCGACCACGATCGCCGAAATGGTTGGTGGTGATCTCGGCCGTCACCTTCACCCGATACTGATCGGTCGCGCCGAGCGAGGGGCCGAGAATGGCGAAGTTCAGGTCCTGCGGGGTCAGCGCACTGAACGCGCGGTGACCGACATGCTTGACCGTCAGATTGGTGCCCTGAAGGAAATACAGCGCGTTGAGGAAATAGAATTCCTGGAGCGAGATGCGCGCGTCGCGCTCCTCCTCGGTATCCGATCCCGATCCGGTCGCGACGGCCTGGCTGTAGCCCGCGCTGGTCGTGAAATCGAAGCCGACCATATAGACGGTCTGCGTCCGCCCCCGCGCCTCGGCGATCATCCGCGCCACCTTGAGCGCGGTGAGGAACAGCACATCCTCGATCACGAATTCGTCGGACTGGAAGCGCTGGAGCGCGAGGTCCGAGCTTTCGCCCATGTGCATGTGCGGCACGCGCACCACCGCGCCGCTCTTCGGCTGGTAATCGGTGGAGGTGATGGTGAGCTGCGAATAATTCGCCGTCGCCGCAAGGCTCTGCTTCACCCAATCGGCGTGGAAGATGGTGACATCCGATTCCGCGATCCGCCCGGCATCGTTGACGGCGATGACCAAGGCCCGCTTGAACACGCGCGGATCGATCTCGTCGGCCGACGCGCCCTTGCCGAGGATGACGATCTCATCCGTGGTATATGTCGACGCGATATTTCCGACTTGGGTCGAGAAACTTTCCATCGAACACTTCTCCATCCAGATACACCGTGCAGCCATGCTCCAGCGCGAGCATGATGCCGGGCAGCAGATCCCACGACCGCGCACCCTTGGGGTTGCTGAAACGCGCGAACGTCCCCCGGATAACATTGTAGAGGTTGAAAACGGCGCAACCCATGATCCGCGATTCTTCGCAAGCGCGCATCTGGGTCAGGATATCCTCCGAGAAGGAGGAGGAGAATCCGGTGATCCGCGATCGCACCTTGGTGAGGGGCTGACCAGTGCGCAATGACTGTCCGAGTTCGGGCAGCAGCAGCATCGAACCCAGATGCGCGCCCTCCTGCCAGAGCGCGAAGGAGACGCCCCAGATCGGCAGGCCCGAGCAGAAATTCTCGGTCCCGTCGATCGGATCGAGCAGGGCGATCGGCCGGCTGCCGACGGTATCGAGCGTGGTGAAGCTTTCCTCGCCGATGAACACCGCATCGGGCAGCTCGGCGAGGATATAATCGCGGATCGTGGTCTCGAGGAAAACATCGGAGGCGGTGACCGGGCTGCCATCTTCCTTCCACGTAATGTCGTAACGGGCCGCCTCGATCCGATCACGGTTGTCCGCGACGATCTTCATAACGCCATCGAGAATGCGGCCGACGTCGATACTGCCCATGCCTCACCCCTGAGATAGCGTATCCCGCGTCGCGCCTACGCATCGGCACTGGTTGGGGCAATGGCGAAAGTCACACGAAACGTGTGTTTTCAACCTGCGCTTGACAGCTTGCAACCCGAAGGGCTTTTCGCCGGGCGTGAAGCGGCGCGTCATCACCTTCGGCACCTTCGATCTGTTCCACATCGGCCACTTGCGTCTACTGGAGCGCGCGGCGGCGCTGGGTGATGGGCTGATCGTCGGCGTCTCCAGC
>CAXTMT010000120.1:0-8059 GCA_964245355.1 uncultured Sphingomonadaceae bacterium
GCCATACCCCTGCGGCGGCGGGGGCGGCGGATAATTCTGCGCTTGGGCAGCGGCAATCGGGGCGGCAACCGCCGCCAGCGCGACGACGGCGCTGAGTGTGCGTCCAAAGATCTTCGGCATCATATCGACTCCTGGCGTTCTGTCAGCGTTTCTAACGCGCGGAGACTGAACGCCGTCTGAGGAGCATCGTTTCCTTACAGCAAGGTTTGGGCCGGCGAGATCCTCCCTTGCAGGGGGGAATCATGGGTGGATGACGGATGCGCCTCCACACCCTACATGTCGGCCATGCCGCCCAACGCCTCCGCCACGATCCCGAAGCCGAAGGCGGGATTCGCCACGCTGCGTCGCTTCCTGCCGTATCTCTGGCCCAAAAGCGGCACCGCGCTGAAGGTGCGGATTCTCGGCGCGATGGTGTTCGTGCTGCTGTCGAAGCTGGTGCAGGTCTACGGCGCGCCCTTCGCGCTGCAGGGCGCGGTCGACGGCATGGCGCGGGGCGATCGATCGGCCACGAACCTGATCGTGCTGATGGTGATCGGCTATGCCGCGGCGCGCTTCGGGGGCACCTTCTTCGACAATATCCGCAACACCATTTTCGAGCGCGTCGGCCAGACCGCGACCGCGCGTCTCGCCGGCAACGTCTTCGCCCACCTCCACACGCTGTCGCTGCGCTTCCACCTCGAGCGGCGGACCGGCGCCGTCACCAAGGTCGTCGAGCGCGGCACCAAGAGCATCGATACGATGCTCTACTTCATGCTGTTCAACATCGCGCCGACGGTGCTGGAGCTGAGCATGGTGATCGGCATCTTCGGCAGCCGCTTCGGCGGCTGGCTGGTGGTGTCGACGCTGGTGATGGTCGTGCTCTACATCACCTTCACCCGCGCGGTGACCGACTGGCGCAACCATCTGCGCGAGCGGATGAACGATCTCGACACCGGCGCCGTCGCCCATGCGGTCGATTCGCTGTTGAATTTCGAGACGGTCAAATATTTCAACGCCGAGGCGCGCGAAGCGGATCGTTACCAGAAGGCCGTAACGGCCTATGCCAAGGCGGCGACGAAGAGCGAGAACAGCCTCGCCTGGCTGAACGTCGGCCAGGGGCTGATCACCAATTTGATGATGGGCCTGGGGATGGCGATCGTCGCCTGGGGCTGGGCGGCGCATCGTTTCTCGCCGGGCGATGTCGTGCTGGTGAGCACCCTGCTCTCGCAACTGTTCCGCCCGCTCGACCTGCTCGGCATGGTCTATCGCACGATCCGCCAGGGGCTGGTCGACATGGAAGCGATGTTCGCGCTCGTCGATACGCCGCAGGAGATCAGCGACAAACCGGGCGCGCTGCCTCTGGTGCCGGGCACGGGCGCGGTGCGCTTCGAGCATGTCGATTTCTCCTACGATCCCGAGCGCAAGATCCTCCACGGCGTCGACCTGACCCTGCCGCCGGGCAAGACGCTGGCGGTGGTCGGCGCGTCGGGCGCGGGCAAGTCGACGCTCGCGCGGCTGCTGTTCCGCTTCTACGACGTGAGCGGCGGGCGAATCACCATCGACGGACAGGACATCCGCGAGGTGACGCAGGAATCCTTACGCCGCGCGATCGGCATCGTCCCGCAGGATACGGTGCTGTTCAACGACACGATCGGCTACAACATCGCCTACGGCCGCGAGGGCGCGACGCGCGAGCAGGTTGAAAATGCGGCCAGGGGCGCGGCGATCCACGACTTCATCCTCTCGCTGCCCGATGGCTACGAAACGCGGGTCGGCGAGCGCGGGCTGAAATTGTCGGGTGGCGAGAAGCAGCGCGTGGCGATCGCCCGCACCCTATTGAAAGACCCCGAACTGCTGATCCTCGACGAGGCGACCAGCGCGCTCGACAGCCGCACCGAGGCGGAGATTCAGGAAACGCTGGCGGAGGTCGCCGCCCACCGCACGACGATCATCATCGCGCACCGCCTGTCGACGATCGTCCATGCCGACGAGATCGCGGTGATGGAGGCCGGGCGGGTGATCGAGCGCGGGACACATGGCGCGCTGCTGGCGAAGGGCGCGACCTATGCGGAGATGTGGCTGCGCCAGCAGGCCGAGGATGAGGAAGCGCTGGCGGAATAGCGCGTAAATCCTCGCCAAGCTCGTCTTGGGGAGGGGGACCATCCGAAGGATGGTGGAGGGGCCTGCCAGACGGTTTGGGGACTTGCCCCTCCACCACGCCGCTTCGCAGCGCGGTCCCCCTCCCCGAGCAAGCTCGGAGAGGATCTGAGTTAAGCCGCCAGCTTCGCCGCCACCTCGGCCACATGCTTGCCCTGGAAACGCGCCGCATCCAGTTCCTCCGCATGCACCGCCCGACTGCCATCCCCGGCCGCTATCGTCGTCGCGCCGTAGGGCGCGCCGCCGCGCACCTCATCCACGCCCAACTGCCCCTTGAAGCTGTACGGCAGTCCCACGATCGTCATGCCGAAATGCAGCATATTGGTGATCAGGCTGAACAGCGTCGTCTCCTGACCACCGTGCTGGCTCGCGGTGGAGGTGAAGGCCGAGCCGACCTTGCCGACCAGCGCGTCGGTCGCCCACAGCCCGCCGGCCTGATCGAGGAACGCCGCCATCTGGCTGGAGAGGCGGCCGAAGCGGGTGCCGGTGCCGATCACGATCGCATCATACTCCACCAGTTCGGCGACGGTGGCGATCGGCGCCGCCTGATCGAGCTTGTAGTGCGATTTGACCGCGACATCGTGCGGCACCGTCTCGGGAACGCGCTTCACGTCCACCGTCGCGCCGGCGCTCCGCGCGCCCTCGGCGACCGCCTCGGCCATCGCTTCGATATGCCCGTAGGCCGAATAATAGAGCACCAATATCTTCGCCATCGCTTCACTCCATGATTTGCGTCGCGCGGCATGAAACGTCGGCGGCGGCGCGACTATCCGAATAAAATCGAAGCCGATGTTCGGCTTTTTCGGCAAGCACTCGTTATGGATGCGGGCAATCCTTGCCCCAAGGCCCCCACTATGCTGCAAGCGCGAGCGTGATTCAGGCTGCACTCCATCACCTGACCTCCTATCGGTACGATCATCCGGTGATGCTCGGCCCGCAGACGATCCGTCTGCGCCCGGCGCCGCACAGCCGCACGGCGGTGCCGAATTATTCGCTGACGATCCTGCCCGAGGCGCATTTCATCAACTGGCAGCAGGATCCGCACGGCAATTGGCTGGCGCGGATCGTCGTGCCCGAGCCGACGAGCGAGTTCCGCGTCACGATCGATCTGATCGCCGATCTGACGGTGATCAATCCGTTCGATTTCTTCGTCGAGGATTATGCCCAGGCGCGGCCCTTCGCCTATGCGCCGCAGCTCTCCGCCGATTTGTCCCCCTATTTCGAGATCGAGCCGCAGGGGCCGAAGTTCGAGGCTTTGGTCGAGCGATTCCGGAACGTCGAGATGGGCACGATCGACTATCTGGTCGCGCTCAACCAGGCGGTGAATGCCGAGGTCGGCTACGTCATCCGCATGGAACCGGGCATCCAGACGCCCGAGGAGACGCTGGCGATCGGCACCGGATCGTGCCGCGATTCGGGTTGGATGCTCGTCCAGCTTCTCCGCCGCTGCGGCTTCGCGGCGCGCTTCGTCTCGGGCTATTCGATCCAGCTCGTGCCGGACGTGATCCCGACCGAAGGCCCCAAGGGCGTCGCGCAGGACGTATGTGATCTTCACGCCTGGGCTGAGGCGTACATCCCCGGCGCCGGCTGGGTCGGCATGGATGCGACCTCCGGTCTGTTCGCGGGCGAGGGCCATATCCCGCTCTGCGCCACGCCGCATTATCGCTCGGCCACCCCGATCGAGGGTTCGCTGTTCGGGCAGGCGCAGACGACCTTCGGCTTCGAGATGGACGTGCAGCGCATCGCCGAGGCGGTGCGGATCACCAAACCCTTCACCGAACCACGCTGGCAGGCGCTCGACGCGCTCGGCCGTCAGGTGGATGCGGACTTGCAGGCGCAGGACGTGCGGCTGACCACCGGCGGCGAACCCACCTTCCTCGCCGCCGATGACCCGGAAGCGCCCGAGTGGAACGCCGATGCCGTCGGCCCGACCAAGGCGGCCTATGCCGACAAGCTCATCCGCCGAATGCGCGACAAGTTCGCGCCGGGCGGGATGATCCACCACGGCCAGGGCAAATGGTATCCGGGCGAGAGCCTGCCGCGCTGGGGCTATTCGGTCTATTGGCGCACCGACGGGGTGCCGGTGTGGAACGACGCCAGCCTGATCGCGATCGACGGCGGGCATGACGTCACCCAGCTCGATGTCGATGCGGCCGAACGCTTCCTGAAGGCGATCGCCGATACGCTCGACGTATCGCAGGAGTTTATCCAGCCGGCGTTCGAAGACCCGATCGAATGGTCGCTCAAGGAAGCCGACCTGCCGGCCAATACCGAGGCGACGAACCCCGAGATCGACGATCCCGAAGTGCGCGCGCGGATGGTCAAGGCGTTCGAGCACGGCCTCGCCCGCCCGGTCGGCTACGTTCTGCCGATCCAGGCATGGCAGGCGGCGAGCATTCCCGAGCCGCGCCGCTGGAAAAGCGAGCAATGGCATGTCCGGCGCGGGCGCCTGTTCCTCGTCCCCGGTGATAGCGCGGTCGGCTATCGCCTGCCTTTGGGTTCGCTGCCGCATGTGCCCAAGGCGGATTATCCCTACCTCCACGTTCGCGACACGACCGAACCGCGCGAGCCGCTCCCGGATTTCCGCGAGCAACGCAGCGAGGCGGTCGCGCCCGCCGCGTCGGGCCATGACGCGCAGGAGCGGGTCGAGCAGCATATCATCGAAGGCGCGGTGCGCACCGCGATGACGGTGGAGCCGCGCGGCAATTATGTCGCCGTCTTCCTGCCGCCGACCGAGGAGCTGGAAGATTATCTCGGGCTGATCGCCGCCGTCGAGCGCGCCGCGCAGGCCACGCGCATCCCGGTGCGGATCGAAGGCTATGCGCCGCCGCCCGATCCGCGCCTGCAGGTGCTGAAGGTCACGCCCGATCCCGGCGTGATCGAGGTCAACATCCAGCCGACATCGACGTGGGACGAGACCGTCGACCTGACGACCAGCCTCTACGACATGGCGCGCGCCGAGAAATTGACGGCGGACAAATTCCTCGTCGACGGGCGCTCGATCGGCACCGGCGGCGGCAACCATATCGTGCTGGGCGGGCGTACAGTGCTCGATTCACCCTTCATCCGCCGGCCGGACATGCTGAAAAGCTTCGTCCTTTACTGGCAGCGCCATCCCTCGCTCAGCTACCTCTTCTCCGGCCTCTTCATCGGCCCGACCAGCCAGGCGCCACGCATCGACGAGGCGCGCCACGACGGGCTGTTCGAGCTCGACGTCGCCTTGTCGCAGGTGCCCGCCCCCGGCGCAGGCGCGGCGCCCGCGCCGTGGCTGGTCGATCGGCTGTTCCGCAACCTGCTCGTCGACGTCACCGGCAACACCCACCGCACCGAAATCTGCATCGACAAATTGTTCTCGCCCGACGGCCCGACCGGGCGGCTCGGCCTCGTCGAGTTCCGCGGCTTCGAGATGCCGCCCGAAGCGAAGATGAGCCTCGCCCAGCAGCTCCTGCTGCGTGCGATGACGGCGTGGTTCTGGCGCGCGCCGCTCTCGGGGGGGCTGGTGCGCTGGGGCACGACGCTGCACGATCGCTTCATGCTCGGCCATTTCGTCTGGGCCGATTTCCTCGACGTGCTGACCGATCTGCGCGGCGCCGGCTACGACTTCGATCCGGCGTGGTTCGAGGCGCAGCGCCAGTTCCGCTTCCCGATCCACGGCCAGATCACCGGTGGCGGCGTGACGCTGGAATTATCCCACGCGCTCGAACCCTGGCCCGTCCTCGGCGAAACCGGCGCGATCGGCGGCACGGTGCGCTACGTCGACAGCTCCACCGAGCGCCTGCAGGTGCGCTGCACCGGCCTCGTCCCCGGCCGGCATATCGTGGCCTGCAACGGCCGCGCCGTACCGATGACCGCGACCGGATCGCCGGGCGAAGGCGTCGGCGGGGTGCGCTACAAGGCGTGGACCCCGGCCAACTGCCTCCACCCGCAACTGCCCGCCAATGCGCCTTTGACCTTCGACATCCTCGATACGTGGAATAGCCGCTCGCTGGGCGGGTGCGTCTATCATGTCGGCCATCCCGGCGGGCGCAGCTATGAAGGGGTGCCGATCAACGATTACGAGGCCGAGGCGCGGCGCGATTCGCGCTTCCAGGAGCATGGCCATACGCCGGGACGGATCGAAATGCCGCCGGAGGAACGATCGGCGGAATTTCCGATGACGCTCGATCTCAGACGGCCGGTGGGGCTGTGAGCGCGATACGCAACCGTCTCCCTATCCCCGGCGGGGAGAAGGTTGGGATGAGGGGGAGCGAGCGCAGCGAGCGTCCCCGCCATCCAGCGCAGGCCACCCTCACCCAACCCTCTCCCTCAAGGGAGAGGGCTTTCGGGCCGACCTAGATGCCGCCGGGGGGCACCAACATGGCGCAGCTGCCGGGTCTGCCTTCGTGGGGACAGGGCTGGCTCGACAATTATGTCGCCCAGGCCGAGGGCGGCGATATCGTGCGCGGCGATGTCGGGCGCGGGGCGCGCTGGTGGCATCATCTGTTCGATGGGGTCGCGACGCTGACCGAGGGCCGCTTGCAGCGCCTGCAGGATCGGGTCGCGCGCCAGGTCGGCGAGATCGGCATCGCTTTCCGTTTGCCCGGCGACACGCGCGAGCGGCGCTGGCCCTCCGCCGCGCTCCCGCTGCTGATCGGCGAGGACGAATGGCAGGGCATCGCCGCCGGCGTCGCCCAGCGCGCCGAACTGCTGGAGCAGGTGCTCGCCGACATCTACGGGCCGGCGAGCCTCGTGCGCGACGGCCACCTTCCCGCTTCGATCGTCACCGGCTCCCCGCATTTCTGGCGCTCGATGATCGGCATGGAGGTGCCCGGCGGGCATCATCTCCACCTCTACGCCGTCGATCTCGCGCGCGGCCCTGATGGCGAATGGCGGGTGCTGGCCGATCATGTGCGCTCGGCCGTAGGCGCCGGCTATGCGCTGGAGAATCGCCTCGCCGCCAGCCGGGTGATGGGGGCGCTGCAGACGCGGCTCAACGTCCAGCGCCTGGCCCCCTTCTTCGCCAGCTTTCGCGCCGGGCTCGCCGCCGCCTGCCAGCGCGACGATCCGCGCATCGGCCTGCTGACGCCCGGCCGCTACAATGCGAGCTATGCCGAGCAGGCCCACCTCGCCCGCTACCTCGGCCTCATGCTGGTCGAGGGCGACGATCTGGCGGTGCGCGACGGGCGGCTGTTCGTCCGCACGATCGAGGGGCTGAAACGCGTCGATGCGCTGTGGCGGCGGCTCGACACGCGCTTCCTCGATCCGCTGGCGTTCGACGCCCAGTCGCGGATCGGCGTGCCGGGGATCATGGAAGCCTTCGCCGCCGGCACCGCGGTGATCGCCAACGCGCCGGGCGCGGGCGTGGTCGAGGTGCCGGCGATGGCGGCCTTCCTGCCGATGCTCGCCCGCCACCTGCTGGGCGCCGAACTCAAGCTGCCCAACATCGCGACCTGGTGGTGCGGGCAGGAAGGCCCGTGCGCCGAGATGCTGTCGGGCCTCGACGATCGCATCGTCGCACCGGCGTTCGGTTCCAGCGTACTCGGATTGCCGAACGGGAGTGTGCTGGCCGGCACGCTCGACTTTGAAGCGAAAGCGCGACTGCAGGCCGCGATCGCGCGGCGGCCGCAGGATTATGTCGGGCAGGAGGTGGTGCGCCTTTCGACGACGCCGGTGATCGACAACGGCCGGCTGGTCGCCCGCCCGTTCACGCTGCGCGCTTTCGCGGCGCGCGACGAATATGGCCATTGGCAGGTGATGCCCGGCGGCTTCGCGCAGATCGGCGACCAGCCCGACGTGCGCGCGCCGGCGATGGGCGAGGGCGCTTTCTCGGCCGATTGCGGGATCGTGGCGCTCGGCGCGGTCGAGGCGATATCGCTGCTCCCCGCCAACCTCGCCATCCGCCGCAACCCCGGCACACTGCCGAGCCGCGCGGCCGACAATCTCT
>CAXTMT010000121.1:0-6348 GCA_964245355.1 uncultured Sphingomonadaceae bacterium
GGATGTCGCAGCGCTCCTTGGTGACTTCACCCGGGATGCGGATGGCGAGGCCGGGGCCGGGGAAGGGGTGGCGGCCGACGAAGGCTTCGGTCAGCCCCAGTTCGCGGCCCAGCGCGCGCACCTCGTCCTTGAACAATTCGCGCAAGGGCTCGACGAGCCGCATGTTCATCCGCTCGGGCAGGCCGCCGACATTGTGGTGGCTCTTGATCGTCACCGAAGGTCCGCCGGTGAAACTGACGCTCTCGATCACGTCCGGATAGAGCGTACCCTGCGCCAGGAAATCGGCGCCGCCGATCTTCTTCGCCTCGGCTTCGAACACGTCGATGAAGCTCTTGCCGATGAATTTGCGCTTCGCCTCGGGGTCGGTCAGCCCGGCGAGACCGCCCATGAACATGTCCTGCGCCTGCACATGGACGAGCGGGATGTTGTAATGGTTGCGGAACAGCGCGACGACCTGCTCGGCTTCGCCCGCGCGCAGGATGCCGCCGTCGACGAACACGCAGGTCAACTGGTCACCGATCGCCTCGTGGATCAGCACCGCCGCCACCGCCGAATCGACGCCGCCCGAAAGCCCGCAGATCACTTTGCCCTTACCGACCTGTTTGCGGATGTCGGCGATCTTGGCCGAGCGGAACTCGGCCATCGTCCAGTCGCCGGCGAGGCCGCAGACGTGGCGGGCGAAATTGGCGATCAGCTTGCCGCCGTCGGGGGTGTGGACCACCTCGGGATGGAACATCATCGAATAGAAGCGGCGCGCCTCGTCGGTGGCGATGGCGAAGGGGGCGCCTTCGGAGCGGGCGACGACCTGGAAGCCGGGGGCGAGTTCCTCGACGCGGTCGCCGTGGCTCATCCACACCTGATGCTTTTCGCCCTGCTGCCACAGGCCGTCGAACAGCGCGCTTTCGCTCACCACCTCGATGAAGGCGCGGCCGAACTCGCGCTCGTTGGAGCCCGCGACATGGCCGCCGAGCTGGAGGTGCATCGTCTGCTGGCCGTAGCAGATGGCGAGGATCGGGATACCCGCCTCGAGGAAGCGCTGCGGCGCGCGCGGACTGCCGTCGTCGGTGACCGAGGCAGGCCCTCCGGAGAAGATGATGCCCTTGGGGTTCAGCCGATCGAAGGCGGCGTCGGCGGCCTTGTAGGGCGCGATCTCGCTATAGACGCCGGCCTCGCGCACCCGGCGCGCGATCAGCTGCGTCACCTGGCTCCCGAAATCGACGATCAGGATGCAGTCGGAAAGCAAAGCTGTCATGGGCGGGCGATAGGAAAGCGAGGTGTGCAAGTCCAGCCGAGGCGCCTGCAATGTTGATGCGCCGCTGACATGTAGCCGACATGCGGGCGCGACGTGCCGGGCCGAAATACGCCCTCGCCCGGCGCACACCCCCGCGCCGGATGACCCCAACCTGGCCGGGGCGGTCCCCCTCGACCGCCCCGGTTTTTTCTGCGGCGCAGCGTCGGCCGTTTACATGAGCGGGCGTCGCTCTAAGCTGGCGGCTTTCCGACGACGGGGGTCGATCCGAGTTTCATGAACCGTTTTCTGCTCGGGCCGCTCGGCATCCTCCTCCTGATCGCGATCGCATTGGTCTTTTCGTCCGACAGGCGGGCGATCCGGCCGCGTGTGGTGCTCGCCGCCTTCGCGCTGCAGGCCGGCATCGCGACTTTGGTCCTCTATGTTCCCGCCGGGCGCTGGGTGATCGAAAGCCTGTCCGGCGGCGTCGCGGCGCTGCTCGGCTATGCGCAGGCGGGGACGAACTTCATCTTCGGGCCGCTGGCCGAGCCGAATATGGGCGGCCATGCCTTCGCCATCGCCGCGCTGCCGGTGATCATCTTCTTCGCCGCGCTCGTCTCGATCCTCTATTATCTGAACGTGATGCAATATGTCGTCCGCTGGGTCGGCGGCGGCATCGAGAAAGTGATCGGCGTCTCCAAGGTCGAGAGCCTGTGCGCGGCGGCGAACATCTTCGTCGGCCAAAGCGAATCGCCGCTGGTGATCCGCCCCTATCTGCCCGCGCTCGCCCCCAGCCAATTGTTCGCGGTGATGGTGAGCGGCATGGCGGGCGTCGCCGGCACGATCCTCGCGGCCTATGCGGCGATGGGCATCCGCATCGATTATCTGCTCGCGGCCAGCTTCATGTCGGCCCCCGGCGGCCTGCTGATGGCCAAGCTGCTCATGCCCGATCCGCCGGGCCAGGTGCCGTCCGATCACCCGGCGAGCGAGGCCGAGGGCATCGCGGTGGCCGAACAGCATGCCGACGATGAGCAACCCGCCAACATCATCATGGCGGCGAGCCAGGGCGCGCAACTGGGCGTGAAGCTGGCGGTGGCGGTCGGCGCGATGGTGCTGGCGTTCGTCGCGCTGGTGGCGCTGGCGAACGGGCTGCTTGGCATGGTCGGCGGCTGGTTCGGCTATGGCGGGCTGACCTTCCAGCAGATTCTCGGCTATCTGTTCGCGCCGGTGATGTTCCTGCTCAACGTGCCGTGGAGCGAGGCCATCCAGGCGGGCGGGCTGTTCGGCGAGAAGATCGTGCTCAACGAATTCGTCGCCTACATCCACCTCGGCAAGCTCGGCGCCGCGCTCAGCCCGCACACCCAGGCGGTGATCACCTTCGCGCTCTGCGGTTTCGCCAATTTCTCGTCGATCGCGATCCAGATGGCGGTGACCGGCAATCTCGCGCCCAACCAGCGCCCGATGATCGCCAAGCTCGGCCTGCGCGCGCTGCTGGCGGGCAGCCTGGCGAACCTGATGAGCGCCGCGCTGGCTGGGATGTTGATCGCGTAAATCCTCCCCGTTCCGGGGAGGAGCAAGGGAGAGAAGATGTTCGACCTTTCAGGCATGACCGCGCTCGTCACCGGCGCTTCCGGCGGCATCGGTTCGGCGATCGCGACGGCGCTGGCGGGGCAGGGCGCGACGGTGGCCTTATCCGGCACACGCCAGGCGGCGCTGGAGGCGGTGGCGGAGAAGCTCGGCTCCGATCACAGGATCCTGCCCTGCAATCTGGGCGATGCGGCCGCGGTCGAGGCGCTGATCCCCTCCGCCGTCGCGGCGCTGGGCGGCAAGCTCGATATCCTCGTCAACAATGCCGGTGTCACCCGCGACAATCTCGTCATGCGGATGAAGGACGAGGAGTGGGATCAGGTCATCTCGGTCAATCTCGAAGCCGCTTTCCGCCTGATCCGCGCCGCCGCCCGCCCGATGATGAAGGCGCGCTTCGGGCGGATCATCACCATCACATCGGTGGTCGGCACGACGGGCAATCCGGGGCAGGCGAATTATGCCGCGTCGAAGGGCGGGCTCACCGCGATGAGCAAGGCACTGGCGCAGGAGCTGGCGACGCGATCGATCACGGTGAATTGCGTGGCGCCGGGCTTCATCGCCAGCGCCATGACCGACGCGCTCGACGACAAGCAGAAGGAGGCGATCAACGGCCGCATCCCTGTTGGCGCAATGGGCCAGGGCACCGACATCGGCGCCGCCGTCGCCTATCTCGCCAGCCGCGAGGCGGGCTACGTCACCGGCCAGACGCTGCACGTCAACGGCGGCATGGCGATGATCTGAGTCAGGTCGCTGACGGTCTTTTTCTCCGTTCGTCCTGAGCGAAGTCGAAGGACGCGCCAAGCAGGACCATCGCCTGCAGCACGTGCTTCGACTTCGCTCAGCACGGACGGGGTATTGTTTGCAGCGGCCGCGAACGCCGGACACTTGCGGCCCCCTCGCCACGAAGCTAGGGCAGCGTCAAACCAAGCCCCAAGGAAGGCCACTATATGAGCGACACCGCAGATCGCGTGAAGAAGATCGTCGTCGAGCATCTCGGCGTCGAGCCCGAGAAGGTTACCGAGGAAGCCAGCTTCATCGACGATCTTGGTGCCGACAGCCTCGACATCGTCGAGCTCGTGATGGCCTTCGAGGAAGAGTTCGGCGTGGAAATCCCCGACGATGCCGCCGAGAAGATCACGACCGTCAAGGATGCGATCAGCTACATCGACGCGCACAAGGCCTGAGGCCGCCTGCGAGGGTTCAAGCGGCTCCCTGGCCTTGGCTGGGGGGCCGTTTTCCGTTTGAAGACCGTGAGAGGATGATGCCATGCGCCGCGTGGTGGTGACCGGACTGGGGCTCGTGACGCCGGTGGGCTCCGACGTCGAGATCGCGTGGGCGAACATCGTCGCCGGCAGGTCGGGCGCGGCCACGATCACGCGCTTCGATGCGTCCGGTCAGAAGTGCAGGATCGCCTGCGAGGTCAAGGCGCCCGATACCGATTGGGGCTTCGATCCGAACAAGCGCGTCGATCACAAGGTGCAGCGCCAGGTCGATCCGTTCATCATCTATGGCATCGATGCCGCCGGTCAGGCTTTCGAGGACGCCGGCTTCGGCGAACTGACCTACGAACAATCGATCCGCTTCGGCTGCTCGATCGGTTCGGGCATCGGCGGGCTCCCCGGCATCGAGAGCGAATCGAACGTGCTCGCCGAAAAAGGGCCGGGCCGCGTCTCGCCGCACTTCGTCCACGGCCGGCTGATCAACCTGATCTCGGGTCAGGTCTCGATCAAATATGGCCTGCGCGGGCCGAACCACGCGGTCGTCACCGCCTGCTCCACCGGGGCGCACGCGATCGGCGATGCCGCGCGGATGATCGCCGCCGACGATGCCGACGTGATGCTGGCGGGCGGCGCCGAGGGCGCGATCTGCCCCTTGGGCATCGCCGGCTTCGCCCAGGCACGCGCGCTGTCGACCGGTTTCAACGACACGCCCGAAAAGGCCAGCCGCCCCTATGATCAGGCGCGCGACGGCTTCGTGATGGGCGAGGGCGCGGGTGTCGTGGTGCTGGAAGAATATGAACACGCCAGGGCGCGCGGCGCGAAAATCTATTGCGAGGTGATCGGCTACGGCCTCTCGGGCGACGCTTACCACGTCACCGCCCCGCATCCCGAGGGCGACGGTGCCTATCGCGCGATGCAGATGGCGCTGAAGAAGGCGGGGCTGGAGCCCAGGCATATCGATTATATCAACGCCCACGGCACCTCGACCCCGTTGGGGGACGAACTGGAACTGGGCGCGGTCCGCCGGCTGTTCGGCGAGGCTATGGAGACGGTGTCGATGTCGTCGACCAAATCGATGATCGGCCATCTGCTCGGCGGCGCCGGCGCGGTCGAAGCGATCTTCTGCATCCTCGCCATCCGCGATCAGATCGTGCCGCCGACGATCAACCTCGAGAACCCCAGCGAAAGCTGCCGGGGCGTCGATCTGGTGCCGAACGTCGCCAGGAAAAGGCAGGTGAAGGCGGTGCTCAACAACAGCTTCGGCTTCGGCGGCACCAACGCCAGCCTGGTGATGCGGGCGCTCTGACCGGATGGCGCGCAAGCGCACCTCCGGCCTGCGCGGGCTCGGTTGCTTCGGGCTGATCCTCGTCATCGTCGCGGGGCTCGGCTGGTTTCAATTCTACCGCAACTGGACCGGCCCCGGCCCGGCGCGTCACCCGACGCCGGTGGTGATCGCCCCCGGCGCGTCGTTGGCCGGTGCCGCGCGCACGCTGGAGAAGGCGGGCGTCGTGCGCTCGACCACCGGCTTCCTCCGCTTCGCCCGCCGCTTCGGCGACAACGAGCCGATCCGCGCCGGCGAATATGAGGTCGAGCCCGGCATGTCGGCCAAGCAGATCCTCGCTCTGCTGCAGAGCGGGCGCGTGGTGCAGCGGCTCGTCACCATCCCCGAGGGCATGCCCTCGATCGAGGTGTTCGAACGGATCGCGGGCGAGAAATTGCTCACCGGCAAGCTGCCGATCCCGCCCGAGGGCTCGGTGCTGCCCGGCACTTACAGCTTCCAGCGCGGCGAGCCGCGCCGCGCGGTGCTCAAGCGGATGCAGCAGGCGATGACGCAGACGCTCGACCGGCTGTGGATGACGCGCAAGGCCACGACCGTCGTCACCAGCAAGCATGACGCGCTGACGCTCGCTGCGATCGTCGAGAAGGAGACCGGTGTGCCCGCCGAGCGGCCGATGGTGGCGGGGGTCTATTCGAACCGGCTGCGCACCGGCATGCGCCTGCAGGCCGATCCGACGATCATCTATCCGATCACCCACGGCAAGCCGCTCGGGCGCCGGATCAAGGCCTCCGAGGTCCACGACAAGAACGACTACAACACCTATATGATGACCGGCCTGCCGAAGGGTCCGATCACCAACCCGGGCAAGGATTCGATCGCCGCCGTGCTGGCGCCCGCGCGGACCGACGCGATCTATTTCGTGGCGGACGGCCACGGCGGCCACGTCTTCGCCGCCGATCTCAAGGACCACAACGCCAACGTCCAGCGCTATTACAGGCTGCGCAAGACGGCGGGAAAGCGGTAACGCATCCGCC
>CAXTMT010000121.1:6358-7963 GCA_964245355.1 uncultured Sphingomonadaceae bacterium
GTGCTCCGGCGCAGGCCGGAGCGTTGTCGGCAAGCGATGCGGCCAGCTTCACAGCGCTCCGGCCTGCGCCGGAGCACGACTGGATTAGAGCCGTAATCCTGTCGTCTCGTCGAACCCCGCCATCAGGTTGAGGTTCTGCACCGCCGCGCCCGCCGCGCCTTTGCCGAGATTGTCGAGCGCCGCGACCAGCCGTACCTGCGTTCCGGCGGCGTCGGCGAAGACGAACAGGTCGAGCCGATCGGTATCGGCCAACCGCTCCACCGCCAGCGTCCCCGCCTCATATCCCCCGATCACCGAAACGATCGGCGACCCCGCATAGGTATCCGCCAGCGCCTCGCGCAGCGCGGCAGGGCTCGGCTTTCCGGGCAGGACACCGATCGGCAGCGGCACCTCGACGATCATGCCGCGCTCCAGATTCACCACCGCCGGCGCGAACATCGGCACTACGGAGAGCCCGCAGCGCACCTGCATCTCGGGTACATGCTTGTGGTTGAGGTGGAGGCCGTAGGTGCGCCACGCGGTCGGCGCGCCTTCGGGGTCTTCGAACTCGGCGATCATAGTCTTGCCGCCGCCCGAATAGCCCGAGACGGCGTTGCAGGTCAGCGGCCAGTCGGCGGGGATCAGGCCGGCCTTCACCAGCGGCGCGACGAGGGCGATGAAGCCGGTCGAATAGCAGCCGGGATTGCTCACCCGCGTCGCGGTGGCGACCGTCTCGCGGCCCGACACCTCGGGGAAGCCATAGACCCAGCCGGGCGCGGTGCGGTGCGCGGTCGAGGCGTCGATCACCCGCGTGGTATCGTTCTCGATCAGCGCCACGGCTTCGCGCGCCGCGTCGTCGGGCAGGCAGAGGATGACGATATCGGCGGCGTTGAGCGCTTCGGCGCGCGCTCGCGGCTCCTTGCGCCGTTCCTCGGGCAAGGCGAGCAATTCCAGATCGGCCCGCCCGGCGAGTCTTTCCCGGATTTCGAGCCCGGTGGTGCCCACCGCGCCGTCGACGAAAACCTTCATGACAATTCCACCCTCTTGCGCGCCAGCACCGGCTGGGGATGGGCCGGCGCGAGGCGCGATACGACATCGCCAAGGGGCTCGATCGCGACCGCCATCCAATGCGCATTGGCATGGATCAGGCGCTCCTCGTCGACCATCAGCCCGACATGGCCCGGAAAGAAGATCAGGTCGCCGCGTCGGAGGCGGGCCTTCTCGGGGAGCGCCACCCCAAGCGTCTCGCGCTGGAGATCGGTGTCGCGCTGCGCCGCGATTCCGGCGAAGCCGAGCGCGAGCTGGACGAGGCCCGAGCAATCGATCCCGCCCGCCCCGCGCCCGCCCCACAGATAAGGCTGGCCGATCAGTCCCTCGGCGACGGTCACGGGATCGGCGACAGTTTCGTCGAGGGGGAGGAGGTGGCGCTGGTGGACATAGCCCTGCTCGATCGCGAAGAACTTATCCTCGACCCGCGCCTGCACCCGCGCGCCGATCGGCAAATTCGCGCGCACCGGCGCCTTGATATCGGCTTCGGCGAACACCGGCGCGGTGATGGCCGTGACGCGGTGGGTCGGGAGGCGCGGCGTCCCGAAATCGGCGACGGGCAGATAGCCGACATAGCCG
>CAXTMT010000122.1:0-7930 GCA_964245355.1 uncultured Sphingomonadaceae bacterium
CAGCCTGGCCGGCGCCGATCCGCTGAAGGCGCTGCTCGCCGCCAAGATCGTCCAGTGCGACGTCGCGGCGTGGCGGCTGCTGGGCCTGAGCCTCGCCGGCTGGAATGCGCTGGTCTCGGGATTGGGCGGCCTCACCGTGCTGATCCTCGCCGGCAAGGCGCGGGCATGAGCACCTCGCCCGAAGAGCGCGCGCGGATGCTGCGCGTCGATCAGGCGGGCGAGTTCGGCGCCACCCGCATCTACGCCGGACAGCTCGCGGTGCTCGGCGATCGTCACCCGGCGGCGCGCTCGATCGCGGCGATGGCGGGGCAGGAAGCGCGCCACCGCGAGAAATTCGATGCGATGCTGGTCGAGCGCCGCGTCCGCCCGACCGTGCTGGCACCGCTGTGGGACATCGCCGGTTTCGCGCTGGGCGTCGGCACCGCCTTGCTCGGGCCCGAGGCGGCGATGGCCTGCACCGCCGCGATCGAGACCGAGATCGACGATCATTACGGGCGGCAACTCATTAAGCTGGGGTCCAGCGATCCCGAACTATCCGAGGCGATCACGGATTTCAGTGCCGAGGAGGTCGAGCATCGCGCGACGGCGATCGCCGCCGGGGCGGAGCGGGCGCCGGCCTATCCGGCGCTTTCGGCGGCGATCCGCCTGGGTTGCCGCGTGGCGATCGGGCTTTCGCAGCGGATATGAAGCACAGCCCGTGCGTTGGCACGGGTAAGGAGATTGGTTCGATGAGCAAGCGCCTGTTGATCGCCGGAAATTTCGTCCTCGCGAGCCTGATAGCCTTCGCGCCGATGAGCCCGGTGCTGGCGCAGGCGAACGGTGCCGACAAGGTGCTGATGATCTTCGGCAGCGATCCGTGCCCGGCGGGGACGATCTGTATTCGTGGCAGCGAGAGCGAGCGTTATCGCATCCCCAAGCAGATGCGCCAAGAGGCGCCCTCCACGCACAACGAGCGCTGGGCCGATCGCGCCAAGAGCATCGATTCGATCAACGCGCAGGCCGCCGGCGGCACGGGCAGTTGCTCGACGGTGGGCGGCGGCGGCTGGACCGGCTGCTGGGCGAAGGACATGCAGGCGGCCAAAGCCGAGAAGCAGGCGGAGAAGGAAAATCCGCAGGATTGATCCGGTGACCATGCGCGCTTCGATCCTGCCCCTGCTGCTCGCCGCATCGCCCTTGATAGCCGCGCCGCCATCGCCCGAGCCGCCGACGCGCATCTCCACGCTCGTCGTCTATGGCCGCGATCCCTGCCCGCGCAGTGCCGGCGACGAGATCGTCGTCTGCGCCCGCCAGCCCGAGAACGAGCGTTACCGCATCCCCAAGCAATTCCGCGATCAGGATCGCAAGACGCCGGCCGCCGTCACCGGCAGTTGGGCGGGCACCGCGCGCGTACTGGAGATGGTGAGCCGGCAGGGCCTGCCCAACAGCTGCAACACGACCGGCGCCAACGGCCAGACAGGGTGCTTCGCCAAGTTCATCGAGGAGAATCGGCGGGGGCCGTGATCCTCAGGCGAATGCCGCCCGGCGCGGGCGGCAGGATCGAAGTCTTGACAGCCGCACCGCCCTCGCTTAGCTGCGCCGCTTCTCGCGTGAGGTGTGTCTTCGGGCTTTTCTCGCGTGACCCAGTCCTGAAGAAGTGAAGAGACCCATGTTCGCTATCGTGCGCACGGGCGGCAAGCAATATCGCGTCGCCCCCGGAGACAAGATCGTCGTCGAGAAGCTCGAGGGGGAGGCTGGGGCCGCCGTCTCGCTGAGCGATGTGCTGCTGGCGGGCGAGGGCTCCGAGCTCCAGTCGGTCGACGGCCTCATCGTGGCCGCGGAGATCGTGGCGCAGGGCCGTGGCGAGAAGATCATCGTCTTCAAGAAGCGCCGCCGTCACAATTATCGCCGCCGCAACGGCCATCGCCAGTGGCACACCATCCTGAAGATCACCGCGATCGGCGACCACAAGGCGCCGGTGAAGGCAGCCAAAGCGGAAACGCCGGCCGCCGCCGAAGCGTAAGGAGCGAGCACCTCATGGCACATAAAAAGGCAGGCGGCTCATCCCGCAACGGTCGCGACTCGGCCGGCCGGCGCCTCGGCGTCAAGAAGTTCGGTGGCCAGGAAGTCATCGGCGGCAACATCATCATCCGCCAGCGCGGCACCCGCGTCTATCCGGGCGTCGGCGTCGGCATCGGCAAGGATCATACCTTGTTCGCGCTCACCGAGGGCCGCGTGGCGTTCCACGACGGCAAGCTCGGCCGCAAATATGTGAGCGTGATCATGGCGCAGGCCGCCGAATAAACGGACGAACGTGAGAACGGGTCGTCCTCCGGGGCGCCCCGCGATCCGCTGAAGCGGATCATCAGGGAGACGGGGCACCCCCAGTCTCCCTTTTTCGTGTCTCCCTGGAAATATGCCTGTCGCCGCGAAGGCGTAACCTCGCGGTGGCATGGCAAGCCACGAGGAGACGCCCATGTTCGCGATCACCGAACGCCTGCTGCTGCGGCCCGGCTGGGCCGAGGATGCGCCTGCGCTCAGCCGCGCGATCGGCGAGGAAGCCGTCGTGCGCAACCTGAGCCGCGTACCCTGGCCCTATGCGCTGGGCGATGCCGAACGCTTCCTGGCTTTGCCGCAAGATCCCCGCCGCCCGCGCTGCCTGATCTTCCTGCGCGATTGCGCCACCCTGATCGGCGGCATCGGCCTCAACGATACCGGCGAGGGCGACGCGGCCGAACTCGGCTATTGGCTGGCGCGCGACCATTGGGGGCAGGGCTATGCCACCGAAGCCGGCCGCGCGATCACGGCGATGGCGGACGAGACTTTGCGCCTCCCGAAGCTCAAGGCAAGCCACGCGCTGGATAATCCGGCATCGGGGCGGGTGCTGAGGAAGCTGGGGTTCGGGCCTAACGGCACCGGGCGGCTGCACAGCCTGTCGCGCGGGGCGGAAATGGAGGTGCGGTTGTTTGCGCGGGTGCGGCCGGAGGCACCGGTCGCGTCATTGGCGGCGTAACCAAATCCTCCCCACGCTTCACGTCGGGAGGATGTTCAGGCCGCATGTGTCTTCTGCGCCGGCACGACTGATCGGTCGACTAGAGCCTGATGACTTTGTCTTTACCCGCTCATGCCGAGGTGCGCCCGAGTAGCCGCCGCAGGCGGCGTATCGAGGGCGCGTATCGAAGTACGCTACAGGACATGTCCCTCGATACGGGCTCTCGATGAACGCGATCCCTACCCGGAATGAGCGGAATTGGGTCCGTTCAATGTCATCCTGCTCTCGTCAATGCTTGGCGAGCCAGGGCAGTCCACTGCCGCGACGAATCGTCCACCCGACCAGACCGAAGCCGGTGATCAGGATCAGCCAGCTCGCCGGTTCGGGCACCGCCGACACTTGCGAAGCGCTGCTCGTACCAAGGCTGTAGCCGGCGAGACCGCCGTTATAGCCGTTGCCGCCGATCGTGGCGCCCCCAGCGGTGAGCGACGCGCCGATCACGCTGCCTTGCACGGTGTTGTCGACCTTCACCGCGGCGTTGGCAGCCACGATGCTCGCGCCGAGGCTGTTGCTGTAGAAGTGGACGCTGGTCGCATCGACGAAGTTGAACAGGATATTGTCCGCCGAGAGGCTGCTGCTGAACGTCAGGTAGGAATCGATGCTGCCGCCCGTGACGTTGACGATCGCGGACGTCCCACCGGTGATGGTGAGCTGATAGAGCGAACTCAGGTCGCCGACCGAGATATTGTAGATATTGACGCCCGACGATGTGCCGCTGAGCGTACCGCTGCCCCATTGATTGGCGAGCGTACCGGTCGAGGCCTGCTGCGCGAGATAGTTGGAAATGGCGACGGCCTGCGAAAAGTCGCTCGCGACATTGACCGTGCCTTGCGAGGTCGTGCCGTTGGGCGTGGCCGAGCGATTGTAGGAGTCGGTGTTGTTCGTGCCGCCATAGACGACGTTGCCGTAGGCCACCGTCGACGAAGGATAGTCGAGGTTGCCCGCTACCCCGACGACGGTGGTGCCGTTCGCGCCGGCGGTGAGATTGCCGCCGATGTTGCTGGTGCCTGTCGAGGTGAAATCCCCGCCGACCTCGACGCGCCCGCCGATATTGGTCTGGCTGATCGACGTGCTGCCCGCGGTCAGCAAAGCGTTGCTGTTCAACACCGTCGTCGCCGATGCGCTGCCGGAGGCGACACCCGCGAAAACGAAAGCCGCAAGCATTCTACGCATCGAATCGTCCCCAAACGACCTGTCTAATCGTTTCGGCCCGTATACGATATCGAACAGATCGTAAAGTTAAGCGCAAGCCCCAAGACTAGCGCGTTATTCCGTAGCATCGGATCGATATCCGCCGCGGCAAACATCGAACAGGATTTGGAATTTGGCTGGGGCGGGAGGATTCGAACCTCCGAATGGCGGCACCAAAAGCCGCTGCCTTACCACTTGGCGACGCCCCATCAGGCCGGCGGCTTATAAGCCCGCGCGCGCGGGTGGGAAGGGGGTAAAGCCTTGGCCGCGCGGATCAGGACAGCCGCTCGATCCAGCCGTGCGGATCGGGGGCCTCGCCGCGCTGGATGGCGACCAGCCGGCTCTTCAGCCGCGCGGACAGTACGCCGGGGCCGCCGTTGCCGATGGTGAAGTCCAGCGTGTTGCTGCGCACCCGGCCGATCGGCGTGACCACCGCGGCGGTGCCGCAGGCGAAGCTTTCGCGCAGGCGGCCGCTCCCCGCATCGGCCTGCCATTGATCGATCGAATACGGTTCCTCGCGCACCGTCACGCCCTCGGCACGGGCGAGCGTCAGCAGGCTGTCGCGGGTGATGCCGGGCAGGATCGTGCCGCCGGTGGGCGGCGTCTGGATCGATCCGTCGTCGAACACGAAGAAGACGTTCATGCCGCCCAATTCCTCGATCCACTTCTTCTCGACCGCGTCGAGGAAGACGACCTGATCGCAGCCGGCGGCGATCGCCTGGCGCTGGGCGGAAAGGCCCGCGGCGTAATTACCGCCGCATTTGGCGGCGCCGGTGCCGCCGGGCGCGGCGCGGGTGTAATCCTCGCTCACCCACAAGGTGACGCTCGGCGCGCCCTTGAAGTAGGCGCCGACCGACGAGGCGATCACCATATAGAGATATTCGGACGAGGGTTTGACGCCGAGGAACACTTCGCTCGCGATCATGAACGGGCGCAGATAGAGCGCGCTGCCCTCGCCCTCCGGGATCCAGTCGCGATCCACCTTCACCAGCTGGCGGATCGATTCGAGAAACAGATCCTCGGGCAATTCCGCCATCGCGAGGCGCCGCGCGCTGTCGGCGAAGCGCCTGGCATTGGCATCGGCGCGGAACAGGCCGGCGCCGCCATCGGGCAGGCGGTAGGCCTTGAGGCCCTCGAAAATCTCCTGCGCGTAATGGAGCACCGCCGTCGCCGGATCGAGCACCAGCGGCGCGCGGGCGCTCACCGTCGCATCGTGCCAACCCTGCCCCTCGGTGTAGCGGATCGTCACCATGTGATCGGTGAAGACCCGGCCGAACCCGGGGTTTTCGAGCAGCTTGGCGCGCTCGTTGGCGGCGACCGGACCGCTGTGCGGCTCATAGGAGAAGGGAAGGAGTGCGCCGGCCACGATTGCTCTCTTGCAGGGTAAGACGCCGGTTCGATACACGCCGCAGTTGCGAACGGCTAGGCCGCGTGGCAAAAAGGGTCAATATGGCTGTCCCTCCCGCATCTCCCCTCTTCCTCCGTGCCCCCGAAATTCGCCGCGGCGCCGAACTTCTCTACTTCGGTTATAGCCATCTCTACCGGCAGACCGATCGCAAGCTCGCCGAATGCGGGCTGGGGCGGGCACACCACCGCGCGCTCTATTTCGTCGCCCGCCAGCCGGACATGACGATCGGCACTTTGCTGCGGCTGCTCGGCATCACCAAACAGTCGCTCGGCCGCGTACTCGCCGATCTCGCCGAGCGCGAATTGATGGAAAGCCGTCCGGGCGACGAAGACCGCCGCCAGCGCCTGCTCCGCCTGACCGAGAAGGGCGCCGCGCTGGAGAATGAGCTTTTCGAGGGAATGCGTGAAAAACTGGGTGCGGCATATGCCAACGCCGGCCAGGAAGCGGTGACGGGTTTCTGGCGTGTGCTGGAGCAGTTGATCCCGGTCAGCGAGCGCAGCCGGGTGGCCGATCTGGAGAAGGCATCGGCGGGAAGCTAAAGCCTTGTCGCCCGCCGTCTGGAACCAGCGGGTCGCCATTCCCATATACGAGCCCTGCTCGCTTCCCTTTTCGCCGCCCGGCGGCTAAGGCGCGGCGGAATATTCCCCTGAGAGGTTTTGGTTTGGCGAAAGAAGAGTTGCTCGAGATGCGCGGACAGGTGGTGGAATTGCTGCCGAATGCGATGTTCCGCGTCCGTCTCGAGAATGATCATGAGATCCTTGGTCACACCGCCGGCAAGATGCGCAAGAACCGCATCCGTGTGCTGGTGGGGGATGAGGTGCTGGTCGAGCTCACGCCTTATGACCTGACCAAGGGGCGGATCACCTATCGCTTCATGCCCGGCCGCAGCGGCCCGCCCGGCTACTGAGGGATGATCCTCCCCTGCAAGGGGAGGGGGACCGCGCGCGCAGCGCGTGGTGGAGGGGTGTCCCCCTATCGAGAACGTGATACCCCTCCGTCATCGCTGCGCGATGCCGCCTCCCCTTGCAGGGGAGGATCGCGCTGATGTCGACACGGCCTAGCCTCCGGTGACGCTCGTCCTCGCCTCCTCGTCCCCACGCCGCCGCGATCTGCTCGTGCGGATCGGCTATGCGCCATCGCGCGTGGCGCCTCCCGACATCGACGAGAGCCCGCGCAAGGCGGAACTGCCGCGCGTCTACGCGCTGCGTCTCGCGATGGAGAAGGCGGCGGCGGTGGCGCGCGGCGAGGGCGAGGTGGTGATCGCCGGCGACACGACGATCGCGCTCGGCCGCCGCATCCTGCCGCCGGCCGAGACCGAGGCGGTACAGCGCGAATTGCTGGGGCTGCTGTCGGGACGGCGGCACCATTGCTGGTCAGCGGTGTGCGTGATCGATCGCGCGGGCAAGGCGCGCACCCGCATCGCCGACACGATCGTCACCTTCAAGCCGCTCTCCGCCGGCGAGATCGATGCCTATGTCGCGTGCGGCGAGGGGCTGGGCAAGGCGGGCGGCTATGCCATCCAGGGCCGCGCCGAGGCGTGGGTGCGCTATCTGGCGGGCAGCCATTCGGGCGTGATCGGCTTGCCGCTGTTCGAGACGCGCGCCTTGCTGATCGCCGCCGGCCTGCCGCCGGCCGCCTGATGGCGCGCTGGCTCTACGAGGCCGGCATCGGCGAGGCCCGCGCGGCGCTGATCGAGGGCGGCCGCATCCTCGAAATGATCGTCGAGCCGGAAAGCGATGCACCGCGCGCCGGCGCTGTGTTGGCCGCACGGCTGATCGCCAAGGCGGATACGGGCGGTCGAGCAAGGGTGGCGTTCGACGGTGGCGAGGCGCTGCTGGGTCAGACGCCGAAGGGGCTGACCGAGGGCAGCAAATTGTTGGTGCGGCTCGTACGCGAAGCCTATGTCGAGCCGGGCGGCCAGCCGAAACTCGCCGTCGCGCAGGCGGCGGAGGCGGAGGCGACACCGTCCGACGGCCCCGATCTGCTGGCGCGCGTCACCGCTTCGGCGCATCCGGTCGATACGCCGGCTTCGCACGATGCCGACGCCCTCGAAGCGGCCGGCTGGTCCGAAGCTTTGGAGGAGGCAAGGAGCGGCACCGTCGCCCGCCCCCAAGCGCTGCTGCGCATCTGCCTGACCCCGGCGATGACGCTGATCGACATCGACGGCGCCGGCCCCGCCGCCGATCTCGCCCGCGCCGGTGCGGCCCTTGCCGGAGACGTGATCCGCCGATTCGGCATCACCGGCTCGATCGGTCTCGACCTGCCGACGCTCCCCGCGCGCGCCGATCGCCTCGCCGCCGCAG
>CAXTMT010000123.1:0-7879 GCA_964245355.1 uncultured Sphingomonadaceae bacterium
ACGCGCCAGCGGGTCACGGCGGCGCTGCCTTCGGCCGCCGTCTCGACCGGCGAGGATCGCCGAAACACGAACGCCGCGACCCCCGACGCCTCGGCGGCGAGCTGGAGCCGGCGCGAGGCGGTCAGCGACACCTTGCCGAGCTCGCCGACGACGCCGGCAAGGCCGGGATGGCGCAGACACTCCTCCATCGCGGTCAAGACGTTGGTGTCGCTACCCGCCTCGACGAAGATCACCCGGTCGGGATGGAGTCCGGCGAGGTGGAGCGCCGGCGCGAACAGGTCGCGCCAGCGCAGACACCAGAACACCGTACCCTCCAGCCGGGCGAGGATGCCGGCCAGGAAGATCGTCGCCGCGGCGTCATCGGCAAGTTCTCGGCTGCCCGCGACGTCGTGCAGCGCGCCCGACGCGATTCCACGCGCCGGCAGCTGAGAATCGATTGTCTCGACGCCGAACGGCAGCACCGAATGACGCGCGGCGACGCCTTCGATCTGCGCGATCTTGGCGCGCAAGCTGTCGAGGAGATGGGCAGTCGACATATCATCAAGGGACTCGGATGGCGGGCGTGTGTTCCTTATCTGTTCCGTTGTTGCCGGATGAGTCAAGGCGGTCCGACAGGGGAACGTCCACGGGAACGCCCGATGGCCCCGGGCGAATGGCGCTGTTCCGCGCAAAATCGGCAACTGAACGCCTTCGAGAGAATTATCATCGGATGGCCGCGCCACTTCTTCCATGTCTTCAACGACGAGGAGACCGTGGACGAAGAGGGCGTGGAGTTAGCCGATCAGGAAGCCGCGATGGCGCTGGCTGCCGCAGAGGCGCGCAATCTCGCCGCCGATTCGGTCAAGATCCATTCGCACCTGATCCTGCGCCACCGCATCGAGGTCGCCGACGCCGAGGGTCGCACGATCGGCCAGGTCCGCTTCGGCGACGCGATCCGGATAGAGCCCTGAACCGCGGCAGCCGGCCCGCGTTCAGCCGACCTGCTCGACCGCCAGGCTCCCGGCCGGCAATGCCGACAGAATCGACTTTGCCGGGATGGTCGGATCGAGCCAGTCGGCCCAGCACCTGCGATCGAGGATCGCGATCTGGCGATCATGGTAGGGCGCGATATCCGGTCCCGGCTCCATGGTCAGCATCGTGAACGCCTCGCCCGTCTTCGCGTCGGCGCGCCACAGGCCGGCGATGCAGAACCATGGCTCGCCCTTCTTCGTGAACAGCCACTTGTCCTTGCGCTTCTTCTTAGGATCAGCCGGTGTCGTGAACTCGTAGAAGCCGTCGGCTAGGATCAGGCAGCGGCCGCTGGTGAACTCGCGGCCTTCCGAGCGGAAATTATAGACCGGCTTGCCGGTCGGACCCGGCCAGCTCCAGCGCCGCTGGACGAGATCGCCCGCGCCGCGCTCCACCGTGCGGACGATCGGTGCGGTGTCGGTGATCTTGATGTCGGCACGCGGCGCGACGTTGGGGACGCCTTCGGAAAACTGGATCTTGATCTTCAGCTCCGCAAAATCCGCCGCGATCGTCGAGATGTCCACTTCCAATCGGTAGTCGTTACACATCAATCGCCTCGTCTTGTGCCATCCGATCGTTCACATTATGTTCCTGACGTGGACGCGGCACCATCGCCTTTTGATTCCGACGCCCCGCTTGGAGCGCGCCGCGCCATCATCCGGCGTAATCCGGGAAATGTCGATGAGATCGAGATGGTCGAGGCGACATGGGGGTCCGATCCACGGTTCGGCGCCGGTGCATCGTTTCGGTTCGTGCGATCCGAAGGGCAGGCCTTTCCGACCCATCGCTGCCTGATCCCTGCTTCCGAATTTCACATGGTCGCCGGCGGCAAGCGTTTCCGCGTGACGCTTGGTGTTGGCGAGCATTTCTATCTCGCCGGCATCTGGGAGCCGGCGATGGGTGACTGGCCGCTCAGCTACCGGGTCATCACCGTCGCCGCGAACCTCGAAGTCGCGCCGTATCAGGACCGCCATGGTGCGATCATCCATCGCCGGCAGGTGATGCAGTGGCTCGACCATACGGTAGCCGAGATAGACATCCTCGAGACGCCGCCGGCGCGGACGTTCGTTGTCCAGCAGATCGGGGCGCGGCAACCGTCACTGGCGTTGTGAGGTGACCGGCGTGCCGAGAGACTGTGGAGAACGACCATGAGCCGTTTGTGGGACACGCCCGCATATTGGGCGCGCAGCGAGGCCGACGAGGTGCTGCGCGAGATGTCGGATGTCGAGCCTGGCGCGCTCGCCGATTCGTTGGAACGCAGCGCGGCCAACTATGATGGCGAGCCCGACATGGCTGCCGCGATCGTCGCCGAGTTGCGCCGACGCACCGGGGCGGGGATCCGTTTCTGGCCCGGTCCGCACCCGCTCGACCATGCCTTGCCTCTGATGCCAATCCACGAACACGCAGCGGGTGCATCAGCCCAGCGCAACAACGCCGATCTGCTCGCTGAAAAAACCGCCGTGTGAGTGGCACAGCTCCGCCGATCTATGAGGCTCGAAAAGCCGCATTGCTCAGTCCGCGCCTAATCAAGCAGCCTGAGCCAAATCAGCGTCGTCGTTCACGGCCTTAGCAAGAAGTCTCGTGATTGCTGCCTCGCGCGCCTTGCGATCCAATGCCGACGGGGCGCGCTTGAAAACCATGCCGCTCATCAAGGCATGAATAAAACCCGACACCGTGTCGGCCGCAAGGACCAGCGCGGTATCAACGACATGCACATACCGGCTAGTTACAGAACCACCGGAATGCCCGAGCATCGCACCGACTGTTGCTTCTGTGAAACCAAGATCGTTGGCCAAGCTGGCGAAGCTATGACGCAGCACATGGGGCGTAATATCCGCGAGTTCGGTCCCGTCGAAGATCGCTTTCCACTTCTTCGGGAACGCATGATAAACCGTTGCGTCCGATCCTCCCGGAAACACCACCCCATCGAGCTTTGCAGGCCTTTCCCTATTGATCGCGTCGAGCGCGCGGAGCCCGACAGGCCGAATGGAGGCACCTTCCTTGCTATCCTCTAGCGCCAGGCAGCTGTGATCTTCATCTACCTCGCTCCATTTGAGGGAGACAATCTCATTGCGCCGACATCCAGTAAGGGCGAGCACACGAATGATCTTCGCGGCAAGCGCGGTAGATGCGTTCGCCTCATGATCCGACAATAACTGGCCAAGAATGCCGAACTCAGCTTCGCTCAGCCTGCGTGTCCTGACCTTGTCTTTCGGCTTGCGAATGCCCCTTGCGGGGTTCACCTCTACGATTCCTTGTTCGATAGCGTAGGTGAAAATACCACCGAGCAAGCCGACGCTGCGCGCCGCCGCACCTGGACCACCGCGCACGATTGCCCGCCCTCGCTTCTTGGTCTTTACATCGGTCGCGGTTTTGCCGCCCGCGACGTCTCTAAGGAAACGATTGACGTCCGAAGCGCTGATGTCTTTCGCTCGCCGCGACCCTAGAAGCGGAATGATATGACGACGGATGCGGCCTTCATCGGTGTTGATGGTGAGCTGTTTTTTCGGGCCGCCGCTTTTGCCGAGCACAAGTCCCTTTTTCGCATCATCCAGGTAGGTCTCGCACAGCTCCTTCACCGTCATCGCCTTGGCGTCGAGCTTTTTGCTCTCCGCCGGATCCTCACCCTGCGCGACGCCCGCGAGAAAAACCTTGGCCTGCTTGCGGGCCATCTCCGGTGTCCAGATGCCGTGAGAACCGATCGTGTAGCGTCGTGTGCGTCCACCCATGCGATACTGGATCAGGTAGCTGCGCTTCCCCGACTTGAAGACACGCAAGCCAAACCCTGGCACCTCGTCATCCCAAATGAACTCGTCACGTTCGCTCGTACCAGCGCGGTCTACGAGCGTCTTCGTCAGCTTGGCCATGTTATCACCTCCAACGCGGCTGCTTCGCGTTGCGGAAGCGACGCGGAAGCATCAGAGCGGAAATTCCTTCGTAGAGAAGGATACGCCTGTCGCGACTGTGTTCAAGCTAAATCACTGACGATACTGCGTTTTCGTAGGAAAGGCGGTGAATAGGCCGGAGTGTATAGCGTTGACACATCGGGTTGGTAAGGCTGAGGTCGTGAGTTCAATCCTCACCGGCAGCACCAGCATCCCCTGATTTAGCGCAGAAACTTTCCCCGTCAGGGGCCAATTCAATATTACGTGGGGGCTCCGAGGTCGGACGTAATATCCGCGTAATCGGACGCTGTCGTAGTGATTCCGGCGTAATTTGACGGATTGACGAGGGGAGTGCTTTCCCCTGCGGGCGAGCCGCGTCCTCGCCAGACCCCTTCTGCGGAGGCTCGGCAACGCCTCGAGAGAAAGAGGAGGTCGGCTTTCGCCGTGACGGGTTGAGGCCGAGAGAGAGGCTCGGCGCCCGTCGTGGAGATCTCGCATGGTAACTATTCTTTCCGATCCCCGCGCTACTGGTCGGCGCACCCGCCAGCTATATGCGCCAGCTTCCGGCGCCGCTCGCCGGCATCAACCTCCAGCACGGCCTGCTCTCGCACCGCGCCGAGCTGGTGAAGACGCTCGAAGCCGATGACGGCCGTATTGAGCTACGCGCCGTTACAGGGCCGGATTATGGCCGCATCTGGGATCACGAGCTGGTCGAGGCGGTGATGCGCATCGCCGGCGCGAGACCTTCCTGCGCAAGCGCGGCTTCTCGCGTCCCGAGACCGAGAAGATCATCGCCACCGTGCTGGAGGAGGAAGGCCGCCCGCCGGAATCGATCTTCGATTTCGTGCAGGGAATTACGGCGCTCGCCCGCGCCAAGCCGCACCAGGATGCCCGGCTGGAGCCGGAGGGCAAAGCCGCCAAGCTGCCCATGGCCTTTCGCTGACGCGCCATCGATAGCTTTGCTTCCACTTGGGAAAGGGCGTGTAACGCTTCATAGATGGAAGATTACCGATGAAGACAGGTGGATAATGTAAGACCCCTTATACTATATCAGGAGCCTGATCTATCGGAGATTAAGACGGTACAACGGCGACGGCATCAATTTCGAAGACTATGCCGTCGAGCGCGAGTCTTGGCACCGGAATCAGGGTGCTCGCCGGCTTGTTCGGCCCGGGGAATGCGGCCTTCGTCTCGTGTGCTACAATCCTCTCTCGCTCACCGTCGTGATCTGCCGAGAGTATCGTGACCTTCACCACATGATCCATGCGCGATCCGACCGCTTGCAGAGCGAGGCGCAAATTGGCGAATGCGCCTTTGACCTGCCCTTCGAAGTCAGTGGCCGAGATCTTGCCGTCGACGTCGATCGCCATCTGCCCGGAGACATAAATCAGCTTAGTCCCGGCGGGCACGATCGTCACTTGACTGAAGCCGTGCTTGGCGGGCTGATACAGCTCGTCTGGGTTTAGATATCGAACAGTAATCCCCTCGGCCGATGCGGGGGCCGGTTGCTGCTCTTGGCCGAGTGCCTTGTCCTGCGCGTCGGCTGCGGGTGCCAGCGACCCCGTAGCCGACGTGCCGCGCGTGAGGTCGTTGTCAGCATTCGACATGGGCAGCCCTTCGGCGAAATCAGTTGCCGAACAGCATAGTCGTCCGGCGTCCACCGACCAAGCTTCGGTGAGATCCACCCGACATGTTCACGGCGAAACGCGCCTAACTAGCGGTCAGCATCTGCCATTGATGCCGGCGGAGCCGCTTTCCTGCGCGGTGCCGTCAGTGGTAATGAGGCGACATGAAGCCGGGGATGGAAGAACGATCGGACGCCTGCTACGCCCGGCGCTCGCATGGGCGGGCATTCCCGAGGGGACGGCCGAACTGGTCCTCATCGTCCAAGATCCGGACGCGCCGCTGCTTCGACCCGTCACCCATCTGATCGCGATGGGCATCGCGCCCGGCGACGGCTTGCCGGAAGGCGCACTGGCGCCACGGGCGGGCTCCTCCGTCGCCTTCGGCGTGGGTTCGTTCGGCCGGGCCGGCTATGCCGGTCCACGGCCCGTCAGGGGACATGGACCGCACCGGTATGTCTTTCAAATGTTCGCTCTCGATCGCCCGCTGTCCTTTCCCGCCACGCCCGGCCTCGCCGGCGTGGTCTCCGCGATGGCCGGAACGGTCTTGAGCCAAGGCTTGCTGACCGGAACTTATGAACGCAGCTGAGCAAGCTTGCCTGCCAACACTCTCCGCCCGGCGGTCGATGTGAAGTTCAGTCTATCTGGGAAGCTGCACATACGGAACACTGCCACGCGGGTTGCGCCATGCCTCAATAGGCGACGCTGAAACGCTTGCGTGAGTGTTCGTTTCTTTCCAACTCATCAACCATAGCAACTGCATAGTCCGCGAAACTGATTCGGCTGTTACCGTCGGCATCGGTCAGCAGTTTGTCGCCGCCGACGCGAAACTCTCCAGTCCGCTCGCCCTGTTCGATTAACGCGGCGGGCGACAAAAAAGTCCAGTCGAGATCCGGTTCTTCCTTCAGCACCTTTAGGAAGGCGATCGCCGCCCGCGCCTCAGGCTCGTATTCCGGCGGGAAATGTGGGCTGTCGATAAGTCTGGCGCCGTCCGCCGTCTCGAGGCTCGCAGCACCGCCCATAACCAGGAAGCGGGGCACACCCGCGCCTTTGACAGAGTCAAGCAGCCCACGCATGTCGTTAGGCAGAAACTGAATCGCACTGATCGCGGCGTCGTGGCCTCGCAGCAGCGTCGTGAGTCCCGGACCCTGGGCGACGTCGCCGCGCTTCGCGGTGACGCCCTCGCGGGCGTCAAGCTTGTCGATGTTGCGCGCGATCGCGGTCACCTGATGTCCGCGCGATACCATCTCGTCGAGGATGCACGAGCCGCCGCGTCCGGTGGCGCCAATGAGAGCAACGTGCATGGGGCAATCCTTGTCAAAGCTACTGATGTTACTAGATGTCATATCGAACATCTGAATGGCAAGAACGCGGCTTTCCACCGCTTCTGCTACCCCATACCGCGTAGAGGCCGACTTCTAGGTGATGACGTGACACCGGTTGTCGGCCGGGATAGGCGCCGAAAGTAATCCGACCGGGTGCTTTTGGTACACCATCTTGACTTCGGCCGCTGAGTGACGGCACGTCACTCGTATGTTCCGCCGACTGATCTCTTTTTTACTCGCGGTAGCGCTGCTCGGTGTGACAGGGCAGGGTGCGGCTTATGCCGCACATGGGTCTGACCCGACGCAGTCCATGCACATGAGGGCGGCAGGCTGCATGAAGATGATGGAGCGGGCCGCTCCGGAAAAGGCGAGCGAATCCAGCAAAAGCAAGGGCTGCACACCGGATGATGGCCTCAAATGCATGATCGCCTGCGCCAGCAGCGCCGCGGCGTTGCCCCACGGCCTGACGCTGTCGCGCGTCACTTACGGCCAGCTCGCGATCGAGCGTCGCGGCCGCGCCAGGCCGCTGCGCGGCCGCTCGCTCCAACCCGACATCCAACCACCCATCGCCTGATCTGATTCGATCGGCCTTGCCGTTCGCTCGCTGCGGGCTTTCCCGTCGCGCGCCTCGTGCCCGGCCGTCGTCCTTTCCAGATCAGGAGCATTTTCATGAGAGCTCGTCTTCTTACGCCGCTGCTCGCGGCGATCCCGAGCCTTGCATTGGCGGGGCCGCTCACCTTCGAGGCGACGCTGCGGCAGGCGCAGGCCACCGCGCCATCGCTTAAGGCGAGGTGGCTCGGCGCCGATGCCGCGCGCGCCGAGCGAAACGCGGCGGGCGCACTGCCCGATCCGACGCTGTCGGTTGGCGTCGACAGCTTTCCGATCTCGGGGCCGCTGGGATTCGAGCCCGGCCGCGACGACTTCACCATGGCGCGGGTAGGCGTCGCCCAGGAATTTCCCAACCTCGCCAAGCGCCACGCGCAGCAGGCCCGCGCCGACACCGCGATCGCCGCCGCGGACGCCGGCAGCTTCGCCGAGG
>CAXTMT010000124.1:0-7833 GCA_964245355.1 uncultured Sphingomonadaceae bacterium
CGTCGGGCCCAGCGTGACGACATAGACCCACCAGGGCGGATCGAGGCTGAGCGCATCGCGTCCGCCGGCCAGCGCATAGCCCTTGCCGCGCTTGTCGGGCTGGTCGAGCCGGTGGACCTCGGCGCCGCCGGCCAGCGCTTCGCCGGCGGTATCGTCCGAACAATTGTGCGCGACGACGAGGATGCGTGTGCCCTCCGGCGAGGCGGCGCGCATCGCCTGGACGGCCGCGCGGACGGCGCCCGCTTCGTTATGCGCGGGGACGACAAGCGCGATCCGTTCGGGGATCGATCCATCGGCGCGGCCCCGGCCGGGCGCGAGGCCGAGCAGCACCTCGGTGCCGAAGACGACGTCGATCAGCAGCAGCGGCGCCCAGGCGAGGACGAGGAGGGCGACGACGAAACTCATGCCGCGATGATCTCGGCCAACGCGGCGGCGTTGCGGGTGGCGTCGTGCATGTCCAGTACGCGGGCGCGGCCGATCATGCCCATCGCGCGCAGCGTGGCGGGATCGGTGGCGAGCACCGCCTGCATCGCATCGACGAGCGCCGGAATCGCGCCGGCGGGGATCACCCAGCCGCACTCCTCGTCGACCAGTTCGGGAATGCCGGCGATCGCGGTGACGACGACGGGGACGCCGAGTGCCAGCGCCTCCATGATCACCACGGGCAGCCCCTCGGCGAAGCTCGGCAGCACCATCGCCCGCGACGCCATGATCTTCGCGCGGACGTCGGCGGCGGAGAGGTAGCCGGTGATCGTCACGTTGGCGCCTAGCCCGGCCGCCGCGATCATCGTCTCGATCTCGCCCCGCATCTCGCCGTCGCCGACGAGGGTCAGGTGGAAATCGGTGCCGCGCGCCTTGAGCAGGGTCGCCGCCTCGATCAGCAGGGGCAGGCCCTTCTGGCCCGAAAGGCGGGCGACGCAGCAGAACTCGGCGGCAGTGACCGGCGCGGGCGGCGCGGCCCCGGCGAACAAAGCATCGACGCCGCAACGAACGACCTGGATCTTCTTCCAGCCGGCGAACGGCATCCAGCGCATCAGCTGGCTGCGTCCGAACGAACTGATCGCCACCACCGCCTTGGCATCCGCCATCTTCGCCGGCAGCGCGAGGCCGATTGGGGAATCGAACTCCTCGGGGCCGTGGACGGTGAAGCTGTAGGGGATGCCGGTCAGCAGATGCACCAGCCGCGCCACCGCCGCCGGATTGGTGCCGAAATGCGCGTGGAGGTGTTGGGCGCCATCGAGGTTACGCGCTACCCAGCAGGCTTCGACGAGATAGGCGGCGTGGCGCAGCTTGGGCTTCAGCCCCCAGCCGGCCATCTTGTAGGCGGCGCAGGCCGCGCTCAGGAAGCGGCCGGGCTTGAGCACATTCTCCAGCGTCGCGCCGATCAGTGCGGCCATGCCCTGCTTGAGCACGATCCGCGTCTTCTCCAGTTCGGCGCGGTCGGTGGGATCGGGCAGCGCGCCGTCCACGCCCCGGATCGAGAAGCGCACGACCGCGTGGCCGAGTGCCTCCAGCGCCAGTATCTCGCGCCGGATGAAACTGTGGCTGACCGCCGGATAGCGGTTGACGAGATAGGCGATCCGCAAGCCCGCGCCGTCCCGATCAGGCGAAGGGCAGCTTGAAGCCGGGGGGCAGCGGCATTCCCGCGGTCATCTTGGACATTTCCGCATTGCCGGCGGCATCGGCCTTGCTGCGCGCGTCGTTGATCGCGGCGGCGACGAGATCCTCCAGCATCGTCTTTTCGGACGGAGCGAGCAGGCTCTCGTCGATCTCGACGCCCTGGATGCGCCCCTTGGCGGTCGCGCGGATCTTGACGAGGCCGCCGCCGGCGACGCCCTCGATCTCGATCTTGTCGAGCCCGGCCTGCGCATCGGCCATCTGACCCTGGATGTTCTGCGCCATCTCCTGCGCGGCGGCGAGCAGGTCGTTCAAATCCTTCACGGCAAGGCACTCCTGTGGTTTTCGACCCATTCGGCATCGGGGAAGGCCGCGCGCGCGGCCGCCACGATCGGGCTGTTGAGAATAGTGTCGCGGGCGGCGGCTTCCTGCGCCTTTTCGGCATCGTGCAGGCTGGCGCGGCCGATGCCCTCCGTCACGCTGATCGACCAGCCCGTTCCGGGAGGACTGCTCTTGCGGAGGCACTCGAGGAGCTGGCGATCGGTCGAATCGTCGAACCCGCAATTCTTGGCGATCACCAGAAGGGGCGGTTCGAAGCGGATGAAGCGCGCCCCGTGGACACGCACGGCAAGGCCGCGCGCGCCCTTCGATTCGAGGAAGTCGTGCAGCGCCTGCGGGCTATCCGGCAACGCGAAGTGCGGTTCCGGGGTCTCGACCGGTGCGGCCGCGCGCGGTGCCTCGGAAGGCGGGCTGACCGGCGTGGTGATCGGTGCGGGCAGCGCCTCGCCCGCCTGCAGCCGCCGCATCAATTCCTGCGGATCGGGCAGGGTGCTCGCGTACAGCACACGCAGCAGCGCCATCTCGGCGGCCTCGCGCGGCAGCGCGGCGCTCGTCACCTCGCCATGTCCCTTGAGCAGAAGCTGCCACAGCCGGTGGAGCGGGGCGTAGCCGAGGCGGCTCGCCCACTCCGCGAACGCCTCGCGCTCCTCGACCGACAGCGCCGGATCGACCGCGCCGCCCGCCTTGGCGCGGGTGACGCCGTGGACCGTCTCCAGCAGCCCCTTCAACAACGCCGCCGGCTCGACGCCGAGATTGTGCTGCTCGGCCATCGCCGCGAGCACCGCCGCCACGTCGCCGCTCAGCAGGCTGGCGAACAGCCGCCGGATCGCGCCGCGATCGGAGAGACCGAGCATCTCGCGCACCTGATCGGCCGTCACCGCGCTGCCGCTCTCGGCGCCGGCCCCCTCTGAACTGGCGTGGGCGATCGCTTGATCGAGGAGCGCAAGCCCGTCGCGCGCCGATCCGTCGGCCGCGCGGGCGATCAGCGCCAGCGCCTCGGGCTCGGCCGGCACCCCTTCGGCGGCGACCACTTTGGCGAAGTGGCGAGCGAGCAGATCGGCGGGAATGCGGCGCAGGTCGAAACGCTGGCAGCGCGAGAGCACCGTCACCGGCACCTTGTTCACCTCGGTCGTGGCGAACAGGAATTTGACGTGGGGCGGCGGCTCCTCGAGTGTCTTCAGGAGCGCGTTGAACGCATTCTTGGAGAGCATGTGGACTTCGTCGATGATGTAGACCTTGTAGCGCGCGGAGACGGCCGAATAGCGTACCGCCTCGATGATCTCGCGGATATCGTCGACGCCGGTGTGGCTGGCGGCGTCCATCTCGACCACGTCGATATGCCGCCCCTCGGCGATGGCGACGCAGGGCTCGCAGGCGCCGCAGGGATCGATCGTCGGCCCACCCGTGCCATCGGGGCCGATGCAGTTGAGCGCCTTGGCGATCAGCCGCGCGGTAGACGTCTTGCCCACGCCGCGGACACCGGTGAGCAGGAAGGCATGCGCCAGCCGATCGCGCTTGATCGCATTGCCCAGCGTCTGGACCATCGCATCCTGCCCGATCAGCGCCTCGAAGGTCTGCGGCCGGTATTTGCGGGCGAGGACGCGATACGGTTGCGCGGCGGCCTTGCGCGGCGGCTGGGGTGGTTCGTCGAGGCCTAGGGAGTCGCGCACGAAGCCTGTCTATCGCCATCCCCGGGCAACGTCATGCTGAACTTGTTTCAGCATCCACTACGCAACGAGTATCGGCGCCGCTGGGAGCGGGGTGGACCCTGAAACAAGCGCAGGACGACGTTTTGGGCAATGGTGGGAGCCGGAACGACCCGATACGGAATCGTTGCGGCTGCTTCCTTCCGGACCTGACCGGGTTGGCGACGGCACCGTCCGCCCGACTCCCGCCGCGCATATGGTCGAGCGCGGGGAGATTCGCAACCGCTGCCTGCGCATAGTCGATTGGCGGGATGCCAAGATGAGGACCGCATCGATTCGCCCGCGGAACCTTGCTCGACGGCCGCTGGTGCCCAGAAGAGGACTCGAACCTCCACGCCCTTACGAGCGCCAGCACCTGAAGCTGGTGCGTCTACCAATTCCGCCATCTGGGCACGGGGTAGGCGGCGGCCTTTAGGTGGGCGGTCCTGCCGTTGTCAACCGAAGGGGTCGGTCCGACAGGCGGAGCGGCTTGCGCGGGCGGGGGTGTGCGGGCATTGGCAGCGGTGGCCGATGGCGGCATGTACCCGAGTGACAGGCAGGCGCGCGATGGATCGATTGGTGACCGTGTTCGGCGGCGGCGGCTTCCTTGGTCGTTATGTCGCGCAGGAATTGCTGAAGGCGGGTGTGCGGGTCCGCGTTGCCGGGCGCGATCCCTCCCACGCCTACTTCCTCAAGCCGCTTGGCGGGCTCGGCCAGAGCCAGTTCGTCGCCGCCGACGTGACCAAGTCGGCCAGCGTACGTCGGGCGATCGAGGGCGCCGACGCGGTGATCAATCTCGTCGGCATCCTGAAGGGTGACTTCGAGAAATATCATGTCGCGGGCGCTCGCATCGTCGCGGAGGCGGCGGCGAGCCTGCAGGTGGGCGCGCTGGTGCAAATCTCGGCGATCGGCGCCGATGCCGCGAGCGAATCGGCGTACGGGCGCAGCAAGGGGCTAGGGGAGGAGGCGGTGCGCGCAGCATATCCCGGCGCGACGATCATCCGCCCGTCGATCCTGTTCGGGGCCGAAGACAATTTCGTCAATCGTTTCGCCGGGATGATCGGTGCGCTGCCGTTCGTGCCGGTGATCCGGGGCGGGGTGAAGTTGCAGCCTGCCTGGGTCGCGGATGTCGCCCGCGCGATCGCGGTTGCGGCGCTCGATCCGGAGCGGTTCGGCGGCAAGACGTTCGAGCTCGGCGGCCCCGAGGCGCTGACGATGGCGGGACTCAACCGCTGGATCGCCGGCGCGATCGGCGTGGATAAGTTCTTGCCCGAGATCCCCGATCCCGTCGCCGCCTTGATGGCCAAGGCCACGGGCTGGCTGCCGGGGGCGCCGATGACGTGGGATCAGTGGCTGATGCTCCAGCACGACAATGTCGTGAGTCCCGATGCCGCGGGCTTCGAAGCGTTCGGCATCGCGCCCAAACCGCTGGCGGCGGTCGCGCCGGCGTGGCTGGTGCGCTATCGGCGCGAGGGGCGGTTCGGCCTCGACAAGCCGACGAAGGCCTGAGCATGGATATCGTCCAGCCGGTGATCCTCGGCATCGTCGAGGGGCTGACCGAATTCCTGCCCGTTTCCTCGACCGGGCATCTGATCCTCGCCACCAAATTGCTCGGCTATGACGCCGACAAATGGGCGACGTTCAACATCGTCATCCAGCTCGGTGCGATCCTGGCGGTGGTGGTGGCCTATTGGCGGACCTTCCTTGCGGTGATCGCGGGGATGGCCAAGCGCGATCCATCGGCGTGGCGGTTCGTGCGCAACATCCTCGTCGCATTCCTACCGGCCGCGGTGGTGGGGCTGGTGCTGCACAAGAAGATCGAGGCGTTGCTCGGGCGGGCCGATGTGGTGGCGGTGGCGCTGATCGTCGGCGGCATCGCGATCCTGGTGATCGAGCGGCTGGCGAAGAAGGGCACGATCGTCGGCATCGCCAATGTGCCGGTCGCCACCACGCTGGGCGTCGGGGTGGTGCAATGTCTGGCGATGATCCCCGGGGTCAGCCGCTCGGGCGCGACGATCATGGGCGCGTTGTCGCTCGGCGTCGAACGGCGGACGGCGGCGGAGTTCAGTTTCTTCCTCGCGATCCCGACGATGCTGGGCGCGACGGTGGTCGAGCTGGCGAAGACTCGGCACGAAGTGGTGGTTGCGGGGCAGGCGAGCGGGATGCAGATCGCGATCGGTTTCGTCGTCGCGTTCGCGGTGGCACTCGGCGTCGTACGAGCGATGGTGTCGTTCGTTTCCAAGCACGGGTTCGCGCCATTCGCTTATTACCGGATCGTTGCTGGGGCTATCGCCTTAATCTGGCTGGTGAAATTATAGGTTCTAGTGCGGACCTAATTAACGACGATATAATATCTTGCGGCCGGCAAACGCTGAACAATTGCAAAAACACGTCAACATAGCTTACCCGTCTTTTTGACTCCTCGCTCCGGCCATGTTTAGGCGCGCGGCAAGGAGACTTGCCGTGCCGATGCTGACCTTTCCCCAGATCGGGCAGGATTATCCTGCCAAGCGCACCGCCGAGGAGCGGACCGTCGATTTCGGCGAGATCAGCCATGTGTTCGAGCGGGTCGAGGCCGAGGAACAATCGTCGCGCTGCTCGCAATGCGGCGTCCCTTATTGTTCGAACCATTGCCCGCTCCACAACCATATCCCGGACTGGCTGCGCCTGACCGCCGAGGGTCGCCTCCGCGAAGCCTATGAACTGAGCAACGCCACCTCGACCATGCCCGAAATCTGCGGCCGCATCTGTCCGCAGGACCGGTTGTGCGAGGGCAATTGCGTCATCGAATTTTCCGGTCACGGCGCGGTGACGATCGGATCGGTCGAGAAATTCATCACCGATACCGCGTGGGAAGAGGGCTGGGTCGAGCCGCTCGCGCCCCTGCCCGATCGCGGCCAATCGGTGGGCGTGATCGGTGCCGGGCCGGCCGGGCTGACCGCTGCCGAACTGCTGCGTATGCAGGGCTACGAGGTTCACATCTACGATCGCCACGATCGCGCCGGTGGATTGCTGACCTACGGCATCCCCGGTTTCAAGCTGGAGAAGCACGTCGTCATGCGCCGGGTCGCGCGGCTGAAGCAGGGCGGGATCACTTTCCACGAGAGCTTCGAGGTCGGCCGTGACGCGACGCTGGAGCAATTGCGCCAGCGCCACGATGCGATCGTCATCGCCACCGGCGTCTACAAGCCGCGCGCGATCAAGGCGCCGGGCGTCGGTGCGCGCGGCGTGGTCGAGGCGCTCGATTATTTGATCACGTCCAACCGCAAGGGCTTCGGCGACGCGGTGCCCGCGTGGGACGACGGCAGCCTGGATGCGGCGGGCAAGCATGTCGTGGTCGTCGGGGGCGGCGATACGGCGATGGATTGCGTCCGCACCGCGATCCGCCAGGGCGCTGCCTCGGTGCGCTGCCTCTACCGCCGCGACAAGGCCAACATGCCGGGCAGCCAGCGCGAGGTGAAGAATGCCGAGGAGGAGGGCGTCGATTTCGTCTGGCTTTCCGCCCCGCAGGCGTTCCACGATGTCGGCGGTGCGATTGCCGGTGTGCAGGTGACGAAGATGCGTCTGGGCGTGCCCGACGCCAGCGGCCGTCGCAGCCCCGAGGCCGATCCCGGCAACGAGGAGCGGATCGAGGCGCAGCTCGTCATCAAGGCGCTGGGCTTCGATCCCGAGGAGCTGCCCCGCCTGTTCGACGCGCCCGATCTCGCCGTCACCCGCTGGGGTACGCTGCGCGTCGATCACAAGACGATGATGACCAGCGTCGACGGCGTGTTCGCGGCCGGCGATATCGTGCGTGGCGCGAGCCTGGTGGTGTGGGCGGTGCGCGACGGCCGCGACGTGGCCGAGCGGATGCACGCTTATCTGAAGACCAAGGCGACCGTCGGCGCCCGCGCCGTGGAGATGGCCGCATGATCCGTGCGCGGATGATCGCAGGGCGGATGCTCGCCGCCGCGCCCGCCAGAATGGCGAACCCCCACCAGCTACCCTCGGTCTCCCATCCGATGTTCTTCCACGCCCGCAGAATCAGCGCACATGCCACAAACGGCACCACCAGCCCCATCGTCCCCAGCCGCAGCCTGCTGGTGACCAGCGGTATTGTGCTGGCGATGGCGTTTTTGACGTCGATCAATGTGACCAAGTCGCTGACCGACGGCATGCGCCAATGGGCCACCGCCGCCGCCAGGCCGGATTC
>CAXTMT010000125.1:0-7775 GCA_964245355.1 uncultured Sphingomonadaceae bacterium
CGTCTGCGCCCCCCAAGTCAGGCCCCGCCCCTCGACGGCTGATCCGATGCCGGTCGCGCCTTCCGTGTCCGGCGATTGCCGTTTTCCAGAACAGGGATGGGATATGCCCAAGTTGAAATGGGGCGCCGCATGCGTCCTGTGCCTCGCCGGCGCGCTGCCGGCGCGGGCCGAAAAGAGCGACGACATCGTCGTCACCGCCAATCCCGCGCAGCCGACCTCCAAGGTTGCCACGGTCGCCTCGATCGAGGCCGCGAAGATCGCGGCCACGGTCAACGCCACCAATATCGAGGATGCGCTCAAATATCTGCCGAGCCTGCTGATCCGCAAACGCCACATCGGCGATACGCAGGCCCCGCTCGCCACGCGCACATCGGGCGTGGGATCGAGCGCGCGCAGCCTGATCTACGCCGACGGCGCCTTGCTCTCGGCGCTGATCGGCAACAACAACACGACCGCCTCGCCGCGCTGGAGCCTCGTCTCGCCGGAGGAGGTGGCGCGGATCGACGTACTCTACGGTCCGTTCGCGGCCGCGTTTCCGGGCAATTCGATCGGCGCGGTGGTGACGATCACCACCCGCCTGCCCGATCGGCTGGAGGCGACGGCGAGCAGTTCGGTCAGCGTCGAGCGCTTCAACCTCTACGGCCAGAGCCTGACCCTGCCCGCCTATCAGATCGGCGGGACGATCGGCGATCGCTTCGGCAAGCTCGCTGTGTTCGCCAGCGTCGATCATGTCGCCAGCCACGCCCAGCCTTTGGGCTATGCGACCGCGACGATCCCGGCGGCGAACAGCGCGACGGGTACGCCCACCACCGGCGGCACCGATACGCTCAACCGCACCGGCGTGGCGGTGAAGGTGCTCGGCGCGACCAGCATGGAGCATCAGACGCAGGACCGCCTGCACCTGAAGGCCGCGCTGCTGATCGATCCGCTGCTGACGCTCAGCTATTCGGGGGCGCTCTTTCTCGGCAGCACCGATGCCGGGGTGGAGAGCTTTTTGGGCGCCGGCGGAGCGCCCGCTTATGCCGGAAGCTTCAACATCGGCGGCAAGGCCTACACCGTTGCCGCAAGCGCCTTCGATTCGGGCATCTACCGGCACGAGGAGCGCCACTGGTCCCACGCCTTGTCGGCGAGCGGCGACGAGGGCGGCTTCGGCTATCAGATCGTCGCCACCCGCTACCGCTTCGATCACGACAGCCAGCGTACGCCGACCGGCACCCCGCCCGCCGCTTTCTCCGGTGGCGTGGGTACTATCACCCGCCTCGACGGCACCGGCTGGGACACGTTCGACGCCAACGCCCACGTCCAGCTCGGCACCCACCGCATCGCCGGCGGCGGCCATATCGATCGCTTCATCCTCGCCAGCAATCGCTACACGACAAGCGACTGGCGGGACGGCAGCGGGGGCGCGCTCAACCTGCAATCGGCGGGCCGCACCCGCACCGGCGCCTTGTGGATCGAGGACGGCTGGGCGATCGTGCCGCGCCTCACCCTCACCGTCGGCGTACGGCAGGAGTGGTGGCGCGCGTTCGACGGGGTCAATTTCTCGACCACGCCCGCCGTGTCGACGCTCCAGCCGATGCGCACCGCCACCGGCACATCGCCGAAGGCGGCGCTCGCCTGGACATTGGGCGACGGCTGGACGGCGCGCGGTTCGTTCGGCGTGGCGTATCGCTTCCCCACCGTCTCCGAACTCTATCAGGTGGTGACCGTGGGATCGGTCGGCGCGATCCCCGATCCCAATTTGAAACCCGAACACGCCCGCTCGGCCGAACTGGCGCTGGAGCATCGCGATACCAAGGGGCTGGTGCGCATCGCTGTGTTCGGCGAGTGGATCAACCAGGCGCTGATTTCCCAGATCGGTTCGTTGAATGGCTCGCCGGCGACCTTCGTGCAGAATGTCGACGCGACGCGCGCACGCGGTGCCGAACTGACCGTGACCCGTGACGGCTTCGCACCGCGCTGGGATTTCTCGGGCAGCGTCACTTACGCGCAGGCGCTCGTCACGCACGATGCGATCCTGCCGACGGCGGAGGGCAAGACGCTGCCGCAGGTGCCGCGCTGGAAGGCGACCGGTGTAGTGACATGGCACCCCGTGCCGCCGCTCGCTCTAACCGCTGCGGTTCGCTATGCCAGCCGGATGTATGGAACGATCGACAACAGCGATCCCATCGGCTTCACCTATCAGGGCTTCGGCCATTATCTGCTGGGCGATCTGCGCGCGGTGGCGACGGTGAGCCCGCATATGACGCTGGGGCTGGGCGTCGATAATTTCGCCGATCAGCGGTATTTCCTATTCCACCCGTTTCCGGGGCGGACGTTCCACGTCGATGTGGGATGGAAGCTCTGAGACATGGCCCAGCGTGCTCCGGCGCAGGCCGGAGCCCAGGATAGCTGGGCGCATCGCCCGCCGCTCTGGGCTCCGGCCTTCGCCGGAGCACGATATCCTTCCTATTTCTTCGCCGCGGCCTTCTTCGCAGGCGACTTCTTCGCCGGAGCGGCCTTCTTCTTCGCCGCCGGCTTCTTCTTGCCCTTGGCCGGCCCCTTCGCCGCGCGCTCGGCCAGCAAAATCAACGCCTGCTCTTCGTCCAGCCCGGCCGGATCGGTGCCCTTGGGCAGGGTGGCGTTGGTCTCGCCGTCGGTGACGTAGGGGCCGAAGCGGCCTTCCATCACCTTCACCGGCTTGCCCGTCACCGGCGAATCCCCAAACGCCTTCAGCGGCTCGCGCGCCGCACCGCGCCCACGCCCGCCACCGGCCGCCGCTTCGGCCAGCTTCACCACCGCCGCGTTCATGCCGGTTTCGAACACTTCTACGGTCGATTGCAGCCGGGCATATTTGCCGTCGTGAAGCAGATAGGGGCCGTAGCGCCCGATCGAGGCCTGGATCGCCTTGCCGCTCTCGGGATGCGTACCCACTTCGCGCGGCAGCGAGAGCAGCTTCAGCGCCATCTCCAGTTCGACCTCGCCGACATCCTTGGGGATCGACGAACGCCTGGCCTCCTTGCCGTCGCCCAGTTGCACATAAGCGCCGAACCGACCCGAACGGCGCGTCACCTCGTCGCCCGTCACCGGATCGCGGCCGAGTTCGACCGGGCCGGCATCGGCCTCCGCCTCGGCACCACCGCCCTGCGCGAAGCGGCGGGTATATTTACAGTCGGGGTAATTGGAGCAGGCGACGAACGCGCCGAATTTGCCGCCGCGCAACGCCAGTTGGCCGTTGCTGCACGAAGGGCACAGGCGCGGATCGGTGCCGTCGCCCTTGTCCGGGAACAGGAAAGGCGCAAGGAAGATATCGAGCGCCGCCGTCACTTCGGAGGGTTTCTGCTCCATGACTTCGGCGGTCTTCGGCTTGAAATCGCGCCAGAAGGCTTCGAGCACCGCCTGCCAATTGGCGCGGCCGCCCGACACGTCGTCGAGCTCGTCCTCCAGCTCGGCGGTGAAATCGTAGCTGACATATTTCAGGAAGAAGCGTTCGAGGAAGGCGGTCAGCAGCCGGCCGCTCTCCTCGGCGATGAAGCGGTTCTTCTCCAGCCGGACGTAATCGCGATCCTTGATCGTCTGCAGCGTCGCCGCATAAGTGGAGGGGCGGCCGATGCCGAGTTCCTCCATTTTCTTGACGAGGCTGGCTTCCGAATAGCGCGGCGGCGGCTGGGTGAAATGCTGCTCGGCGGTGACGGCGCGCTTGGCCGGGGCATCACCCTCGCCGATGCGCGGCAGGCGCTTGCTGTCCTCGTCATCGGCATCGTCCCGGCCCTCTTCGTAGAGCGCGAGATAGCCGGGGAAGAGCACGACCTGGCCGGTGGCGCGCAGGATGTTCCGGCCGGTGCCGTCGGCCAGTTCGATCGTGGTGCGCTCCAGTCGCGCCGACGCCATCTGGCTGGCGAGCGCGCGCTTCCAGACGAGTTCGTAGAGCCGGGCGTGATCGCCGCCCCCGATCCGATCGCGACCGAAATCGGTCGGGCGGATCGCCTCGTGCGCTTCCTGCGCATTCTTGGCCTTGGCGGTGTAGTGGCGGGGCTTGTCGGGGATGTAGCCGCCGTCATAGCGATCGACGATCGCGACGCGCGCCGCCGAGATGGCCGAATGGTCCATCTGCACACCGTCGGTACGCATGTAGGTGATCGCGCCCTGCTCGTAGAGATCCTGCGCCACGCGCATCGTGTGGCTGGCCGAGAAGCCGAGCTTGCGCGCCGCTTCCTGCTGGAGCGTGGAGGTGGTGAAGGGCGGCGGCGGGTTGCGGGTGAGCGGCTTGGTCTCGACGCTTTCGACCGAGAAACGCCCGGCTTCGACGTCGCGCTTGGCGGCTTCGGCATCGCCGCCATTGCCGATCGACAGGCGATCGAGCTTCCTGTCTTTCCACTTCACCAGCCGCGCGGGGAAGGCGACGCCGTCCTGCTCGAATTCGGCGCTGACCGACCAATATTCCTGGGCGCGGAACGCCTCGATCTCGCGCTCGCGATCGACGACGAGGCGCAGCGCCACCGACTGGACACGCCCGGCCGATTTGGCACCCGGCAGCTTGCGCCACAGCACCGGCGAAAGCGTGAAGCCGACGAGATAATCGAGGGCGCGACGTGCCCGATAGGCGTCGATCAGATCCTCGTCGAGTTCGCGCGGATGGGCCATCGCCTCCAGCACGGCGGCCTTGGTGATCGCGTTGAAGGTGACGCGGCGGACGTCCTTGGGCAGCGCCTTCCGCTTCTTCAGCACTTCCTGGACATGCCAGCTGATCGCCTCGCCCTCGCGATCGGGATCGGTCGCCAGGATCAGCGTGTCGGCGGCCTTGGCCTCGTCGCTGATCGCCTTCAGCCGGCTCGCCTTGTCGGCGTAATTTTCCCACTCCATCGCGAATCCGTCGTCGGGATTCACCGAGCCGTCCCTGGCGGGCAGATCGCGGACATGGCCGTAGGATGCCAGCACCTTATGCCCCGGCCCGAGATAGGATTCGATGGTTTTCGCCTTGGCGGGCGATTCGACGATGACGAGTTTCATGGGTGCTTCACAAAGGGCCTTACGTACACGCGCGAGGGTGAGGCCTGGCCCGGAGCGCCGTCAAGCCGGGAGGCGGCGAACCCGAATGGCGCGCTAACGGACAGAAAAGATACCCTATTTCCAAAACATTCTATCTCCTGTAGGCAACAAAATAGTGCGGAGCGTTCGGTTGAGCCGATGCGAAGTGGGGTATCTCCAAGGGGGCTTCGGCCAATGCGGAATTGCGTTGTTTTTGCGTCTGTCGCTTTGTGTCTTAGCGTGTCCGCCTTCCAGGCTCCCGTTCAGGCGCAGAACGCAGCGCCTGGCTTCAAGGACGATATTGCGACCATCGAGTCGGAAGTCCTTGCAGCCTTGAGCGCGGCGCGGGTTTCACCGGTCGATTACGCCAAGGCGCTGAAGCGCTATCGCGGCTTCTTCCATGCCAATCTGGTCACCATGCCCGGCGCCTCCGTCGATTTCGAAACCGAAGAAGGCGTGGTGCCCGTCGACGAGGCGATCGGCTTCCTCACCCAGCAGCCGCCCCTGGCGGCGCTGGCGCCCGGCACGACGCTGGCCGATGCCGCGCGCGACCATGTCGTCGAACAGGGCAAGACCGGGCGGACGGGCCACTTCAGCGCCGACGGCTCAGGCCCGGCCGAACGCAACGTCCGTCACGGCGGCGGCAAGCAGATCGCCGAAGTCATCGCTTATGGCGCGACCGATGCGGTCGACGTGATCCGCCAGCTCATCGTCGACGATGGCGTCCGCGATCGTGGTCACCGCGTACTCATGTACGCCGATCATCTGCGCTACGCCGGTGTCGCCTGCGGCCCGCACCCCGAATTCGGCACGATGTGCGTGATCGACATGTCCGACACGCCCGACGGCAAGGCACCCGGCTCGACGCCGATCCGCAAGGTGAAGGTCGCGGCGATGGACGGGACGAAGCCCTCGGGGCAGTAGTTCCAGCTTAAACGCTTACTATCGTCATGCCGGCGCAGGCCGGGATGACGGATGAAAATCGAGCCTCGGCCTCAACTCCCGAAGAACGCCCCGATCTCCAGCACCAGCGTCGCCTTGCGCACGGCCGGCGCGGCCGCGAAGTGCGGCGGGGCGGCGCGGATGAAGTCGCACAGGTCGATCGTCCGGCCGAGCGCGTTCAGCTTGCTGATGCTGTTGCAGCTCGCCAGATCGCCCGCGGGTGACACCTCGATCGTCGCCTTGGCCAATTCCTTCTGGAAATTCGGCTTGCGATCGAACGGCGGCGCGTCGGCAAAGACGATCGTCATGCGCACATTGGCCGCGCGCGTCTTGGCATAGTCGGCGCCGAGCACCTGCCGGAGGAAATCCTTGTCGCCGAACGGACCGCAGCCGGCACCGGCGCCTGCATTGGCGGCAGCCGACTTCATTGGGTTGATCTTCGCCGCGCCCGCGCCGGTCATCGTGCAGGCCAGCACTTCGCCGGTGGGGGCGATCATCGATTTGGCATCGAAGCTGCGATCGACGATCTGATCCTGCTTCTTGCCCGGCAGATTCCATTTCATCGACTGGCGGAAAATGGTCGGGATCGCCACGCCCGCCTTGTTGTGGGCCGGGCGGAAGCGCGCGCGGCTGAGCATGATCGTGCAGGTGCGATCGTCGAGCTGCGGGGTGCCGCTGCTCTTGGTGATCCTGCAATCCGCCGGCAGGCCATTTTCGTCGACGGCGAGTTCGAAGGCGGTGACGCCTTCCTTGCGGGTGATCACCGCTTCCTGCGGATAATCCCTGGCGCTGAACCAGCCCTTGGTCGGCCCCAGCGTCTCGGGATTGGTCTGCCGTTGCACGACGACGCGGTGATGCCCGCCCGTGGCATGCGCCATCACCGCAAGAGCGATCGCCAGCATTCATTCCCCCTGACACCTTACGCGGCGGCCCTTGTAGCAGCTTCGGCCCTCGCGCCAAGATCACCCGGCCAGGCTCACCCTGGCGCCGGCGTGGCGCTCCAGCCGGCCGCCGAGTTCGAGCTCGAGCAGCGCGGTCTGGACGACCGGCATCGGCAGCCCCGATTGCCGCGCGAGTTCGTCGATCGCCACCGGGCTGGGGCTGAGCAGGGCGCGGATGCGATCGCGCTCGGGTGCGCCGATGTCGGGCGCCTGCTCCTCCCGCAACGATGCGGCGCCGCGGGTGCGGACGGCGCGATAGTCGAGCGGGCGGAGCGATTCGATGACGTCGCGGGCGTTCTGGATCAGCGTCGCGCCGTCGCGTATCAATTGATTACATCCCTGCGCGCGCGGGTCGAGCGGCGATCCGGGCACGGCGAGCACGTCCCGCCCCGCCTCGCCCGCCAGCCGCGCGGTGATCAGCGAGCCGGATTTGGGCGCCGCCTCGACGACGATCGTGCCTTGGGCGAGGCCGGCGATGATCCGGTTGCGATAGGGGAAGTGGCGGGCGCGGGGTTCGGTGCCCGGCGGTTGCTCGGCGATCAGCAGCCCGCGCTGGGCGATGGTGTGCTGCAATTCCGCATTCTCGGGCGGGTAGACGACATCGATGCCGCCCGCGATCACGCCGATCGTGCCCCCGGTCGCGCCGTCGCCGAGCGAACCCTGGTGCGCGGCGGTGTCGATCCCGCGCGCGAGCCCCGAGACGACGACCCAGCCCTCCTCGGCCAGATCATGCGCGAGATGGCGCGCGAAGCGGACGGCCGCTGCCGAAGCGTTGCGCGCGCCGACCATCGCCACCGTCGGACGCGCAGCCAGTTCATCGTCGCCCGCCACGATCAGCGCGGGCGGCGCGTCCTCAAGTTCGGCGAGCAGATCGGGATATCCAGC
>CAXTMT010000126.1:0-7724 GCA_964245355.1 uncultured Sphingomonadaceae bacterium
CATCGGCCAGCAATCGCTGGCGGAAAGGACGGCCCCTTGGGGCCTGTCCTTTCGCACCTCACCCTGACACACCCGCCACCGACCGCCCTTTGATCGGCTGGACGCCCGAACTGCGCGTCGACACGGTGTCGCTCGTCAGGCCGCTGCCATGGGCGCGGGCGGTCGCGGGTCTTCGGTTCACGCCCGATCGTTGGGGACCGGGCGTGTTTCTGATGGAGGCACCCGGCGGCGCGCATCTGCTGGTCCGTCGGCACGGTTCGCCCGAGCAGGCGCTCTGGCTGCCGACAGAGCTGGCGCCTGAGATCGGTGAGCCCTTCGGTCTCTACCTCCACGCAGATCGCCACCATGCCGATCGCGTGCGCGCGGCAAGCCTGCTGGCTCGCGCCATTGGAAGCGGACGACCGCTTCGTCAACGTCGGCACCCGCAGGCAAATCGACAAGCCGCGATGCTCTGCATCCAGGATCTTACGCAGAAGGGCGTCACGTTACGCGAGATAGGCGTCATGTTGCTCGACCCTGCGCCTTATGATTGGCGGACGAGCTCGGAGCGCTCCGACCTGCGCCGCCTCGCCGACGCAGGCGCCAGCATGATCGCGGGCGGTTATCGTTCGCTCATTGGGTTCGCGCCGCTTAGGCATAGGTTGCCGAGTGACGCAGTCTCAGGTCGTTGAATACGACGGTCGGCTGGCTCTATTGGAAACGACCCAAGCGGCTGCCTTCGTTCTTCTAATTCGTGCGGCGCTAGGCTACCGTCCCGCGTGGCGGGCGGACCGCGGTTTAGGAGAGCTGTTCGCTCTACACGGCCAAAGCCCGCTTGCCTGGGTTTATGGGAAGTGCGGGGGAATAGGAGGCGATGGCTAACGGCGCAAATGGCGATTCGCGCGCAAACGCCAATCCTTCCAAAAACTTCTTCATTGCGATGCTGACCCGCGACATCGATTTGATCGACTGTATCTTGGACTTGCTCGACAATTCCGTCGATGGGATCGGCGACGCGGCGAGGAGAGAGGGCCGGCAACTTGACGAGGCCAAGCCGTTCGATGGCTACAGCGTCGACATAACTTACGACGTCGGTCACTTCAAAATCGTCGATCGGTCCGGGGGCATCCCCATTGCCGTCGCCGAAGAATATGCGTTTCGTTTCGGCCGACCGGACGATGCTCCCGTCCTAAACGACGGGACCATCGGACTCTACGGCATCGGCATGAAGCGTGCCTTATTCAAAATCGGCAACGTCGTCGACATGCAGTCCAGCACGGGAGCCGAATCGTTCGCGCTGAAGCTCAATGTCGAAACTTGGAGACGCGATCCTCAGCTGCGGCGCGATGCGCAAGGGGTCGAAATTCTTGAATGGTCCTTCGACCTGACAGAGGTTGTGCGAACCGGCTCGGCCGTCCCGGTAGGAACGAGTATCGGCATCACCGAACTATACGAGCCGATCTCGAGGCAGTTCGAAAACCCGGCCTTCAACGACCGCCTGCGTCGGATCATCGCTCGAGATTACGCCTTCATTCTCAACCGAGGATTGGAGGTGTTGGTCAATGGCGTCGCCGTAGCGGCCGTAATGCCGGTGATGAAAGAAGACGAGAATTTTTCGCCTTTTCGACACGTCGAAACGATCGACGGCGTGAGGATCGAAATTTCCGCAGGGTTGGCCGAGCCGCCGCCCGACGACACGTCCGCAACCGCGCGTACGCCCGATAGCGGCGTCTATGGCTGGTACGTGGTATGCAACGACCGCGTCGTCGTCAGTGCGGACAAATCGGCGGATACGGGCTGGGGCGTGAGGCCCGTCCCCGCGTGGCATCCCCAGTATATCGGATTCATGGGCGTCGCGCGTTTCGATAGCGATACGCCCGAGAAGCTGCCGTGGAAGACGACCAAGCGCGATGTCGAGTCCAGCAATCCCTTCTATTTGAAGGCATTGCCGGTGATGATGCGGGCTACCAAGAAGCTGACGGATTACACGAACACGCGGCGGACCGAAGCCAAGCGGTTGAAGGCGGTAGAGAAGCGTGCGCCCTCAAAGCCGGTCGGGCGAGTCATGGCCAGCGCGCCGATGAAACTTCCGGCAACGATTGCCAAAAACGTCGTGTCAATCGAGTACGTGCGCGAGGCATCCGATGTCGAGGCGGCGGCCGAGGCTCTGAACATGGTCGGCTCGTCTCCTTCCGAGGTCGGGATTCGGACGTTCGAGTATTTCCTCGCACGCGAAGTTCCGCAATGAGCGGAAAGCGATCCTTCGAGACGATCAACTACATGCTTCGACCGAACAAGAACGTCGAGCGGAAACTGATTTTATCTTCATTGCTGAGGATTGGGGGGCAGTTCCCAATCGCGAGTTATCGCTATGTCGGCTTCGGGTCGATGTGGTTTTCCGACTTCGTGCTGATGCACAAAGCGCTCGGTATTTCCGATATGGTTACGATCGAGAAGGAGAAAAGCCGGGAAAAGCGGGTGGAGTTCAACAAGCCATTTGCCTGCATCGCGGTCCGGATGGAAGAAGCCGCGACCGCGCTCGGCGATGTCCTCGACGACACTCCGAGCATCGTTTGGCTCGATTATGACGGTCCATTGAAGCGCGCACTGACCGGCGACATCGAAACGGCGGTCGGTTCGATGTCGTCAGGCAGCATGATCCTAGTGACCGTAAATGCGATGGTCGAACAGCTCAAAGGCAATGTCGTCGATGGCGAGACGTTGCCCGCCGAGAACTTTCTCGCCGAAATCTGCGACGATAAGGCCATGGCAGCGAAAGGCGCTCTTCTTACGAGGAACGACTTTCCCGCCTTGGCTGCTGAAATCGTTCATAAGCGAATCAAGGCGGCAGTCCTCGAGAAGAAGCCAGGGTGTCATTACGCACCGATCTGGGCCTACCGTTATGCGGATGCCGCGGAGATGATCACCGTGGGCGGAATGATCGTCGATAGCGCCGACGCCGCAAAGCTCGATGCCTGTGCACTCGGCAACCTGGCACATATCACGGGCGAGACGCTATTCGATATCGAACTGCCGGTGCTGACCGAAAAGGAGAAGCGGTCGCTGGACAAGCGACTGCCTTGTGCCGTCCCGCTGGACCCGTCATCGCTGGAGTTCGAGCTGCGCCTTAACGAAGTTCAGGCCTATCAGCGGTTCTATTTGGAATACCCGATTTTTGGCGAGATGGCCGCGTGAGTTCGGCCATATTTCTTCGCCGGCGGCGTCGCGGCTAATGGCGCTGATCGATCTGTTTTGCGGGTCCGGCGGGTTTTCGCTTGGCGCGCACAACGCCGGGTTCGACGTTGCGGCAGCGTTCGATATCGACCCGATCCTGACGTCGTCGTTCGGTCGTAACTTTCCGAAGACGAAGTTGCATCTGAAAGACATCGCGAAGCTCAAGGGAGACCGGATTCGGAAGCTCGTGAAAGTGCCGATAACCGGCGTTTTTGGCGGGCCTCCCTGTCAGGGGTTCAGCGATATCGGAAGGCGGGACTTAGCCGATCCGCGGCGCCACTTGCTCGGCCATTTCTTTCGGATCGTCTCCGAACTGGAACCCGACTTTTTCATGATGGAGAACGTCCGCGGTCTCGCATATGCGGACTCGCGGAGCGTTTTGGACGCCGCGATTGCGCAGGTCGATGATCGCTATCACATTTTCGGACCACAAATCTTCGACGCGGCGTCGTTCGGTGCTGCGACGCGACGGCGTCGCCTTTTTGTCATCGGCATCCGCAAGGATGCAGGAAATGCGATGACGATGGCCGATATAGCGGCGTTCGAAAAGCCCGCGTCGACCGTCCGCGAAGCCATTTCGGATTTGGCCGATGCTTACGACGTTGCTGAGCCAGACGACGAATTCGATCTCTGGCGTATCGCCAAGCGTGGACGGCCATACGAATATGCCCGGCGGCTGCGCGCCGGCGGCAGTACGTTCACCGGTCATAGGATCGTCGATCACAAACCGGAAGTCGCCCTGCGCTTCGCGGGAGTGCAGCCGGGTAAAATGGATACCGTCGGTCGTCATCCGCGATTGGCATGGGATGGACAGTGTCCGACCATTCGTGCGGGGACAGGGGCCGATAAAGGCTCGCGCCAAGCAGTGCGTCCGCTCCATCCGGATGCGCCTCGCGTGATCACCGTTCGCGAGGCTGCGCGACTGCAAGGATTCCCCGATCGTCACCTCTTCCATCCCACCATCTGGCATAGCTTTCGAATGATCGGGAACAGCGTGTCGCCTATCGTTTCCGAGGCCATGTTTAGAGCGATCCGTCTGAAGCTGGGATTGGACGATCCGATAGCGATCGCTGCGGAATAACCATGGCCGATCGGCTAAGTCCGGAGCGGCGATCTTGGCTGATGTCGCGCGTGAAGAGTCGCAATACGGAACCGGAAATCAAAGTCCGCAAAGCCGCACACGCGATGGGTCTCAGATTCCGGCTTCACCGGAAGGATCTGCCCGGATCCCCGGACCTCGTGTTTCCCGGACGCAAGGTCGCGATGTTCGTGCACGGGTGCTTTTGGCATCGACACGAAGGATGCAAAAAGGCAACGGATCCGAAATCTCGCACCGAGTTCTGGCAGGAGAAATTTGCGCGCAACATCGTTCGCGATCGTCAAAACGCGGCCGACTTGGAAGCCCTGGGCTGGAGTGTTTCGGTCGTCTGGCAGTGCGACACGACAGACGCCGACCGGTTGGACGAAATCCTGCGGGATGTCTTGAAACTAAGGCGTTCTGTCGGTCGGTGGAAGGACAAGACTGCGCTAGGCAAGAGCTAACCGCTTTAGACCCTACTTGGTCTTGGGCTTTAGGGAGCCGAACGGCTTCATAAAGCCTTCGCGAAGCATCGCCGGCTTGAGCTTGGCTTTTACCAAGGCAGCCTCGCACTGCTCGCGTAGCGCATCTGCCGCTCCGGCCGCCCCGACCAGTTCGACGAGCACTCCGCGCAATGCACTTACGACCTTGGTGACTTCTGCCAATCGAAACGCAAAGCTGCCAACGGGCGTTGCCTTTGCGTCGGCAATCGCCTCCGGTAAAGCCGATACGCGCGCTGCATCCCGAGCCGGATAGGCCTGCTTGAACCAGTGCTCCGCCTCGAGCAACTGAGCGTGATCCTTCTTATAGAGCGGATTGTTCTCGTCCTTCTCGCTTTTTGCCTCGATTATAAAATCGAATGACGTTTCGGTCCGCCAAAGCACGTCGGGACCCACCCCGTGAACCTTCTCGGGGCGTTCCGCGTCGAACCCGAGATAGGCGCCTAATTTCGCTAACGCTTCTTCGTAGCGCGAGGCGGAAGCCTCGGGCACGAGATCGCTCATCGCCTCATCGAAGTCGGCGAGAAGAGCAATCCGCTGGTCATACTCGCGCAATCGTTTCACGATCGCCGACGATTGTTTGCCTGGTGCGGGTCGCGCAACATACACCGGACGCTTGCGCGGCGGGCTGTGGTTGTTGTTGACCGAAAAGGCCGTGGTCTGCAGCTTTTGCCCCTTCGGCTCGTCCTCCATCTGGTAGGCGATTCTTGCCGCCGCCGCGGCAAGCCAGGCTCGACGCTGCGCGTCCGAGGCGAGGGCCTCGTCCTCCATGAGCTTGTCGAGAGCGGAGAGCGCCTTCTCGTACTGACCGAGCCGCTGCAGCTTGAACGCTTTGCGCTCGACAGCTGCGACCTTCAGCGCGAGCTCGTCTACCGGTGCCGCGTGCGCTGCATCCGCCAGCTCCGAGGCATGATAACCGACCCAGTCCGGGTCACGCTTCAAACACTTGAGGATCGTTTCGCGAACTTCCTTAGGCGTAGTCACGGCCTCGCTGACCTCTTGGCCCATCTTGAGCTGAACGCGCGTGCTTGCAGTCAGGAAGTCGAGGTTCTTTTTACGCCCGATCCAGCCCACCAGTTTCGCGCCGATCAGCACGATCACGCAAAAATCCGCTCCGCCCCGCGTTCCTCGGCCGATACCCTGCTCGATCCTTTGAGCTAGCAGCGAATTCACAGCAGCGTCGGCGACCACGTTCATCCGAAAAATATCGTAGTTGGTCGTTCCTTGCGGAAGGTTGTCCATAATTAAAAAACGGCAGGCATTTCCGGCCAGATCGATGCCATCATAGCGGTTTGCCAAGACGAGCGGTCCGTAGGCGGTGCCGGCTTGCATCGCGGCAACTTTCTCCGACACCGCTTTCGTTTTTTCCGGGTACTCGGCGATATCAGTCCATTCCTTGGCCGCCGCACCCGAGGGTGTGAGGATGGCTACGCCCCGATCGCTAGCTGCCAGCTTCGTAGCGATGTCCTTCACCATCGGCAGGATCGGCGTGCCTAGCTTCATCAGCCCAGGCACGAGGATCATCCGCTCTCCGATGCCGGCCAACGACATAGAGGTGATAGGCTTAGCAACCGCGTCTCGGGCCGCGCCAAAGGTTCGGACGATTTCGCTGTCGTCCGCAATAGTCGCCGACATATAAATACGGCGTCCGCTATCCTCGAATGTCGGGAGCAAATCGACCGGTGAGAAAATCGGCGTAATACTGATGCCGGATTTGCTAAATAGACAGTGGCAGACGCCGAGAATGTCGCGAAGAAACGGCCAGACGAACGCATTGATCTCGTCGACCTCCCCTGCGAGATATTGCTGCACCTCATCGAGCTTCCGGTTCCAAGCCCAGCTCGGCACCTCGATGGTGCCGAATTCCTTACCGTTGATGATGTCGGCAAATGCGCCGGCACGGCCGACCTCCTTGAAGGCGGGTCGAAAGCGATCGGCGAGCTCCGTATAAACCTCCTTATGAGCTGCGGCAGAAATGTTCAGCGTGAACGCCTCACGTACCGACGACAGCGCCACGTGCGCGTCGTCGAGCACGATCGCACCAACCTTGACTACTTCTTGCGCGGAACCGCGCACGCCGAATTTGCTGCGCCCGTTGAAAAGGGTCTCGTAGGAGCCGACAAGCACGGCCTTGCCGTCGTGGAACTCGGCCGGAAGTGGCTGCCCCTTAGTGTAAGGCAAAGCGTAGATACCGTACTCCGCACTCTTCGCGAGTACTTGCTCGACCAGCTGGTTCGTCGGGGCGAGATAAAGGACAGGTTCGCCGATCTCGTTCATGACCGACTGCGCCATGAGGAGCGCAACTAAGGTCTTGCCGCCGCCAGTGTGAAGTTTAACGACTATGTCCCGATCGGTGCGGCGCGCGAACCAAGCGTCCAGCACCTCTGCTTGGCTCGCGTACAGGTCGTTGATACCCGGCGGCTTTGGTAAGGCGTTAAAGATGTCTCGCGGGTTGATCGGCTTGGGCTTCGCCTTCGCCTCGCGCAGCTTTTTGAAATCTACCATGCACATGTACCCGGATTGTTCGGCTGCCCCAATACAGCCAGAATGCACTCAGGGGAAAGCCAGCCCGTGCATGTCGCGCGCGGGCGGAACGTCCGCTCCGCGCCTACCGTCGTGCGGTAATCTCGATCTCAGTCACGAATCGTTGCCACACCGTTGTGGTCGAAAAACAAGACAGCCAGATCCGACCACCTGCAGCTACCTTCTAACGCCGATGATCGCCTCCGTCGCGCAGCTCCGTCCCGGAGATGCGCGGCCCGCAATCAAGGAGTCGATCATGCCCGATCTCATCAAAGATACGCGTTATCTGCGAACCAAGGAGGCCGCACATTATGTCGGGCTTTCCGCGCGGACGCTCGAGAAGCACCGCACCTATGGCACCGGTCCCGCCTACAAGAAGATCGGCGGCCGGGTCGTCTACACGCTCGAGG
>CAXTMT010000127.1:0-1476 GCA_964245355.1 uncultured Sphingomonadaceae bacterium
CACCACGCTGCTGGCCAGCGCGCAGAAGATCATGCCGACCGTGCAGGGCGCGGTCAGCGACATCAAGACGCAGACGATCCCGAGGTTGAACAGCACGCTGGAAAAATTCGGCGGCACCGCCGACACCGGTGGCCCGGCGACGTGGGGCGGCAGCGGCGTCTGCGCGATCAGCGCGATCGGCATCAACACGCCCGCCAGCGCCCCCGTCCCCGCCAACCTCCACGCCTTCGACCGAACCCCTGATTGCCGCATGCCCGTTCCTTTGCCTTATGCTCTCACCAACGGCTTATGCCCGATGAATTGCGTCTGAGCGAGAGTGTCCGCGAAACGAGCGTTGCGCGGGCGGCGGCTTTCGCCGATGGCGGCGGCACAAAATCCCAGGGAAAGTCCAATGCCGATTTCGCTTCACGCCGCCTTCGTGCCGACTTGCCGCCAGGTGCTGGCGTCGCTGATCGCGCTGGTCGACAAGGCCGAGGCGCATTGCACCGCCAAGGGGATCGTGCCCGAGGTGTTCCTCGAAACCCGTTTGATCGCCGACATGCATCCGCTCGGTTTCCAGTTGCTGCGCGCGGCGGATCATTCGGGCGGGGCGGTAGACGCGACGCGCAAGGGGCTGTTCGAGGCGGTGCTGTTCACGCCCGAGCCCACGTTCGCTTTCTACCGACAAACGCTGGCCGACGCCGATGCCGCGCTGGCCGAGGCGACGGTGGACGAGATGGAGGGCTGGGTCGGCCGCGACATGGCCTTCGCCTTCGGCGGGCGCCGGATGAACTTCACCGCCGAGGATTATCTGCTGAGCTTCGCCCAGCCGAACTTCCATTTCCACGTCTCGATGGCCTGCGCGGGCAGGGGCTCGAGATCGGCAAGCGCGACTATCTCGGCGCGATCCGGCTGAAGGGCTGAGCGACAGGATGGCGGGCTTCAGGCAGGGGCGGTCCCCCCACGGCCGCGACCGTGAAAAGCTTGCCGGGCACCCGCGCGGCCTTGCGGGCGATCTGATGTCCGCGCGCGCGCATCACGCCGCCGACCTTCCAGCCGACGAATTGCTTCGCGCTATCGAACAGCGCCGGATCGGTCGCGCGAAGGGGCTCGAGAATCGGCTTGAGATCGGACACGAGCGCCGTGACGGCGGGGAAGCCCTCGCGACTGAAGGCGCGAAATTCGATGTAGCGAACGTCGGTATCGATCGTGTTACCGATCGTCTTGCCCAAGGGCGTGGCGGCAAATGCTTCGAAGCGGGCGGTCATCTTTTTTCCTATCGAAATGCGACAACGATCAATGCTACCTAGCAATAAGCGATGTAACAGTCAACGCTGTTTTTGGGATCGTCCTCGTGATTGATCGGGCTGCCCTCTCACCGGCGCAGCTGCACGAATTCGTGCGCGCGACGCTGGCCGAGGATCTGGGCGCCGATGGTTTCGGGGCAGGCGACATCACCTCGGCCGCGGTGATCCCGGCGGAGGCGCGCTTTACGGG
>CAXTMT010000127.1:1486-7722 GCA_964245355.1 uncultured Sphingomonadaceae bacterium
AGCGAAGCGGATTACTACCGCTATTTCTCGGATGCGGAGGCGATCAAGGAAAAGAAGATCGCGGGGGCGGGGCTGGAGATCGCCGCGGCCTTCTTCCTGGCGCTCGACCCCGATGCGACGGTCGATCGGCGCGTCGAGGATGGCGCGCGGGTGCCCGCCGGCACCGAATTGATGCGGATCGCGGGCGCGGGCAGGGCGCTGCTCACCGCCGAGCGATCGGCGCTCAACACCGTCCAGCACCTCTCCGGCATCGCGACGCTGACCGCCGCCTATGTCGATGCCATCGCCGGCACCGGCGCGACCTTACTGGACACGCGCAAGACCATCCCGGGGCTGCGGCTGCTCGAAAAATATGCAGTGCGGATGGGCGGCGGCACCAATCACCGCATGGGGCTGTGGGATGCGGCGATGATCAAGGACAATCATGTCGCGGTCGCGGGCGGGATCGCGGCGGCGGTCGGACGCGCGGTGGCGGCGGGGATCGAACGGATCATCGTCGAGGTGGATGCGCTCGACCAGATCGAACCGGCGCTGCGGGCCGGAGCGACGTGGCTGCTGCTCGACAATATGGGGCCGGCGATGCTGCGCGAGGCGGTGGCCCTGGTCGGTGGCCGGGTGCCGTGCGAGGCTTCGGGCGGGGTGCGCCTCGACACGATCCGGGCGATCGCCGCGGCGGGGGTGGATTACATCTCGGTCGGGCGGCTCACGCAGAGCGCGCCGGCGGCGGATATCGGACTGGATTTCGGGGTTTAGGTTGCTTCGTTGCGGGAAGCGCTAAATACCGACGGCAAGGGCTTCGTGCTGTCGAGCCGCTTGAATATCACTTTCCTACACGATATGTTCCTCCTATGTTCAGCGTAATCAGATGATTCGGAAAGGACGGGACGATGCGGCGGATGCTGGCGGCGGTGTTGGTGCTGGTTGCGGTGGCTTTTGCCTTGCTGGGCTGGTCGATCGCCGGCGTGGCGCAGGCGGCGCCGTCGTGCGCGATTCCCGCCGATCTCGTGCCGCCGCATGGCGAGAGCCCGACCGAGCGCGATGCGGCGCGCACCGTCCCGATCGGCAGCTACACGCTGGCGACCTTCTGGATGCCCCAGCAGTGCAGGCAGGCGATCCGGGGCATCGCCGCGATCGATTGCGCGCGGCCCGAAGTCCACGCCGCCGGGTTGGTTCTTCACGGCCTTTGGCCCGATGGCGAGGGCAAGGAATGGCCGCAATGGTGCAAGCCGGCGGCGGTATTGCCCACCGCAATGCTCGGGGCGCATTATTGCGCGACGCCGTCGGTCCAGCAGCTCCAGCACGAATGGGCCAAGCACGGCACCTGCATGGCGGGTTATACGCCCGAGCGCTATTTCGACCGCGCCGAGCAAGTGTATCGCGGCCTGCACGTCCCCGATCTGCGCGCGCTGTCCTACAAGGATCAGACCGTCGACAGCGTGAAGCGCGCGGTCGCCGAGGCCAATCCGGGGCTGCGGCCCGATAGCGTCCGGCTCAGCCTCGATCCGCGCGGCTGGCTGGAGGAGGTCTATTTCTGCCTCGACGTGAATTTCCGCGCGAAGACCTGCGCTTATGAAGGCAAGACGCGGGGCGACGACAAGGTGCTGATCTGGCGCGGCGGCCGTGCGCGGGGCAGGGAATATGATGGGCGCGGCTACCGACGTAGCGCGTATCGGCCAGCGGCCAGCGTCCGTTACCGATCCTACGATCGATCCGGCAGGTGAACGGCGCGCCTCAAAAAGATTGAGGATTGGAGGATATCGATGCAGGTCGAATTGTTCAAAGCCCTGAAATCGGTTAATGTCGGCGACGATCAGGCTACCATCGTCGTCGCCCAACTCGAGGATTATATCGTGCGCAAGGTCGAGGACGCCAACAAGGGGATCGAGGCTCAGCTCGCTGCCCAAACATGGGTAATCGGTTCGGTTGGCGCGATCATCGCGATTGTCACGCTCGTCGTTCCGGCGATCAAGCTTTTCACCCACTGATCCGCTTGGCGTTTGGCCGGATCGCGCAACGGGGGCTATGACGGGAGCGTAAGAAAAAGCTCCGCGCGTGTAAGCTTTGTAAGCTTAACGGGTCGCGATAACGCCCGAATGTACATCGATCGTCGCCGTCGCCGGATGATGGCGATCGAGATGCTGGAGGATGATCTTCAGGTTGCGGCTGTTCGACCGGAAGAAATAATCGGGGATCGCGCCGATCCAGGGGATGGCGCCGAGCAGGAAATCGAAGCCGACGTTGCCCGTCATCCGCGCCACCTGCCATTTCGACAGGCCGAGGTTGCGCGCTTCCCAGATCATCCACGCGCCGAGCGCCGCGCCGATCGCATCGCCGACCACGGGCACCAGATCGAGAATTACGTCGAGCCCGACGCGGCGATTGGTGCCGGGGATCGTGAACAACCCTTCGAGCATATGCTCCATCGCCTCGACCCGGCGGCGCACCGATTGCGGATCGCTGCCGAGCCCGGGCAGGCGATCGGCGAGGGCATCGAAGCGCTGGGCGCGGGTGGTCGTTTCGGGCATATCGTCCAGAGCGCGCGAGGCGGGCGGGGGTTCCGTATGCAGGAGCAGCGTCTCCTTGCCCTCGCCCGCTTTCGCGGGAGAGGAGGGACCCGTTTGCGGAGCAAAGGGGGGTGAGGGGCTTCTTCTTTCGATTCGGCGCGGTTCAAAAGAAGAAGACCCTCATCCAACCCTCTCCCATGAAGATGGGAGAAGGCTTTGAGAATCGCGCAGCTTCCGCTTAAGTTTACCCAACTCCCGCCGCGCTTCGATCGCCAATCCGCGCGGGGTGAGCAGCGTCTTCTTGCAATCGATGAGCGTAACCTCACCGGCCGCCGCCAGCGTGTGCATCCCCTCGACATAAGGCGCGGCGGATGCCGGCGCGCACAGCCGATTTCCCACCGAACTCTCGAATTCGGTAGGCGTCAGCCGATCGATCCGCAGCGCCCGGATCGCGCCGCCGTAAGTGTGGGTGCAATCCTGCACCGGCAGCACGGGCACACCATCGACGATGGCGATCGTGCCGCCCGGCCGGGTGCTGTCGTCGCCCAGCCGCACCGGGTTGCGCGGATGCGGTGTCCACGGCCCCGTCACCCGATCCGCATAAGCCGCGAACAAGGCGCCGGTCTTGTGCGCTTCGTCGTCGGAGGCGGCGTAGAACAGCCACCAGCGGCCTTCGTGGAAGACGGGCGTGGCATCCACCGCCACCCGGTCCAGGGCGATCACCGTCTCCGCCAGCCAGCGGGTGGGGAAGGGATCGGCGCGGTAGAGGGTGAGTGTGTTCGATCGGTGTGCTTCGGGAAGCAGCCAGGTTTCGCCCTCCGCCTCCCAGACGATGGGGTAGGAGAGGTGCCAGGGTTCTTCCAGCACCACGCTGCGATCGATCAGGCGCAGATCGGCATCGTAGCGGAGCAGTTCGATCGCGCCGATGCGGACGCGGTAATCGTAGGTTTCGACGAAGATGTGGAGGATGTTGTCCCGCCACAGGCCGAACGGATCGGCGAGGAACCGGAAGGCGGGCATTTCGGGCAGCCACGTCGTCGGCAGACCCTCGACGCTGCCCCGCGCGAGGATCTCCGCGATCCGCGCGGCGACGATGGCCGGGCGCCAGATGTCTTTCCTCAGCGGCATCGGGAGGGGTTAGCGGGAAATATCGTGCGCAGAAACCGGATAACGCCCCCTCCTGCAAGGGAGGGAGCCAGCCTTAAGCCGCCACCAGATCGTTTGCGGGGCGCATCGCCGAATGCGGGAAGAGCTCGATCGGCCTGGACGGCGCCAGCACGTTCATGATCGCGCGCGCGGCGCGCTTGCCCGAAGGCTCGCTGGTCAGCGCGAAGCTCTGCTCGAACATCTCGCGCTGGATATGGCTGTAATGGCGGTGGCGGGCGTGGGCTTCCTCCAGCGCGACGTCCAGCAACGTCGGGCAATCGATCACGTCGCCCGCCTGCCAATGCGCATAGTTCGGATCGCCGACCCACTGGGTGTTGTGGCTGTCGAGGAATACGCAGGGGCGCGGCTTGTAGAGGAATTCGTAGATCTGGCTGGACACGTCGCCGAGATAGACGTCCGCCGCGGCGGTGTAGGTCATGTCGGTGCAGGCGCTGCTGCCCAGATCGATATGGATGTTCTGCGCTTCGAGCGCGCGGCGCGGCAGGCGGCCGGCGCGGTCGACGCGCAGCTTGTCGATCGTCACCACGAACGGGCGGTGGAACAGCATGACGTGCGGCGCGAAGATGAGGTTGTACTGCGGATTGTCCGCGAAGAATTCCAGCACCTGGCGGCCATGCTTGTACCAGCTGGAGAGGTGCGGCGACGGGTGCGGATTGTAGAGCACCGTCAGATTGTCGGGATTGGCGAAGGGCAGCACCGGCGCGCTCTCGGGCACCAGATCGAACTTCGGATAGCCGATCGTGCTGAGCTGGCCGGCGTTGAGTCCGCTGTCCTTGATCAGCCGCTCGCGCACCTTGCGGCCCGAGCACAGCACATGATCGAACGACGCGCTTTCCTTGTTGAAGCCGATCGCGCGATCGCCGGCACCGTGGCGGGTGTGGATGATCTTGAGATCGTCGAGCCCGTAGCGGCTCTTGAGCTGGAGCGAGGTCTTCTCGGCGACGACGAGCGCATCGAGCCCGCGGAAGAAATCGAGATTGTCGCGATAGACGCCGAGCTTGGTGATCGGCAGCGCCTTGTCGAGCACGGCGGCGAGCATCCGCGTCGATGCCTTGTTCAGACCGAGGCGCTTGACGGTGACGCGCTGGCCCAAGCGGGCGGCGAGACGATCGATTTCCTCGTGCAACGCAGGGTTGGTCGCGGCGATCACGATCTCGGCCTGGGGATATTCGTCCCGCATGGCGAGTGCCGTCGGCAGCGCGTGGGCGACCTGATGAACCTGGTCGTGGTTGAAAAGGAAACCGATCTTCATGCCCATGAGACGTCACGGCTACACGAAGTCCGCAACAGAAACGTGACGAGTTGAATAGAGTTCCGCGACAGGCCGAGAAACTTTTCCCTCTCCCTCAAGGACATTCCTCTGCGAAAGGGGCTGGTCTTGGGGTTGTGAGGGTGATTCATTGCGAGGCGAAGGAGTCTTGCGATGTCGGATCAGCGTTCGTTGGTGGAAGCGTTTATCGATCCTCGTCTGGGGACGAATGCGAAGCTGGAGCGGATCGGCGGGCTGATCGACTGGGAGCGGTTGCGGCCGCTGCTGGGCAAGCTGCGGCGGACAGGCGGGCCGGGGCGTCCGCCGTATGCGGCGCTGGCGATGGTGAAGGCGCTGTATCTTCAGGCGCTGTACGATCTGTCGGTTCCGGGCGGCGGCGGCGCAGACGGAGGTGCTGGAGCGCTGCTTCGATGAGGTCAACCGGCAGTTCGATGACTGCGGGCTGATGCTGAAGAAGGGTACGCTGATGGATGCGACGCTCATCAAGGCGACCCACAACCCGCCCGGCTCGGCGGTGGGATCAGGCGGGGCGCATCCGCGCGAGCCTGGCGCGGACTGGACCAGGAAAGACGGCAAGGCGCACTTCGGCTATCGCTTCCACATCGGCGTCGACGAAGGCTCGGGGCTGATCCGCCGGGCACGGTTCATCTCGGCGCGCACGGCCGAGCCCGATGTCGCGCACGAACTGGTCACAGGCGACGAGCGCGCAGTGTATGCCGATCGCGGCTATGAGGGCCGCGAGCGCCGCGCACAGCTCAAGGCGATGGGGATCAAGGACCGCATCATGCATCGCCGCCACCGCTATCTGCCGGTGCCGCCGCGCTGGCAGCGCATCCGCAACCGCCTGATCGCGCGCCGTCGAGCCCCCGTCGAGGCGGTGTTCAGCGCCGCCAAGCGGCTCTACGGCAAGACCCGGACGCGCTGCCACTCGCTCGAACGCAACACCGCCGACCTCGTCGCGTTCGCTACCCTCTATAATCTGCGCAGAGCAGTCATCCTTGGCGCCCAATGATGCCCAATCCGGCGGCACCCAGCCGCCCGAACGCTCAAGCCACTCCGCCACACCCCCGCTCAAACCCCCCTTGCACCGCTCAAGGGAGAGGGGTTTTGAGGTTCGCGTCACTGATCGAGGAACGAGCGCATCTTGCGGCTGCGGCTCGGGTGCTTGAGCTTCCGAAGCGCCTTCGCTTCGATCTGGCGAATGCGCTCGCGGGTTACCGAAAATTGCTGGCCGACTTCCTCCAGCGTGTGATCGGTGTTCATGCCGATGCCGAAGCGCATGCGCAGCACGCGCT
>CAXTMT010000128.1:0-7569 GCA_964245355.1 uncultured Sphingomonadaceae bacterium
CGCGCCGGTCGTGCCGCTGCTCTTCTTGCAGTGATAGCGATATTCATAGCGATGCGTATTGCCGTTATAATAGCGCTCCTGATATTGCGCATGCGCGGCGGTCGGCAGCAGGACCGGGGTCGTGAGCATCGACGCCGCGATCAGAGCGGAAAGCTTGGCCTTCATGATCGATCTCCTTGTGAATGGATCGTGTGGGCAACGCGGCTGCGCGCGGACGGTTGCATGAACGAAACGACAGTTGTTTTTCGTTCAGAATTGACCGTGCAGGCGCAGCGCGAAAACATGCGCCGGGCCGCGATCGCGATTGTAGCCGGGGTTGCCGAGGATCTGATAGTCGGCGGTGAGCTTCACGGCCTTCGTCGGCGCATAGCTGTAATAGATTTCGCCGATCGCCTCGTCGCCGGCATGGGGCAATCGCCCGTCGCCGACGAGGATGCCGATGCCGCCGGCCGCCAGATAGCGGCGATGCCCGGCTATGATGGCGTTGACGATCGCGGCGACGCCCACGGTGTCGTCGTCGCGGCCCCAACCCTTGCCGCCGAGCGATATGCCGCCCGAGAGGGTGCGATCGACGTCGGTGAAGTCATAGGGCTCGATATCGCCATTGGCGAAGCCGGTACGCGCGAAGACGCCGAGCGTGTCGGTCAGCGCCTGCTCGAGGTTCAGGCTGGCGCCCATCCGGCTGCGGCGTCGGCGGACGTCGCCCGTATCGGGGGCTGAACCAGCGGCGATCGCCAGCGCGTCGTCATAGCGGCCGAAACGCCCGCGGTTGCGGAAGATCGTCAGGCGGATCGCGCCGTCGCGGCCGGCGATGCTGTGGCGATGCTCGATCTCGCCATCGAGCTGATATTGCTGGAAGCCCGTCTCCAGCGTCTCGCCGTTCGGGATTTTCGAGAGGTTGAACGCGCCGAAGCGGATCGTCCACGCGCCGTGGTACAATTCGGCGGCGATGCCGCTGGAATAGCCCCAGGCATCGGCGGCGTAATCGAAGCTGCCGGCATCGACCATCGCCCAGTTGAGGAAATCGCCGCGCGGATCGTGGGCATATTTGTTGGCATCGAACACATCGCCGACGCCGAATTTGCCGACGGTGAACACCAGCCGATCGGCGGTGCGGCTGCCGGCGAAGACATTCTGATCGCCCTCGGCCTTCCGCGCCTCGCCGCCGAGGTCGATCGTCTGGCGGAAGAACAGGCGTTGCAGCCGGGTGTAGGGGTGCTTCTTGCCGACCTTATAGGCCTCCGCGCTGGGAAAACCGGCGACACCCAGCGTGTCGGACAGGCCGAAGCCCTGATCGACTTCGGGATTCGCCCAAAGCTCGCCCCCGCGCCACGGCTGTATGCCGACGAAGAGGGTGGCGTCGAACGTCTCCTTGCGCTGGCTGGGCGTCAGGCTGTTTTCGCCGGCGTAGGGCGATGCGAAGCCCGGCGTACCCTGCAGCGTGACCGTCGCCTGCCCGTGGACGGCGAGCCAATCGGGCAATTCGGCTGCTGCCGGGCCGGCGAGGGCGATAAGAGGTATGAGGAAGAAAGCGAGGCGCAGGACCGGGCGCTGCGCAGGATCGGCGCGGCGGCGGCAGATGGCGCCATGACCTTGATTCGCGAACATCTGGCGGCGGCTATGCGTTGATTGTGAAGGCTTTGCTACAGTCCGGCACATCGACGGCCCCGCCGGTGCCATCCTCGCCGAAACCCCTTTTACGCCGATCTAAGCCGTGGCAAGTGGGCCGCGAATGGCGGGGCTGCGAGACATGCTGAAAATTGTTGTTCCGATGGCGGGCGCGGGCAGCCGTTTTGCCAAGGCGGGATTCACCGATCCCAAGCCGCTGATCCCGATCCGTGGCGTACCGATGATCAAGCTGGTGATCGACAATCTGACGCCCAGCGTACCGCACCAGTTCGTCTTCATCTGCCAGCGCGCGCACGTCGCCGAATATGGCCTGGCGCCGAAGCTCGCCGAATGGGCGCCGGGCTCCGCTTTGGTCGAGCTAGACGGCATCACCGAGGGCGCGGCCTGCACCGTGCTGACCGCCGAGCAGCATATCGGCGACGGACCGCTGATGATCGCCAACAGCGATCAATATGTCGATATCGCGATCGACGATTATCTGGCCGCCGGCGAGGGTTACGACGGCCTGATCATGACGATGAAGGCCGACGATCCGAAATGGTCGTTCGTCGGCTTCGGCGAGGACGGCCTGGTCGACCGGGTGGTCGAAAAGCAGGTCATCTCGGACGAGGCGACCGTCGGCATCTACAATTTCGCGCGCGGATCGGAATTCGTCGCCGGGGCCAGGCGGATGATCGCGCAGGATCTGCGCGTGAACAACGAATTCTACGTCGCGCCGGTCTACGATAGGCTGATCGAGCGGGGCGCGCGGATCGCCATCCACAATGTGGGCGCGGAAGCGGACGGCATGTATGGCCTCGGCACCCCCGCCGATCTCGCGATCTTCCTCGATCATCCGATCTCGCGGACGATCGGCGCATCATGAAGATCATCAGCCATCGCGGCTTCTGGCTGAGCGCGGATCAGAAGAACAGTCGCCGTGCGTTCGATCACACGATCGCCTCGGGCTATGGCACCGAGACCGACGTCCGCGATTTCGACGGTCGCCTGGTCGTGTCGCACGATCCGGCGGGCGCCGATGCGATGCTCTGGAGCGATCTGCTCGATCTGTTCGAGGGCACCGGCCTGCCGCTCGCGGTCAACATCAAGGCCGATGGATTGAGCGGGCTGCTCAAGCAATGCTTCGCCGGACGCGATCAATCGTGGTTCGCCTTCGATATGTCCGGCCCGGAAACGGTGCGGTATGCGCAGGCCGGGCTGCCCTTCTACACCCGCCACAGCGATATCGAGCCTCGGCCGATCCTCTACGACCAGGCCGCCGGCGTCTGGCTCGACGATTTCGGCGGCGGCTGGATCGATGCCGGCCACATCGCGGCGCATGTCGCCGCCGGCAAGGCGGTCTGCGTCGTCTCGTCCGATCTACACGGGCGCGATCCGGAGGCGTTCTGGGAAACGCTGCGCGGGATCGCGGGCGACGTCACGCTCTGCACGGACTTTCCCGATCGCGCGAAGGACTTTTTTCAGTGATCAAGGCGGTAATCTTCGACATGGACGGTGTGCTGATCGATGCCCGCGAATGGCATTACGATGCGCTCAACAAGGCGCTCGCCATCCTGGGGATGGAGATCAGCCGCGCCGACCATCTGACCACCTTCGATGGCCTGCCGACGCGCAAGAAGCTGGAGATGCTGTCGGTGACGCAAGGGCTGCCGCGCCAGCTCCACGGCTTCCTCAACACGCTGAAGCAAGCCTATACGATGGACCTGATCCAGACGCGGTGCCGCCCGTCCTTCCCCCACCAATATGCGCTGGCCCGGCTGAAGGCCGAGGGGCGCACGCTGGGCGTCGCCTCCAATTCGGTGCGCAATTCGGTCGTCAGCATGATGGAGAAGGCGCATCTGACCGAATATCTCGATGCGTTGCTTTCGAACGAGGACGTGACCGTCGGCAAGCCCGATCCGGCGATGTACATCGAGGCGATGCGCCGGCTCGACGTGGTGCCCGAAGAGACGCTGATCGTGGAAGACAATGAACACGGCATCCAGGCCGCCGTCGCCTCCGGCGCGCATCTGCTGGCGGTGCGCGATCCGGGCGACGTGACCTATCGCCGGATCACGAAGCGCATCGCCGAGCTGGAGAATTGAGATGAACATCCTGATCCTGGCGGCCGGCGACAAACCCGCGTCGACCGATCAATATCCGATCTGGCTCTCCGAAGTGGATGGCGAGCTCGTGCTGGAGCGCCAGCTCAAGGATTTCCTGACGCTGCCCGATGCGCGGATCGTGCTGTGCGTCCAGGCCGAGGACAATCGCAATTTCCACCTGGCCGATATCGTCTCGCAAATCTCCAAGACCGCCGTCGTGGTCGAGGTTTCGAAGCCGACCGCCGGGGCGGCCTGCACCGCGATGCTCGCCGTCGACAAGCTCGATCTCGATCAGGAACTGGTGGTGATGAGCGCGACCGACCAGATTCACGTCAACCTTCCCGAAGTGATCGAGACGTTCAAGGCGCAGGGTGCCGATGCGGGCATCCTGACCTTCGAATCGCTCCATCCGCGCTACGCCTACGTCCTCACCGACGGCGACGACAGCGTGGTCGAAGTGGCGGAGAAGCGCCCGATCAGCCGTTGCGCGAGCACCGGCTTCCACTGGTTCCGGCGCGCGGGCGATTTCCTGACCGCCATCCAGCGGATGGTGCTGAAGGATGCGAGCGTCGCGGGGCGGTTCTTCATCGCCCCCGCGCTCAACGAATTCATCCTCGACCAGAAGAAGGTGATGCGGATCGGGATCGCGAAGGATGCCTATCATCCGCTGAAATCGACGCGCGACGTCCAGATCATGGAACGGGAGCAACAGGCATGAAGTGCGACAAGCTCGATGCGATGACCAAGGGGTGGTTCGTCGGCGCCTTTTCGCCGGTGGTGCTGCACGCCACCGATTTCGAAGTGGCGATCAAGCATTACAAGAAGGGCGATAGCGAGGGCGCCCACGTCCACCGGGTCGCGACCGAAATCACGGCGATCGTCGGCGGCCGCGTCCTCATGTCCGGCCAGGAATATGGCGATGGCGACATCGTCACCATCCCGCCCGGCGAGCCGACCGATTTCGAAGCCTTGAGCGATGTTACGACGGTCGTGGTGAAGACGCCGAGCGTGGCGGGTGACAAATATCCCGCTTGAACCTATCGACGCCACGCTGCGGCCGGTTGCTGCTGTTCCTATCTTCGGCCGATGCAGAAGACGCTTGCTTCGGGGCGGTGCTTGGCGGCATCAGCACAGTCGGGACGGAGCCTCCGGGGGGTGGCTCGCGGCTTCGCGCGGCGGCGGATTGCCGTGCGGGGCGGGTCTCGTTGGGGAAGATGACCGATGTCGGCGGACGGAATTGACGTAAACGCCTATGTGGAGGCGCTGCGCAACGGTGATGATGTCCGCGCAGCCGAACTGCTTCGGCAGATCGGCCGACACTCGCATCCGCAGATCGATCTGCTTAGCCAGGCCGCCCGGTTCGATGTTTCGAGCGGCAATCTCGGCGATGCCAGCGCCAAATTGGAGATCATGTCGTGGCTGCGGCCCGATGAACTCGATCACCAACGGCGGCTCACCGAGGTTTACATCGAGACAGGGCGCACCGACGATGCCCTGGATCTTCTTCGCAGGCTTGCCGATCACGATCAGACGATCGGTTTCGGCGGCTGGCGGCTTGAGGCTGTGCTCCGGCTAGGCGAGATGGAGGCCGCCCATGCGCTCATCGAGGACGAGGTGGCGCGAAACCGGTTCAACGCGACCGAGATCGATGCCCTTCGCGCGCTGATCTGTTTCTGGGAGGGACTGGATCTTCGCGCGCTCGATCTTGTGAGCAAAGGCGTCTCGGATCTGGCATTCGCCAAACACGTCTATTCCCGCGTCCTCGACAGCCAGATGCACTTCGGCGCCGCCGTCGAATACAAGAGATCCTATGCGCTGCAGACCGGCGGCGGCATCGAAACCGTGCTCGCTTATTACGTCGAAGTGTTTCGCCTGCAGGATGCACGCGACCTCATCGACGAGATGATCGCCAAATTTTCCTGGCTCGCGCCACGCCGCGAAGAATTCCTGCGGCCGATCGAGGCCAAGGCGGCGCTGGTCGAGGATGTCGTCTCCAGCCAGGGCCGGCCGGATTATTCCGATCGCAATCGGCTGTACCGCGCGCTCCACGAGAATGTGTCGGCCTATGAAATCGAATGGGGCAAGCTCAGCCTGGTCGAACTGACGAATTCGGGCGATATCGAGGAGCATGAGCTCGGGCAGCTGCTCCGGCCGTTCGCCAATTGGGAAATCGGCATTGCGCTTACCATGTGCCTTGCCGCCTTCCTCAAGAAATTCCCCGATTCGCCGCATGTCCGCCAGAGCTACCTTGGCGTCCTCGAACGCTCCGGCAATTCGGTCGAGACCAAAGTCGAGATCGCCAGCCGCCTGACGCCCGAGGAGATGAGCGAGGACATCGCTTTCTCGGCGATCTACAATATCAACCGCCTGAAGGATCTGGCGAACCGGCCGCCGGAGACCGATCAACTGATCGCCGCCGGTATCGCGGCGGTACGCGGCTTTCTGGATCGCGCCGATCTGGGCTTCCTGATCTTCAGTCATCTCCAGCTCAAGCGGATGGGCATCGAAAGCCCGCTCGCCGCACGGCTGCGCGAGCAGGAGACGAGCAAGCTGCTGCAGGATGCCGCGATCCAGGGCCATCGTTCGTGGAGTTCGGAAGGGCGGGCGATCAAGGGCGTGGTTCGCACCCATCGGCCCAAAATCGTCGTCGCGCTTTCCGGGCAGATGCGCGGCTTCGATCGCTGCTGGGAACGGACGCACCGCCTGCTGGTCAAGCCGCTCGGCGCGCCGGTCTTCCTGTCGGTCTGGAACCAGTCGCAGAACGCGCTCGGCCGCCATGCCAACCGCCTCCAGCGCGCCTTGCCGGCGGATATCCTCGCCCGCATGCCGGAGGGCGATCGTTACACCGATGCATTCTCCAGAAATTATCCGAAGACGTTCAACCTCGTCTTCGGCAAGCAGCCGATCGCGCAGGCGGATGTCGTGCGCACGGTGGAGGCGAGCGGCGTTCAGGAATATATGATCGAGACGGAAGACGAGGCCGTATACGAACGGACGATCCTCAACGCGGCCTATCTTAACGCGCATACCTTGTTGAAAATGTACGCGAAATTCTTCGCGCTCAATCGCATGATGGATCAGCACGAACTGGTGACCGGGGAGGCGATCACCCATGTCGCCTGGATACGACCCGATGCCTATCTCGGCGGCTTCAACACGGAATTGCTGCGTCGCTGGTCGGTGAGCGACAACACGATCTGGAGCTCGGTTTCATCGACCGCGGTGCTGGATTATTTCATCTTCATGCCGCGCACGGCGCTCCGCCGGCTGGCCGAGGTTTTCTCGCTGAGCGCGACATCGGGGAAGCCGGCGTTCAACGCCTGGCTGCCGCTGCCGCGCGATATCAGCAGCCGTGCGGGTTATACGCCCGGCATCCGCGGCCCCGAGCATATCGCTTACACCCTGTTCGCGAACGGCTTCCAGTTCGGCAACATGCCGCAGACCCAGATCAGGCTGCTCGGCCACATGCCGCCCGACGCCGTGGTCCGTGAGACATTCAACGCCGAATATGCGGAGCGGCACGGCTGAGCCGCTTGCCGCAGCGCTAGCGCTTCGCGTCCATCCAGGCCGGGGGCGTACCGGGCGCGTCGGTCCATCGCGTAACCGCCGGCACGATCCGCCCCGGTACGAGCCCGTGCCGCGCCAGTCGACGCGCATCGCGGTCGACCATCGGCTGTCGCTTGCCGCTGCCGATCAGCCGCCGCGCCTTGAGGGTTGCGTGGCCAGCGATCCAGGCGAGCGAGCCGAGTAGCGCTTTCGTCTGTCCCTGGGTCAACGCGAAGAAGCGGCGGCGCGATTGATACCAATAGACCGGCCGCGCCGGGCGCCGCGCATCGGGGCGGGAGCCGTTGACGCC
>CAXTMT010000129.1:0-7508 GCA_964245355.1 uncultured Sphingomonadaceae bacterium
ACCATGGATCCCGGCCTGCGCCGGGATGACGATAGAGAGGTTGTCCAAATCGTCGATACCACCCGGCATGGCGCCAACGGCAAGGTCGCCAACCTTCTCAACATCGCCCCCCACGCCAGCCACGATCTGATCGTCCTTTCCGACAGCGACATGGCCGTGCCCCCCGATTACCTCGCCCGCCTCGCCGGCGCGCTGAACCAGCCCAGTGTCGGCGCCGTCACCTGCCTCTATCGCGGGCGCGGCGACGCGGGTTTCTGGTCGAGGATTGCAGCGGGCGGGATCAGTTATCATTTCGTGCCCCAGCTGATGATCGGCCTGAAACTCGGTTTCGCGCGGCCCGGCATGGGTTCCACCATCGCGCTGCGCCGGGCGACGCTGGAGGCGGTCGGCGGGTTCGCGCCCTTCGCCGATTCGCTCGCCGACGATTACGAACTGGGCGAAGCGGTGCGCGCACAGGGTCTCAAGGTGGTCGTCCCGCCGATGATGCTGATCCACGGCTGCACCGAACGGACTTTCCGCGATGTCTGGCTGCACGAACGGCGCTGGGCGGCCACAATTCTGGCGATAAACCCCGGCGGCCAGATCGGCACGATCGTCACCCACCCCATCCCGCTGGCGCTGATCGCAACCTGCTTCAGCCCGCGTACAGGGCTCGTGCTGCTATGCGCTGCCATGCTCGCGCGCCTGATCCTGAAGCTGCAGATCGATCGCGCGGCGGATGCCGTCACCTCCTCTTTGTGGCATATCCCCTTTCGCGACTGTCTCTCGTTCGCCACATATGGTTTAGCCTTTTTCGTGCGTTCGGTTGATTGGCGGGGCGCGACGCTTAAAATGACATCGCGGGGCCGGATCGCGGCCGGACCCCAGACAGGCCTTTCAGGCCGATCGGAGTGACGATTTTGACGATGCGTTCCCTTTTCATGCAGGCCCCCTCCTTCGACGGTTACGATGGGGGGGCCGGCGCGCGCTATCAGATGAAGCGCGAGGTGCGCAGCTTCTGGTATCCGACCTGGCTCGCCCAGCCGGCGGCGATGGTCGACGGCTCGCGGCTGATCGATGCGCCCGCACACAATCAGAGTTGGGACGATATCAAGCATGAGGTGGACGACAAGGAACTGATCGTCCTCCACACCTCGACGCCGAGCTTCCGCCAGGACGTCCACACCGCCGAGCTGATCCGCGAACGCAACCCCAAGGCGCTGATCGGCCTGATCGGCGCCAAGGTCGCGGTCGAGCCCGAAGTCGCGATGAAGGCGTCGACCGCGATCGACTTCGTCTGCCGCAACGAATTCGATTTCACCGTGAAGGAGATCGCGGAAGGGCGGCCGCTCGCCGAGGTCGAGGGCATCACTTGGCGCGCCCCCGACGGTTCGATCGTCGCGAACAAGGATCGCGCGATCCTGACCGACATGGATGCGCTGCCGATGGTCTCGCCGATCTACAAGCGCGACCTGACGATCGAAAAGTACTTCGGCGGCTATCTGAAGCATCCCTATGTCAGCTTCTACACCGGGCGCGGCTGCAAGAGCCGCTGCACCTTCTGCCTGTGGCCGCAGACCGTGGGCGGGCACAATTATCGCGTCCGCTCGATCGCCAACGTGATCGAGGAGGTGAAATATGTCATCCGCGAGATCCCGCAGACCAAGGAAATCTTCTTCGACGACGATACGCTGACCGACAACGGCCCGCGCGTCGAGGAACTCGCGATCGCGCTCGGCGAACTCGGCTTCGGCAAGCCCGGCTTCCCGATGAGCTGGAGCTGCAACGCCAAGGCGAACGTGCCGCGCAAGACGCTGGAAGTGATGAAGGCCAACGGCTGCCGTCTGCTGCTGGTCGGCTACGAGAGCGGCAACCAGAAGATCCTGCACAACATCAAGAAGGGCCTGCTCGTCGAGGTCGCCAAGCGCTTCTCGAAGGATTGCCACGAGCTCGGCATCGTCGTCCACGGCACCTTCATCCTCGGCCTTCCCGGCGAGACGCTGGAGACGATCGAGGAGACGATCGCCTTCGCCAAGGAGGTCGATCCGCACACGATGCAGGTCTCGCTCGCCGCGCCTTATCCCGGCACCTTCCTCTACAAGCAGGCGGTCGAGAACGATTGGTTCGACGGCGGCGACCATCTGCTGACCGACGGCGGCACCCAGATCGCGCAGCTCAGCTATCCGCACCTGCCGGCCAGCGTGATCTTCGACAAGGTCGAGGAATTCTACAAGCGCTTCTACTTCCGCCCGAGCAAGATCGGCGCAATCCTGTGGGAAATGCTGCGCGACTGGGACATGATGAAGCGCCGTCTGCGCGAAGGCGTGGAATTCTTCAGCTTCCTGAAGAACCGCAAGGTGGCGGCGGCATGATTTGCAGCGGCCGGGAGAAAGGGGCGTGGATGCTCAAAAGCATTATTGGGAAACCTTCGTTACTCTGAAGCGTAACGCGCTTTACATTGGGCGCTATCAGGCGAAAGTCGAGGCGGTCGAGCGCAACATAAACATGTGCAGCGCCGTGGCAGCGAGTTCTGCCATAGGTGGTTGGGTGATATGGCAGCACTTTGCTTTCGGATGGGCGGTGATCGTGGCGGCGGCACAGGTGCTCAGTGCTATCCGTCCCCAACTCCCATACCGAAGCCGTCTGGCGGCATTGACTGCTTTGGCACCCGAGCTGGACGCCTTGGCGCTCGCTGCAGAGACTGACTGGTTGAAGGTGTGCCGTGGCTATACCACCGAAGACGAAACTTACCAGCTCGCTATGGCCTTGAAGCGCAAGGAACAGCAGGCCACACAGAAAAACTTCAAAGGGTCATCGCTCCCGGATGACCGCAAGCTTCTCGAGTTGGCGAATGACGATACGCAGCATTATATGCTCGGCTTCAGTGAGGAGTAGAACGATGTCGGTTGCAGGTAAGAACCCACACCAAAGCCTCGAAAAAGCACATGTGCTGCCCACTTCACAGATCAAGGTTCCAATGCCCAAGGTTGCGCCACCCCGAGAGGCAGCCCCTCCCGCTCCTGCGAAGGCATCTTGATCAGGCAAAGTGGATGACGCAAGGCAGCGCCGCCTCATCGTCACCGCCGACGATTTCGGCGCCGATGTCGCGGTCAACGAGGCGGTGGAACAGGCCCACATCCACGGCATCCTCACCGCCGCCAGCCTGATGGTCGCCGGCCCTGCCGCCGCCGATGCGGTCGCGCGGGCGAAGCTGTTGCCGAAGCTCGGTGTCGGGCTGCACCTTGTGCTGGTCGAGGGCAAGCCGATGTTGCCCGTCGCGCAGTTGCCCGATCTCGTCGGGCAGGACGGCAATTTCCGCACCGATATGGCCCGTCTAGGCGCCGCGATTTTCTTTCGGCCCAAGGTGCGCGCGCAGGTTCGGGCCGAGATCGAGGCGCAGTTCGCCGCGTTCGCCGCGACCGGCCTGCCGCTCGATCACGTCAACGCGCACAAGCATTTCCACCTCCACCCGACGATCGCCGGGCTGATCCTCGAGGTCGGCCGGCGCTATGGCCTCAAAGCTGCCCGCGCCCTGATCGAGCCCGTCGCGCTGCTCAACGCAATCGAACCCACCCCTATGGCCCCGGCCGGCATTATCGCCGCGCCGTGGGCCAAGGCTGTCGGCAGACGCTTCCGGCGCGCCGGGCTCACTGTCCCCGATCAGGTTTTCGGCCTCGTCTGGTCGGGCGCGATGACGCGCGAACGGGTGGCGGCGCTGGTGGCGCGGCTGCCCGAGGGGCTCACCGAACTCTATGCCCACCCGGCAATCGTCGACCATTATCCTGGTTCGGCGCCCGGCTATCGCTACCGCGACGAACTCGCCGCCTTGACCGATCCGGCGATCCGGGAACAAATAATGGCGGGGGAGGTCAGGCTCGGTACATTCGCCGATAGCGTATGAGGGTGGCATGACGTATTTCGATCGCAGCCTGGTCCCGCCGACCCCGGCCGCTCCGCCGCAGGGCGAGACGATCAGGCTTGGCAGCGAGGCGCATCTGGCGCTGATGTGCCGCACCCTGCTCGATACCCACGATCCCTACAAACCCGCGCTGATCGACTGGCCGGTGCTGGAGGAGGAGACGCACGGCAAGATCGTCTCCCTGCCGATCTGGGACATGGCGGTGCAGACCGAGGGACGCACCGGGCTGTTCGTCAAGACCTTCGGCGAGACGGTGACGCATCCGCTGCTCAAGGCCGCGATCGAGATGGATGCGTTCGAGGAGGCGCGCCACAAGACCGTGCTCGCCGATATGGTCGGCGCCTATGGCATCGTGCTCGAGCCCGAGCCGCCCTATGTGCGCCCCCGCGATCCCGAATGGGCGTTCATGCGCTCGGGCTATTCGGAATGTATCGACAGCTTCTTCGGCTTCGGCCTGTTCAGGATCGCCAAGGACACCGGCTTCTTCCCGCCCGAGCTGGTCGACACGTTCGAGCCGGTGATGCGCGAGGAGGGGCGGCATATCCTGTTCTTCGTCAACTGGGTCGCCTGGCGGCGGCGTAACATGTCGATCTGGCGGCGGCCGTGGTTCGAGCTCAAGGTGATCGCGGTCTGGTGCTTCCTGATCGGCGAACGGCTGAGCATGGCCAAGGGCATGACCGATTCGAGCAAGGCGCAGGAAAATAACTTCACGCTCAACGGATCGAAGGAATTGGGCGTCGAGATCGAATTTCCCGAGCTGGCGGCGATCTGCCTCTTGGAAAACGATCGTCGCCTGGCACCCTACGACAGCCGCCTGATCCGCCCGCGCTTCGTGCCCGGCGCGATCCGGCTGGTGCTGAGGCTGATGGGCAGGACCCCGAAACCCGCCACGGCCTGACGAATTTCCGGTCGTTGCAAACGACCCTCGCCGCCCAATATGATCCGGCTCGGCCCGCGCTCGGCGTCCGCATCGCCTTCACCCCGCGCGCATGGCCGGAACTGGAAGGCACGCGGGTGATCGACAAGCCATATCCCAGCTATCAGGCAAGTGGCGTCCCGCCATCAGCTCGCGCCTAAATCTCAAGAAGAGTTGAGTTGCGGAACAGTAACGATTCTGGCGTGTTCGGCGGGAGTGGATCGTTTCTTCACCCTGATTTCGACGCGGATCGCCAGCTTCGCGGGGCAGCCGATCGCGTTCATACTCGCGACCACGTCGATCGTCATCTGGGGGATCACCGGGCCGATCTTCCATTATTCCGACACGTGGCAACTCGTCGTCAACACCGCGACGACGATCATCACCTTCCTGATGGTGTTCCTCATCCAGAATTCACAGAACCGCGACGGCGCGGCGATGCAGGCCAAGCTGGACGAGCTGATCCGCGCGCTGGACGATGCGCGCGGCCAGTTCATCGGCATCGAGCACAAGACCGAACGCGAAATCGAGCGGATCCGCGACGATCTGGAAAAGGAATGCCAGGACGCCGACGAGCTCGAGGCCGGCAAGCCGCCCAGCAAGGCGTACCTCGATCATCTGATCCGGCGGCGGTGACTCTCCCTCTTCCCTTTAGGGGGAAGGGGCCGGGGGGAGTCCGCGAGCGGCCTTCCGCTGAGCTGGCGGCGTCCACCATTCCAACCCCTCCTCTAAAGAGGCGGGGCTTTAGTTACCGTCGCCCCGGTCCCGGCTTGTCGCGCCAGGTGTTGGCATCTCCCGCCCCTGCACCCTATGTCTCACGCTACAATCTGACGTGAGAAACCGATGACCGCCGTCCATTCCACCCGCATGCTCGTCCTCGGCTCCGGCCCGGCCGGCCTCTCCGCCGCCATCTATGGCGCGCGCGCGGGCTTGGCACCCATCGTCGTGCAGGGGATGCAGCCGGGCGGCCAGCTGACCATCACCACCGATGTCGAGAATTATCCCGGCTTCCGCGACATCATCCAGGGTCCGTGGCTGATGGAGGAGATGCAGGCGCAGGCCGAGCACGTCGGCGCGACGATGCTGTGGGATACGATCGTCGAGGTCGATCTCTCCGAGCGGCCGTTCACGCTGAAGGGCGACGGCGGCACCGTCTACAAGTGCGACGTGCTGGTGATCGCCACCGGCGCGCAGGCGAAATGGCTGGGGGCGCCCGGCGAAATGGAATTGAACGGCAAGGGCGTCTCGGCCTGCGCCACCTGCGACGGCTTCTTCTATCGCGGCAAGAAGGTGGCGGTGATCGGCGGCGGCAACACCGCGGTCGAAGAAGCGCTCTACCTGACCAATCACAGCCATGACGTGACCCTGATCCACCGCCGCGATTCCTTCCGCGCCGAGAAGATTTTGCAGGAGCGGCTGTTCAAGCATCCGGGCATCAGAGTGCTGTGGAACAAGGCGGTCGTCCGCTTCGTCGAGGGCGAGGGCAATGCCGGGCTCGTCGCGATCGAGCTGGAGGACACCCAGGACGGCTCGATCAGCCAGCTCGCCGTCGACGGCGGCTTCGTCGCGATCGGCCACTCGCCCGCGACCGAGCTGTTCAAGGGCAGCGGGCTTACGCTGGACCGCGAGGGCTATATCGTCGTCCACCCGGGCACGAGCCTGACCGACATCCCCGGCGTGTTCGCCTGCGGCGACGTCGCCGACAAGGTCTATCGCCAGGCGGTGACGGCGGCGGGCACCGGCTGCATGGCGGCGCTGGATGCGGAACGCTTCCTGCAGGCGGCGGATTTCCCGGTGCCGGAGGATGCGGTGGCCGGCCACCCGGTCGATCCGGCGATCGAGCATGCGGAATAATCTAAGCCCTCTCCCCTGAAGGGGAGAGGGGGTTTCGGTCAGTAGACCGCATCTACGAAATACAACCCCTCCGCCGGCGCGTTGAAGCCGAGCGCGGCTCGGTCCCGCGCTTCCAGCGCCTCGCGCAAATCCTCCGCGCTCCATTGCCCCTGCCCCACCATCGCCAGACACCCCACCATCGAGCGTACCTGATGGTGGAGGAAGCTGCGCGCCGCCGCCTCGACCCGCACGGCCTCGCCCTCGCGCCGCACGTCCAGCCGGTCGAGCGTACGGATCGGGCTTTCGGCCTGGCAGTGGGCGGAGCGGAAGGTGGTGAAATCGTGCCGGCCGACGAGGATCTGTGCGGCGGTGTGCATCGCTTCGGCATCGAGCGGCTTGGCGATGCGCCACACCCGGCCGAGGTCGAGCGCCAGCGACGCGCGGCGGTTGACGATGCGGTAGAGGTAGCGGCGGCCGAGGCACGAGAAGCGCGCGTGCCAGTCGGGCGCCACCTCGGCACAATCGAGGATGGCGATCGGGGCGGGGCGGACGAGCGCGTTCAGCCCCTCCATCAGCCGGAACGGCGCGATGGCCTTTTCGATATCGACGTGCGCCGCCATGCCGAGCGCATGAACGCCCGCATCGGTGCGCCCGGCGGCATGGACCGCCGCCGCTTCGCCGCTGAGCGCCGCCACCGCCTCCTCGATCGCCTGCTGCACCGAGGGGCCATGCGCCTGCCGCTGCCAGCCCATGAACGGCGCGCCGTCATATTCGATCGTCAGGCGGAAACGCGTCAAACCTCCCTCTCCCCTTCAGGGGAGAGGGCCGGGGAGAGGGGGACTTCGTTGCCGATAACGTCGG
>CAXTMT010000130.1:0-7442 GCA_964245355.1 uncultured Sphingomonadaceae bacterium
GCCCCGCGCGAGGGGCTATGGGGTAGACCTCGCCCCCCTCGCCGTGCATGGGCTCGGCCTTCAAGAGGTAGCGACATGAGCGAGACTGCTGCGCGGGGGCGCGTCCATGATCTGACCAATGGGCCGATCACGCGGACCCTGCTGCTGTTCGCGCTGCCGACGCTGGGCGCGAACATCCTGCAATCGCTGAACGGTTCGATCAACGCGGTGTGGATCGGGCGCTTCCTGGGCGAGAATGCGCTGGCGGCGACGTCCAACGCGAACATGGTGATGTTCCTGATGTTCAGCCTGGGCTTCGGCTTCGCCATGGCGGCGACCGTCATCATCGGCCAGAGCATCGGCATGCGCGACATCGATCGGGCGCGCCAGACGATGGGGACGACCTTCGGGCTGTTCACCCTCCTGTCCGTCCTGATCGCGATCTTCGGCTGGTTCACCGCGCCCGGACTGCTCCATCTGCTGGCGACGCCTGCGGCGGCGACGCCCTATGCGCTCGCCTATCTGCGCGTGATCTTCCTGGGGCTGCCGCCGATGTTCCTCGGCGTATTGCTGGCGATGGGGCTGCGCGGCACCGGCGATTCGCTGACGCCGATGCTGTTCATGATCCTCGGCGTGATCCTCGATGCCGGGCTCAACCCGGTGCTGATCCTCGGGCTCGGGCCGGCGCCGAAGATGGGGATCGCCGGATCGGCGACGGCGACGCTCATCTCCAATTATGCCGTGCTCTTCTCGACGCTGATCTACATCTATGCGCGCGATCTGCCGATCCGGCTGCGGGGCCATGAGTTGGGCTATCTGATCCCGCGCTGGAACCTGCTGAAGGTGATCGTGGTCAAGGGGCTGCCGATGGGGCTGCAGATGATGATCATGTCGCTGTCCGGCTTCGTGATGATCGGGCTGGTCAACCGGCGCGGGGTCGAGGTGACGGCGGCGTATGGCGTCGCGCAGCAATTGTGGGCTTATGTGCAGATGCCGGCGATGGCGGTGGGCGTCGGCGTTTCGGCGATGGCGGCGCAGAATATCGGGGCCGGCCGCTGGGATCGGGTCGAGCGGATCACCTGGTCCGGCTGCCTCGTCAATGCGGCGATGACGATCGCGGTGGTCGGTGCGCTCCTGCTGTGGGATCGGCCGGTGCTGGCCCTGTTCCTCGGGCACGACAGCCCGGCGATCCCGATCGCGCGCCACATCCAATATCTGGCGAGCTGGAGCTTCATCATGTTCGGCATCACTTTGGTGCTGTTCTCGACCGTGCGGGCCAACGGCGGGGTGTGGCCGCCGCTGATCATCCTGACGGTGGGCGTGTTCATCGGCCGGCTCGTCTTCGCCTCGGCGATGCTGCCTTATGGCGAGGATTATCTTTGGTGGAGTTTTCCGGCGGGATCGTTCGTCACGATCGCGCTCGCCTTCCTCTATTATCGCTTCGGCGGCTGGCGGAAGAACAAACTGCTCGTGCCGCAGGCCCAAGCGGCGATGGAGCAGCAGGCCACGCAGGAGCCGGGCGGGCGGCTCAATCCCTCATCCGCGGGGGCGGAGGCGACGGCATGAGCCTGATCCTCCACGAATAACGCCCTCTCCCCTCAGGGACGCGGGCAATGATCTTGCCGTCTCACTTGAACAATACACCCAAACCGCCGATATTGGCCGCCACGCTTCGGCCTGGAGACAAATGTTGGCGACCACTGCGACCGAAACCGCGACCGACACATTGGTGCTGACCCCGCCGACCCCGGTGCCGGTGCTGGCCCCCGCGCAGGCCGCCGGTCTCGTGCCGCTGGCCGAGGGACAGCAGACCCAGCTCGACGCCAAGGCCGAAAGCTTCGTACAGGAGCTTGCCGCGCTCGACGCCAACAGCCCAGAGTTCGGCAAGAAGGTCGATCAGATCACCAACATGGGCCGGCGCGAGATCGCCGAGGCGGCGGGGCAGTCGAACCGCTTCCTCGATCGGCCGGTGAAGGCGATGCAGGAAGGCGGCGTCGGCAAGGATCTCGCCGAGCTGCGCCGCACGGTCGAGGATCTCGATCCGGGCAAGAAGGGCCGCCGGCTCTCGGCACCGCGCAAGCTGTTCGGCGTCATCCCGTTCGGCAACAAGCTGCGCGGCTATTTCGACAGCTACAAGTCGGCACAGACCCACATCGCCTCGATCCTCACCAGCCTGTCGAGCGGCAAGGACGAACTGCTCAAGGACAATGCCGCGATCGATGTCGAGCGGCAGGCCTTGTGGGCGGCGATGGGCCGGCTGGAGCAGATGATCCACGTCTCCAAGGCGCTGGATGCCAAGCTCGAGGGCAAGGCGATGGAGCTGGAGATCGCCGATCCCGCCAAGGCCAAGGCGATCCGCGAGACTGCGCTGTTCTACGTGCGCCAGCGCAGCCAGGATCTGCTGACCCAGATGGCGGTGACGGTGCAGGGCTATCTCGCGCTCGATCTGGTCAAGAAGAACAATGTCGAGCTGGTGAAAGGCGTCGATCGCGCCTCGACCACCACTGTATCGGCGCTGCGCACCGCCGTCACCGTGGCGCAGGCGCTCACCGCGCAGAAGCTGGTACTGGAACAGATCACCCAGCTCAACACGACCACCGCCAACATCATCGACTCGACCGGCAATCTGCTGCGCACCCAGACCGCGCAGATCCACGAGCAGGCGGCCTCCGCGACGATCCCGCTCGCCACGCTGCAGCGCGCCTTCCAGAATATCTACGATACGATGGATGCGGTCGACACGTTCAAGCTCAAGTCGCTCGATTCGATGAAGCAGACGGTCGACAGCCTGTCGAACGAGGTCGAGAAATCGCGCGGCTATATCGCCCGCGCCGAGGGCGCCAGTCAGGCGCGGCTCGCCGGGCCGAGTGCCGCGGCCCCCGTGCTGACGGCTGACGATCCCTTCAAGCCGGTGTAAGCGGACAGCATGCCCAATTCCGATCGCGTCATCGCCGATGCCGAAGCGTTGCTCCAGCGCGTCTCCCCCGAAGGCCGCCGTCTGGCCCAGCGCGCCCGCCAGCGCCGTTATTCGGCGGGGATGAAGACCGCCAAGCGGCTGGGCTGGGTCGTCCTGGCGATCTTTGTCGCGGTGATGCTGTGGGGCAATGTGATCGGCCCGATCGGCATGATGGGCTTCCTCGGTGCGGTGGTGGCGCTGATCGCGGCCTTCCTCGTCGTCCTGTTCGCCGGCCATGTGCCCGAGGAGACTCCCGAGCGGCTGGTCCAGTCCGATCTCGCCCAATTGCCGGCGCGCACCGAAAGCTGGCTGCAGACCCAGCGCCCGGCCTTGCCCGCGCCCGCCGCGCGGCTGGTCGACAGTATCGGGGTGCGGCTCGAAGCGCTGGGGCCGCAACTGGCCGGTCTCGATCCGCGCGAACCTGCCGCGCAGGAAGTCCGCAAACTCGTCGCCGAGGAGTTGCCCGAACTGATCCAGGGCTATGCGCGGGTGCCGCAGGCGCTGCGCCGGCAGGAGAAGGACGGCGTCCTGCCCGATCGCGCGCTGGTCGAGGGGCTGACCGTGGTCGAAAGCGAGCTCGCCCGGATGAGCGCCGACCTCGCCAGCGGCGACCTCCACAAATTCGCCACCCAGGGCCGCTATCTCGAACTCAAATATAAGGATGGCGACGGGGTCTAGTCGCGCTGCCGAGCGAACAGGCGCCTCAGGCTTGTAGAATCGGGAAGCCCCTGATAGTGGCCCCGCTTCCCGACGCAGGCTGTGCCCGCGGCGATTCCAAATCATTGCTGGTCGATGGACGCATCGGCTTTGCCGGAGACAGAAGGTTTTATGCAGATCATCGTTCGCGATAACAATGTCGATCAGGCCCTGCGCGCGCTCAAGAAGAAGCTGCAGCGCGAGGGCGTGTACCGCGAGATGAAGCTGCGCCGTCATTACGAGAAGCCCTCGGAAAAACGTGCGCGCGAGCGTGCCGCCGCCATCCGTCGCGCCCGCAAGCTGGAGCGCAAGCGCGTCGAGCGCGACCAGGCCCGCTAAGCTTTAAGCGCCCGAATGTCCGAAATCACCGCCGTCCCGCTCCGCCCGGTGGGCAAGAGCGGCATCACCGCGCTCTGGATCGGCGTCGCCATCCTGATCGTCGCCGGCGTCGGCGGGGCCTATGCCTCGACGCACGATGCGGTGATCAGCGCGATGCCGCCCGAGCAGTTCCTGGCCGAGAACGCCAAGCGGATGGGCGTCAAGCGCACCGCATCGGGCCTCGAATATCAGATACTGAAGGCGGGTAGCGGCGCGACGCCGACGAGTTCGGACGTTGCCCAGTTGGACTATAAGGGCCGTCTTCTGAACGGCACCCAGTTCGATGCGAGCAAGCCGGGCCAGCCCGCCGTGTTGCCGATCGGCCAGGTCGTCCCCGGCTTCGCCGAGGCGCTGACCCTGATGCCCAAGGGCTCGACCTATCGTTTCTGGATCCCGCCGCAGCTCGCTTATGGCGATCGCGAGGCCGGGCCGATCCCGCCGAACAGTGTGCTGGTGTTCGATATCACGCTGCACGATTTCATGGCGATGCCGCAGGGCATGCCGGCTGGCATGGGCGCGCAGCCGGGCCAGTGATCGCCACTTAGCCCCTCCTTTTCAAGCGAGGGTTTCGAGTTAGACCGCCGCTCCGGCCTCTTCCGCCGCGATCTCGCTCTTCTTCTCGAGCAGCACCTTCACCATCGCGACGATCGGATCGGCCAGCGCCAGCCCGAGGATGCCGAACAGCGCGCCCAGCAATAGCTGGCAGCCCAGGATCAGCGCCGGCGCCAGATCGACCGAACGCCGCGCCACCATCGGCACGATGACATAGCCGTCGAAGGTCTGGACCGCGACATAGACGCCTACCGCCCACAGGCCGGTGTCCGTTCCCGCGGAGAAACCGACGAGCACGATGAGCAGGCCCGAGACGATCGCCCCGATGTTGGGCAGGAACGCCAGCAGCCCGGTCAAGATGCCGAGCAGCGGTGCCATCGGCACCCCGACGATGCTCAGCGCGACGCCGACGAACAGCCCTTCCGCGCTCATCCCGATCAGCCGCCCCAGCATCAGCCGGCGCAGCGTGTGGCCCATCCGTTCGCTGGTCGCGTAGAATTCGTCGCGCTTCTCCATCGGCAGCATCCAGGCGATGCCGCGCTCGTAAAGCTTGGGCTCCATCGCCACGAACAGGCCGATGACGACGATCATCACCAGGCTGGAGAGCGCGCCGAGTGCGGTGCCGACCGCCGCCGTCACCTTGCCGAACGAGCCCATGATCTGCTGGCCGATCGACCCGACCCCGGTGCCCTCAGGGATCAGCCCGCGATCGTGGAGGAGGGTGAGCAGGCGGTGGACCTGGTTCATCACCGTCGCCTGCAGCGCCGCCGCCTGCCCGGCGAGCTGGGTGCCGGCGAGAACGAAGAAGCCGAGGATCAGCATCGCCACCGTCACCGCCACGATGGCGAGGCGCAGGCTCCGCTTGATCGGCAGTATCCTGCCGAGCAGCCGTACGCCGCCGTCCAGCATCTGCGCGAAGACGATGCCGCCGACGATCAGCAGCAACGGCTGCGAGAGCACGTAGACGAGGATGATCGTGACGACGACGCCCGCCCACGCCAAAGCCTTGCGCAATTCGCGGCCGACCGCCGGATCGCTGTAATCGCTCGGCCCCGGAAGCTCGGGACCGTTTTTGGTGGTGGGATCGCCCTGCCTCACCGGCGCGCGATCGGCGCTTGAGCGGGGTGGAGGTTGATGCCGGCGCGGTGCGGACGCAGCGCGGTGAACCAGCTGATCGGGTTCCAGAGCTGCGTCGAGCCATCGTACGAGAAGGTGATCAGATCGGCACGCCCGCCGAAATTCTCCCACGGCACCGGCCCGCCCAAGCCCTGCTGCCACGTATCGTAGCGGCTGTCGGCGCTCTCGTCGCGATTGTCGCCCATCACGAACACCTGGCCCGCTGGCACGGTGACCGGGCCGTAATCGTCGCCGGTGCCGGGCTGATAGCCGAAGTCGACCGTATCGTAATTGCGGCCGTTGGGCAGGGTTTCGTGGAAGATCGGCAGCTCGCAATAGGCCTTGCCGTCCGCCTCGGTCACGCGATGCTCGGCTTCGAGTGGGCTGGCGCACGGCAAATTGGCGTCGATCGGCAGCTTGAGCAGGCCGTGCGATTCGCGCTTCACCGGCACACCGTTGATCGACAGCAGCCCGCGATTGACCTCGATCGTGTCGCCGGGGAGACCGATCACGCGCTTGATGTAATCGCTGTTCTCGGTCGGCGGCTTCAGGATCACGACGTCGCCCGCCACCGGCATCTTGCCGAACAGGCGGCCGTGCATGAACGGCAGGACGTGGAAGCTGGGGGATACGTAGGACCAGCCGTAAGGATATTTGGTCACGACCAGCCGATCGCCCTTGAGCAAGGTCGGCATCATCGATTCGGACGGGATGTAGAAGGGCTTCGCGACGAAACTCCACACCGCCAGCACACCGACGATCAGCCAGAAGATGCCCTTGAGCTCGGCCCACCAATCGGTTTTCTTGGGCTCGGCGGAGCGTACCGGCACACCGGTGATGGTGGTGGGATCGGTCAAACTCGGTCCTTCTCGTCGATGGGTCGTGCCGACAGCACGACGAACGCCTGGGCGAATGGATGCTCGTCGGTGAGCGATAAATGAACGTCGATCGCGTGGCCCGGCGGGGTCAAGGCGTCAAGCGCGGCTTTGGCTGCCCCGGTCGGCACGATCGTCGGGCGCCCGCGCGCATCGTTGACCACGCCGATCGCGGCGAAACTGAGCGCGTCGCGAAAGCCCGAGCCGAGCGCCTTGGCGAACGCTTCCTTGGCGGCGAAGCGCTTGGCGTAGCTGGCGGTGCGGGTGACGGTAAGCGCGTCGGCGCGGGCGCGCTCCTCGGGCGTGAACACGCGATCGAGGAAGTGATCGCCCGATCGCGCGATCGATTCGCCGATCCGCTCGATCGAGCAGAGATCGGTGCCGACGCCGAGGATCATGATAATTCCTCTCCGAGCTCGCTCGGGGAGGGGGACCGCTCGCGTAGCGAGTGGTGGAGGGGCAGATCCCCAGCCGTCTGGCAGGCCCCTCCACCATCCTTCGGATGGTCCCCCTCCCCAAGACAAGCTTGGAGAGGATTTTGGGAATAGCTCATCGCGCCGCGTCCATCCGCGCGCGCATCTCGCGGATCGCGGCGTCGAGGCCGGTGAAGATCGCCTCGCCGATCAGGAAGTGGCCGATGTTGAGTTCGGCGATCTGCGGGATGGCGGCGATGGGGATGACGTTGGCGAAGGTCAGGCCGTGGCCGGCGTGCGGCTCGATGCCGTTCCTGGCGGCGAGCGCGGCGGCTTCGGCGATGCGGCGCAGTTCGGCGGTCTGCGCGTCCCCCTCGGCATGGGCATAAGCGCCGGTGTGGAATTCGACGACCGGGGCACCGAGCCGCACCGCCGCCTCGACCTGCGCGGTCGAGGCCTCAATGAACAGGCTGACGC
>CAXTMT010000131.1:0-2017 GCA_964245355.1 uncultured Sphingomonadaceae bacterium
GGCTCGGGCTGCTGACCGTGGCGCTGCTGTTCGGACTCGGCCGCATCGCCCTGCCCCGCCTGTTCGCCCAGGCGGCGCGGACCAAGAGCCCCGAGCTTTTCCTCGCCGCCAGTCTGCTCGTCGTGATCCTCGCCAGCGTGGCGACGAGCATCGCGGGCCTGTCGCCCATCGTAGGCGCGCTGCTCGCCGGCATATTGATCGCAGAGACCGATTATCATGGCGAGGTCGAGGCGATGATCGCGCCGTTCCAGGGGCTCGCGCTCGGCGTCTTCCTGATCACCGTCGGCATGTCGCTCGATCTGGCGCGGATCTTCGCCGAGCTCGACAAACTGGCGCTGGCGGTGGCGGGCGTGGTGCTCGCCAAGGCGCTGGTGACGGCGCTGTTGCTGCGCTTCGGCGGCGCGCGGCGCGGCGTGGCGTTCGAAGCTTCGGTGATGATGGCCGCGCCCGGCGAGACGACGCTGATCGTGCTCACCGCCGCCGCCTCGGCCGGACTGCTGTCGAGCGAGGTCGCCGGTTTCTGGCAGACGGTGACGGCGATCGGCATGACGATCACGCCGCTGCTGGCGAGTACCGGCCGCTTCGTCGGGCGGCGGATGGAGAAATCGCATTCGGACGAGATCGACGAAGGGGTGGCCGAACCGCGCACGTTGATCATCGGCTTCGGCCGCGTCGGGCGGCTGGTCGCGCAGATGCTGACCGAGCATCAGCAGCCCTATCTCGCGATCGATGCCGATGTGGATACGGTCGCGGCGGCGAAGGCGCGCGGTTATGTCGCGCGCTTCGGCGATGTCGGGCGTGCCGGCGTGATCGAGCGGCTGGGCGTCGAGAAGGCCCGCGCCGTGGTGCTGACGATGGACGATCCGGTGCAGACGGTGCGGCTGACCAAGCGGCTGCGCGAGGCCTATCCCGATCTCACCATCGTCGCCCGCGCCCGCGATCCGCGCCATGCCGGGCAGCTCTACAGCGCGGGCATCACCGATGCGGTGCCCGAGACGCTCGAATCCTCGCTGCAATTGTCCGAAGCGGTGCTGGTCGACCTCGGCATCGCGATGGGGCCGGTGATTGCGTCCATTCACGAGAAACGCGCGGAGTTGCGGGCGAAGATTCAGGAGATGGGGGCGATCGATCGGGCGCCCTTGCTTTATCGGCGACGGCTGGAGGAATAGCGCCCCGTGATTGCTTGGATCAGACCCTGGTCGCGTGCACTGTCGCAGCCGCCGTCATCACCGCCCCATAACGCGCCGCCGCCTGGATCTGCTCGGCCGGCAGCCCATGCTGCTTCAGCACCTTCTCATGCGCGTCGATGCACATGCCGCAGCCGTTCTGCGCGGAAACCGCCAGGCTGAACAGCTCGAAATCGGCCTTGTCGATGCCGGGATTGCCGATGACGTTCATCCGCAGCTTGGCCGGCAGCTGGCCGTATTCCTTGTTCGAGGAGAGGTGGACGAAGCGATAATAGACCTTGTTCATCGCCATGATCGCCGCGGCCGCGCGCGCCGCCGTGGAGGCCTCGGGCGAGAGCTTGCCTTCGACCTCCTTCTCGGCCGCCTCGACGAGCGGCTTGTACCCCGAGCCGTGCGCGGTCGCGAGCAGCAGGCCGTATTTGCGCTGATCGGGCAGGCCCGCATCGGTGATGAGCGAGCCGAGATTCAGGCGGATATCCTTGGCGTAATCGGGCAGTTCGCCCGCGAAATCCTTGAGCGACATGATCTTCTCTCCGTAAAAAAGCCCTCTCCCCTTCAGGGGAGAGGGTTGGGAGAGGGGGCGAGCGAAGCGAGCGTCGACGCTTACGTCTACCGACTCGGCCGCGCGCCCCGCGCCCCCCCCGCCGGCGCGGGGGGGGGGTGCGCGGGGCGGGCGGCCCTCCCCCCCCCCCACGACTGGTCGACGTCGTCGCTCGGGGCACCGCAGCACTGGCCCGCGCCGCTCAGGACCGTCGTCCGCCTGATCCTCAACACCGGCCACCCGATGTACATCTGGTGGGGGCCGGCACTGGTGTGTATCTACAACGACG
>CAXTMT010000131.1:2027-7394 GCA_964245355.1 uncultured Sphingomonadaceae bacterium
CGCCCGCCCCCGTGCGGGGGTGGGGGGGGGGGGGGGGGGCGCGCCAAGCGCGCGTCGACGCTTACGTCTACCGACTCCCCCTCTCCCCGGCCCTCTCCCCGCGAGCGGGGAGAGGGAGTCGTTCAAGCGGCGGGCCTCAGAACCTCGTCACCGGCCGACCAGTTGCACGGGCAAAGCTCGTCGGTCTGCAGCGCATCGAGGACGCGGACGGCCTCCTGCGGGTTGCGGCCCTGGTTGAGGCCGTTGACCGTGACGTGCTGGATGACGTTATGCGGATCGACGATGAAGGTCGCGCGATAGGCGACGCCGGCGTCCGCATCGACGATGCCGAGCGCGTTGGCGAGCTTCTTCTGGTTGTCGGCGATCCAGGGGAATTCGCAGGCGGCCAGGCGCTCGTCCGACTTGCGCCACGCGAAGTGGACGAAATCGGTGTCGGTCGAAGCACCGATCAGCACCGCGTCACGATCCTCCAGATCGCCCTTCAGCTCGCCATAGCCGATGATCTCGGTCGGGCAGATGAAGGTGAAATCCTTCGGCCAGAAGAACACGACCTTCCACTTGCCGTTGGTCTCACCGGTATCGATCGTCTCGCCGTTCGGCAGGGCGGCAATGCCCTGCTGGACCGGAAGGGTAAGCGCGGGAAATTTATCGCCAACAGTGAGCATCGTCATCTCCAGATTTGGTAGGGGCAGTGCGAGCCGCCTATCTGGCGACTGGCGCTCCAACTAACAAATTGATTATATCGCCATCATTGATCGACTGGAACGATGATGCCCGCGACCTACCTGCCGACGCTGAAACAACTGCAATATCTGGTCGCGCTGCGCGATTTCGGACATTTCGGGCGCGCGGCGGACGCCTGTTTCGTCACCCAATCGACGCTCTCGGCGGGCCTGCGCGAGCTCGAATCGCTGCTGGGGGTGATGCTGGTCGAGCGGACGCGGCGGGTGGTGCGCTTCACCCCCTTAGGCGAACGCATCGCCGAAAAGGCCCAGCGCGTATTGCGCGAGGCGGAGGATCTGGCCGCGCTCGCCAAGGCGGCGGGCAAGCCGCTTGCGGGCGAATTGCGGATGAGCGTCATCCCGACGATCGCCCCCTTCCTGCTGCCGCGCGTAATGACCCGGCTGCGGCAGGACTGGCCCGAGTTGAAACTCTATCTGCGCGAAGAGCCTTCTGCCGCCGCCTGCGAATCGCTGCACCGCGGGCATGTCGATTGCGTACTGCTCGCCCTTCCCTACCATTGTGGCGACGTCGAGCATGCCGATCTGTTCGACGATCGCCTGTTCCTTGCCTTCCCCGCCGAACGCGGACGCGACCTGCCCAGGACGGTCAGCGCCGCCGGCATCGCGCCGAGCGAATTGCTGCTGCTGGAGGACGGGCACTGCCTGAAGGACCATGCGCTGGCCGCCTGCAACCGGCCGGAGCTTCGCGCGGAGGCGACGATGATGGGGACGTCGCTCCACACCTTGGTGCAGATGGTGGATAATGGGCTGGGCGTGACGATGCTGCCGGAGATGGCGATTACGGCCGGTATCCTCGATCATACGCAGGTGGTGGCGCGGCCGTTGGCGGCGGATCACCCGGCGCGGAAGATCGCGCTGGTGTGGCGGACGGGAAGCCCACGGGATAAGGAATTCCGGCTGTTGGGGGATGCGCTGAAGAAGGCGGCGGAGTCTGCTGCCTAAATCCTTCCCCGCCAGGGGGAGGTGGCGCCGAAGGCGTCGGAGGGGGAGGAAGCCCCAACGTTGCAAGAGGGGGGCTTCCTCCCCCTCCGTCAGCTGCGCTGACACCTCCCCCTGGCGGGAGAGGATTTCAGGACCAGCGCGCCGCGGCGGCATCATCCTCCAGCTTCGCCTCGACCCACTGTGTCGTGCCATCGGCAAACCGCTCCCGCTTCCAGAAGGGCGCACTGGTCTTGAGCCAGTCGATCAGGAAAGCACACGCCTCCAACGCCGCACCGCGATGGCGCGCGGCGGTGCCGACGAAGACGATGCGCTCGCCCGGCCGCAATGCACCGTGCCGATGGACGATGGTGAGGCCGACGAGCGGCCAGCGCCCAGCCGCCTCGCCGGCAATCGCTTCCATCCGCGCCAGCGTCATCGTCGGATGATGTTCGAGCATCAACTCCTCGAGCCCGCCCTCGCCGCGCACGATGCCGCTGAAGCTCGCCACTCCTCCGCCACCAAAGGCTTCCAGATCGCCGAGCAGCGCGCCGGGATCGAAATCTTCCGGCTGGAGCGAGACCCGGATCATCCCCCCGTCACCGGCGGAAACAGCGCGATCTCCTTCGCGCCAGCGATGGAGGCATCGAGCGGGACAAATTTCTGGTCGATTGCGGCGCGCAGGTGATTGCGATCGGCAAAAGCATCGGCGTGGGCGGCGCTACTTCCCGCCAGCCAGTCGATCAGATCAGAAACGATGCGTACCTCGGAGGGCGGCTCCACACTCTCCCCGCTGACCCCGATCTTCTCGCGCACCCAGGCGAAATAAGCGAGCGTCACCACGCCGCTCAATCCATGTGGCGCAGGCCGACGCGGAGATAATCCCAGCCGGTCACCAAAGTCAGCCCGGCCGCCATCCACAGGCAGAACAGCCCGCTCCAGCCGACCCACACGACGCCCGGCAACGCACCGGCGAGGATCAGCAGGCCGAGCGACAGAAGCTGAAAGGTCGTCTTCCACTTGGCGAGCTGGCTGACCGGGATCGAGACGCGCAGCTGGGCGAGGAATTCGCGCAGGCCCGAAACGGCGATCTCGCGCAGCAGGATGACGAGCCCGGCGATCACCGGCAGCCCATCGAGCAGGCGTGTGACGATCAGCATGACGATCACCGTCGCCACCATGATCTTGTCGGCGATGGGATCGAGGAAGATGCCGAGCTTCGACACCGTTCCCTGCGCGCGCGCCAGATAACCGTCGAAATAATCGGTGATCGCCACCAGCACGTACAGCACGAAGACGATGGCGAAATCGAGCGTGGTCGGGTGCCACAGCAGGGCAACCAGCACGGGCATCGCAATGATCCGCGAAAGCGTGAGCAGGTTGGGAAAGGTCAGCATCGCGGTGGTTCTTAACGCATCAGCCGGGCGAAGGAAGCATCTATACCCGTCATGGCGGTTCACCTGGGGCGAATGGCTGGACCCCGGAACAAGTCCGGGGTGACGGAGGAAGCTAAGGAAGCCGTTCGAACACTATCACCGGATGATCCTTGTACGGCCGCTCGTCGAACGCCGTGAAACCGAGCTTGGCGGCAAGAGCGAGCGACGGCGCATTGTCGGGTGCGATGATGCAGACCATCCGGCTCGGCCCGAAGGTCTCTTCATACCAGCCCATCACCCCGCGCATCGCCTCGGTCGCATAGCCCTTGCCGTGCGTCTCGCCGGCGAGCACCCACGAGGCCTCGGCCTCGCCATCGAATCCGGCGCCCAGATCGCGAAAGAAGTCCGAGAGGCCGACCTCGCCGAGGAAGCGCCCGCTGGCCTTCTCCTCCACCACGAACGGCCCACGCCCGAGCAGCGCCCAGTTCCCGGCATAGCGCAGGATGCGATAGACATTGTCCTCGCGCCCCTGCGGCCCGCCGACGAAGCGCATCGCCTCCGCATCCGCCGTCATCGCCATCCGCGCCGCCAGATCGTCCATCCGATGGGCCCGCAGGATTAGCCGTTCGGTCTCGATGCGGGGCGGTTGCGTCATTCGGCTGTTTTCCCGTTTGGTATGGCGGAAGCGATCGTCTAAGGCACCCCGGACGAGAACGACACGATCGGTCTAGATGAAAGCTTCCTTTCGGCTTCTCGGCACTCGCCGATTCCTGCCTTTGTTCGCAACCCAGTTTCTGGGGGCCTTCAACGACAATCTCTTCAAACAGGCGATGATCCTGTTCGCCACCTATTCGATCTATTCGAATGCGGCGGTGGAAGCGCAGTTCAACGCCATCGCCACCGGGCTGTTCATCCTGCCCTTCTTCCTGCTGTCCGCGCTTTCCGGCCAACTCGCCGATTCGCACGACAAGGCGATGATCATCCGGCTGGTGAAGACCGCCGAGATCGCGATCATGATCGTCGGCGCGGTCAGCCTGCTGATGGGATCGGTGCCGCTGATGCTGCTCGCGATCCTGGCGATGGGGGTGCATTCCACCTTCTTCGGCCCGATCAAATATGCGCTGCTGCCCCAGCATCTCGATTGCGACGAAGTGCTGGGCGGAACCGGCCTGGTCGAGGCGAGCACCTATTCGGCGATCCTGGCCGGCACGATCCTGGCCGGGCTGATCGATGCGCGAACGACGGCGGCCGTCGTGATCGTGGTGGCCGGGCTCGGCTGGCTGTGCGCGCGCAGCGTCCCCCCTGCCCCGCCGCCGGGCGAGCGCGCGAAACTCGATTTCCACGTCATCCGCGCGTCGATCAAGCTCGTCTCGGGGACGATGCACATCCCGCGGCTGTTCCTGGCGATCCTCTCGATCAGCCTGTTCTGGATGATCGGCACGATCCTGCTGATCCAATTCCCGCCGCTGGTGAAGAACGTCTTCACCGCCGACAAGCAGGTGGCGAGCCTGTTCCTGGCGATCTTCTCGATCGGTGTGGCATTGGGATCGGTGGCGGTGAACCGGCTGTTGGGGGGGCGGGTATCCGCCAAGTTCGCGCCGGTCTCGGTGCTGGTGATGGGGCTGTTCCTGCTGCTGATGGGCTGGGTCTGCCACCATTGGGTGCCCTTGCCGGCGGGCCGTTATTATTCGCTGCTCGAGTTCGTCCGTCACCCCGGCGCGCCTTTGGCGGGGATCGCGTTGCTGGGCATCGCGACGACCGGCGGCATGTTCGTCGTACCGCTCTACGCCTTCCTGACGACGACGGTGCATGTCGATCACGCGGCGCGGACGGTGGCGGCGAACAACATCGTCAACTCGGGCGCGATGGTACTCGGCGCGCTGCTGGCGATGATCCTGACATGGGTGGGGCTATCGGTGGCCGATGCGCTGACGAGCGTATCGGTTTTGTGCGTGGTGACGGCGGTGCTGGCACAGAAGCTGCATCTGGCCTGCGATTGACGCAAAGCCCCTCCCTGCAAGGGAGGGGAGCGACCACTCAGTCAGCCGAAGGCGTGGGCGGCGCCGGTTCACTCTTCCCCATTACCGAATCAACCGCATCGGTGCCGACCTTGGCGATCTTGCGGCGGCCGAAGATGGCGGCGGCACCTGCCGCGACACTCAGCACAGTCGCGGCAGTAATCGCCAAAATCCGGCCAAAGCCGCGCTTCTGGGCGGCCTTCGCCGCGGGCTTGGCAGCCGCACGGGGCTTGCGCGGCGCCTTGGGAGCCGTCGGTTTGGCGGGCGCTGCCGCCTTCTTGGGCGCCGTAGCCTTAGCGGCGACCGCAGCGT
>CAXTMT010000132.1:0-7363 GCA_964245355.1 uncultured Sphingomonadaceae bacterium
GGCGGAGGGGACGGCGTCGCCGCTCGGGTGCGAATGATAATGGCCGATCAGGCGCGGGCCACCGTTGCGCTGGGGGCGATAGGCGGCGAACAGCGCGGCGGGGTCGATCTCGAAGGTTGTGGCGGGATCAGGGGCGACGTTGGCGGTGGACTGGGCGGTGTCGTCGTCGAACAGCAGGCCGCAGATTTCGCGATCGGGGAAGGCTTCGGCCTCGGCGAGCAGGCGCGCAAGCAGATCGGGGGCGATGCGGAACGTCATGCTTCACCCTACCCCGGCCCGGCAGGGCTTGTCGAAACGTGGCTTTTTCCCGTCATGCCGGGGCGACGGACGGCCCTTGTAGCGAGGCGTGACTGTAGCGAGGCGTGACGAAAATATTCTGTACCGATCGGTACGCGCCGCCTTGAATGTTTCGGTGCCATCCCCATTTCAACCCCACGATGGATGCGGGGGTATCAATCAAGACCGCGGTGATGCCGCCGGACGCTGCCGGATGGCGGCTCGACCGGGCGCTCGCCACCGCATTGCCGACGCTGTCGCGCGAACGGCTGAAGTCACTCATCTCCGCCGGCCACGTCAGCCGCGAAGCATTGGCCGTCCGCGATCCCGCCACCAAGGTGAAGGGTGGCGAGACCTTCGCGGTCGCCGTCCCCGATCCGCGCCCGGCGCATAACGAAGCGCAGGACATCGCGCTGAATATCGCTTATGAGGACGAGCATCTGATCGTCATCGACAAGCCGGCGGGCCTCGTCGTCCATCCGGCGGCGGGCAATCTCGACGGGACGCTCGTCAACGCTTTGCTTCACCATTGCCGGGGCTCGCTCTCGGGCATCGGCGGGGTCGAGCGGCCGGGGATCGTCCATCGGATCGACAAGGATACGTCGGGGCTGATGATCGCCGCCAAGACCGATCGGACCCACGTCGGCCTCGCCGAGCAATTCGCCAAGCACACGATCGACCGCCGCTACAAGGCGATCGTCGCGGGCGTCCCCCGCCCCGCCGCGGGACGGATCGAGGGCTGGCTCGGGCGCAGTTCGGCCGATCGCAAGAAGATGGCGGTGCTCTCCGAAGGGCATGGCAAGTACGCCATCACCCACTATCGGACGCTCACCCCGCTTTCGGGCGCGGCGATGGTCGAATGCCGGCTGGAGACCGGGCGTACGCATCAGGTGCGCGTCCACATGGCCTCGATCGGGCATCCTTTGTTGGGCGATCCGATGTATGCGCGGGCGAAAGCGGAACGGGGCGAACTTCTCGCCCGTTTGGATTTCAGGCGACAGGCGCTGCACGCGGCGCGGCTGGGTTTCATCCATCCGGTGACAAAGCAAATATTGTCGTTCGAAAGCGAAATTCCGGGCGATATGCAGGAATTGTTCAACCAGCTTACGGTAAAGTGATCAACATGACGGCGGTGCCTCTCGGGGGTCGCCGGGACGGACAAGTCCAGGGAGCGAATGAAGACATGGCCGGCGCACGAAACACTCCAGCGACGATCCCCGCCCTCGGCGGCGAGGCGAGCCTCAACCGCTATCTGTCGGAGATCCGGAAATTCCCGCTCCTCCAGCCGGAGGAGGAATATATGCTCGCCAAACGCTTCCAGGAGCATGGCGATACCGAGGCGGCGGCCCGCCTCGTCACCAGCCATCTGCGCCTGGTCGCCAAGATCGCGATGGGCTATCGCGGCTACGGCCTGCCCGCGTCCGAGCTGATTTCGGAGGGGAATATCGGCCTGATGCAAGGCGTCAAGAAGTTCGAGCCCGATCGCGGCTTCCGTCTCGCCACTTATGCGATGTGGTGGATTCGCGCCTCGATCCAGGAATATATCCTGCGTTCGTGGAGCCTGGTGAAGATGGGCACCACCGCCGCACAGAAGAAATTGTTCTTCAACCTGCGCCGGATGAAGAGCCAGATCGATGCGTTCGAGGATGGCGATCTCAAGCCCGCCGACCTCACCAAGATCGCCACCGATCTGGGCGTGACCGAGGCCGAGGTCACCTCGATGAACCGCCGCATGGCGATGGGCGGGGATACCTCGCTCAACGTCTCGATGCGCGAGGATGGGGAGGGCCAGTGGCAGGATTGGCTGGTCGACACCGATCCGCTGCAGGACGAACGACTCGCCGAGACGCAGGAAAAGACCGTACGGCACGACATGCTGGCCGAGGCGATGGACGCGCTCAACGATCGCGAGAAGCATATCCTGGCCGAGCGGCGCCTGTCCGACGATCCGAAGACACTGGAGGAGCTGAGCCAGGTCTATGGCGTCAGCCGCGAACGCGTCCGCCAGATCGAAGTGCGCGCGTTCGACAAGCTGCAGAAGGCGATGATGCGGCTGGCCGGCGGCAAGGGTCTGCTACCTGCGTTGGCCTAACCTTAGTAACCTTTCGCCTGGCGGTTCGGCTGTACCGAACCGCCAGGCGACGGAACTCCGCTGCCCTCCTCTCGTTCGCGCCGATGACACATTGAACAAAGGCGCGGGCGATGGACCTTCAAACTCCCTTGGAAACGATCTGCCGGCTGATCATCCGGGCACGCGAAATGGAAGCGCAGGTTCCGGGCGAGGTCGACAAGGACGAGGACCCGACCGACTCGGACGACGAATTCGCCGTTCTCGAGGATGAAGCGAACGAGGCGGTCGAGGAAGAGATCAGGGCGCTGCTCGACGATCTCGCCGACGATCAGATCGAGGAAGTCTTGGCGCTCGCCTGGGTCGGCCGCGGCACCTACGATGCGACCGAGTGGGAAGAGGCGCTTGAAGAGGCGCGCGATTCCAACAGCGAGGCGCCGATCGACCAGATCATGGAGATGCCGACCCTGGCCGGCTATCTCGACGCCGGACTCGCGGCGTTCGACCTGAGCTGCGACGGCATCGGCCAGATCGACTGACATACGTCGTCATGCCGGCGGAGGCCGGCATCCATTCGCCCTCCTTTCGATCGAAGGGCAAATGGATCCTGACCTTCGTCAGAAGACGATAAGCCAAAGCTAGCCGCGAAACGGATAGCGGGCGATCAATTCCCATGACCCTCCGCGATACCACCAACAGGCAAGCGCCTCGATTGCCACGTCATGCGGACGGAAGTCCGCTTCGAGCTCGGCGAGAAGGGCGCGAGCGACAGCGGGCTCGACCTTGTTCTGAATGGTTACATGCGGGCGCCAGCCGGCGCTGTCCTGCGGCGTCAGCATTCCCCGAAAAGCATCGGCGAGATCGGCGCGTATCCCCCCCCGCGCCGGCGACACGCTCCCGATCGCGACGCCGCGCCCCAGATTGAGCAGCCCCGCCGCTTCCGCTCTCGGCGGCATCCCCCACACCGCACCCGCCAGCCGTCCCCGCAATTCCGCCGCGCACGACGGCGGCAGATGGTGGAACAACGTCAGGTGCGCCGCCAATCGATTGCGCTCGGGCGGGAAATGCGCGCGGCGCAGGCCATCGAGCCACGCGTGATCGGCGCCGCCGAACAGCGCCGAGACGATGATCGGCGCGCTAGGCGGGGACACCGGCGGCCTCGGCCGAATGGGGCCAGTCGCTCGGGTTCAGCACGGGGCGGCGAACCAGCGCTTCCAGATCGATGCGGGCGCGCACCGCGTCTTCCTCGATCTGCGCTTCGCCCCAGCCGAGCGCGTACAACTCCTCGCCGACGCCGCCGATGCCGCCCCGCGACACGACGAAGAATTTGACCGTGCCGTCGCGGCATCCCGCCATGGCATCGACCGCCTTGCCGATCGTGCGGCCGCTGGCGTCGGTGACGGGCCGCCCCTCGATCTTGCTCAGCGCGAACAAGGTGGGCTGATCGGAATCCTTGCGGCTATCGTTCGATGCCGCCTCGGCACCCTCGTCGTAGCGCGCCTGCCGGCCGAGCCAGCGCCAGATGCCGAAGATATCGGCGATCAGCAGGAAAGCGTTGCTCAGCAGCAGGCCGTGCTGGCCGGTCGCGACGCCGACGGCGATCCACGCCACCGCGCCGATCGTGAACACCACGAAGCCCCAGCCGGTGATCCGGGCGCCCAGATTGGCCGCCGTCATCACCGCCGCGATCATCGTCGCGATCGGCGCAACCCATTGAGCGATTTCGAGCATCCCAAATCCTTATTTTGCAGACGCAACGCGCCGCCGCTCCTGGCGATCCGATGCCGCAGCCGGGCGAGCGCGGCGGGGGTGTCGATATCGAGGATATTCCCGCGTACGCCGGGCAGGATGCGCAGCCTCCCCGCCACGACGGCACCCGCGATGCCTTTGTCCCCCAGCCGCACCAACCGCCGGGCCACGGCCGTGCGGACGAGCAGCGGATGGCCGGGTTCGCCCCGGTGCATCAGCCGCACCGCATCATCGCCGGCGCGAAGCCGCAGGCCATGCGGTACGCCCGCGAAGGGCACGTCGGCGAGGAAGATCAAGACCTCGCGCTCGATCGGCCGCAGCGCCTTGAGGCCTGCGATCAGGCTGGCCCCCATCCCGAGATGTGCATCCTCAGCGCGCACCTGCCGGATAGTCCGGTGCAAATTTGGGAGCGGCCGATCCGTCACGACGAGGGTCCGGCGCGCGTCGGACTCCGATACTCGATCCAGAACATGCGCGATCAGCGGCCGCCCCAGCAGGCTTTCACGCCTTTTATCCCGCGTCCCGAAACGCCTCGATGCACCGGCGGCCAGCACCAGTGCCGCGCGCACTAGATTTCGACCTGGCTGCCGAGTTCGACGACGCGGTTGTGCGGCAGGCGGAAGAATTCCATCGCGCTTTCGGCGTTGCGCAGCATCCACGAGAACAATTTCTCGCGCCACAGCCACATCCCCGGCCGCGCCGAGGCGATCAAAGTCTGGCGGGCGAGGAAGAAGCTCGTCTCCATCATCTTGAAGCTGCTCCCGCAACTCGTTGTCCCCGCCAGCGCCGCCGGCACGTCGGGGTCTTCCATGAAGCCGTAGTGGAGCACGAGCCGATAGAAGCCCTGCCCCAGATCCTCGAGCGCCTGGCGCTTGTGATGGGCGAGGTAGGGCACGTTCTCGATCCGCACCGTCAGCAGGATCACGCGATCGTGCAGCACCTTGTTATGCTTGAGGTTGTGGAGCAGCGCGTGCGGAACGCCGTTCGGGCTGGAGGTCATGAACACCGCCGTTCCCGATACGCGCGTCGCCGATTTGGCGGCCGAGCGGACGAACACGTCGATCGGCATCGCCGCTTCCTGCATCCGCGCCATCATCAGCCCGCGTCCGCGCGCCCAGGTCGTCAGCATCGTGAAGATGATGAAGCCGACGAGCAAAGGAAACCAGCCGCCATCGGGCACCTTCGTCAGGTTCGCGGCGAGATAGGCGAAATCGACCAGCACGAAGATCGCCAGCAGCAATCCGCCGCCGATCCTGTTCCACTTCCACAGCGAGAAGAGGACGAAACCGATCAGCACACTATCGATCGACATCGCCCCCGACACCGCGATGCCGTAAGCGGCGGCCAGATTGGACGAGGTGCGGAAGAACAGCACCAGCAGGATCACCATCACCATCAGCGCCCAATTGACCGCCGGGATGTAGATCTGCCCGGCCGCGCTCGCGCTGGTGTGGGCGATGCGCAGCCGCGGCATGAAGCCGAGCTGGATCGCCTGCTGCGTCACCGAGAAAGCACCCGAGATCACCGCCTGGCTGGCGATCACCGTGGCCATGGTCGAGAGGATGACGAGCGGCAGGCGGACATTCTCCGGCGCGAGCAGGAAGAAGGGGTTGTGGACGATGTGGCGGAGGTTTTCGGGGCTCGCCGCGAGGAACATCGCGCCCTGCCCCAGATAATTCAACATCAGCGCGGGCAGCACGAAGAACAGCCACGAAACGCCGATCGGCTTGCGCCCGAAATGGCCCATGTCGGCATAGAGCGCCTCGGCACCGGTCACCGCCAGCACGACCGAACCCATCGCGAGGAAGGCGCGGATGCCGTCGTCGATGAAGAATTTGACCGCGTACCAGGGGTTGAGCGCGGCGAAGACCGAGGGCATCGCGATGATGTTGGTGATGCCCAGCACCGCGAGCACGACGAAATAGACCAGCATGATCGGCCCGAACAGCATCCCGACCTTGCCGACGCCGCGCGACTGGATGGCGAACAGCCCGACCAATATGCCCACCGCCACGGGCAAGACGACGCTGCCGAAAGTGTGGTTGACCACGGACAGACCCTCGACCGCGGTCAGCACCGACATGGCGGGGGTGATCATGCTGTCGCCGTAGAAAAGCGCGGTGGCGAACACGCCGAGCAGGATCAGCCCGCGCGTCCAGCGGCGGGTGCTGGAACTCGATCGCGAGATCAGGGCCAATAGCGCGAGCGAACCGCCCTCGCCCTTGTTGTCGGCGCGCATGATGATCGCGACATATTTGATCGTGACGACGATCATCATCGACCAGAAGATCAGGCTGAGCACACCCAGCACGTTCTGCGGCGAGGGATCGAGCCGGTGGTGGCCCGCGAAGGTCTCACGGAAAGCGTAAAGCGGGCTGGTGCCGATGTCGCCGAACACCACGCCGACCGCGCCGACCGCAAGCTTGACCATGCTCTGATGACCGTGCCCTTGGCTCTCGGAGCCGATCGGTGGATCGAGCGGCTCGGCATTCTGCTTCACATCAATGCCGGTCATCTGTGCGGAATGCCTTGCCCGCTTGCGCGCGGGCTGCGTCTCGGGGCAGCGGGATCGCGCCTTTGCGAAGCGCGCGCCAATATCACTCGGCCTTCGCAGTCGCAACAGCGCGCCGCGCTGTGCTGAAGGGCGAATGAATGGGTCTGATCGATACAGGCGCGGTGCAACCGCCTGCAACCGTCGCTATGGGGCGGGGTATGAGTCGCTGGGGAACCATCGCCGCCGTGGATGGCTCGGCACCCAAGCGAATGGCCCGACGGAGATAGAGACATGCGCATCGGCGTCCCCAAGGAAATCAAGAATCACGAATATCGCGTCGGCCTGACCCCGGCTTCGGTCTCCGACATCACGGCGGCCGGGCATGAAGTGATCGTCGAGACCAAGGCGGGCGGCGGCATCGATTTCGACGATCAGGATTATGTCGACGCCGGCGCCCGCATCGTCGCCGACGCCGATGCGGTGTTCGCGCAGGCCGAGATGATCGTGAAGGTGAAGGAGCCGCAGGCGGTGGAGATCGCGCGGCTGAAGCCGCACCATCTGCTGTTCACCTATCTCCACCTCGCCGCCGACAAGCCGCAGGCGGAGGGGCTGATGAAGTCCGGCGCGACCTGCATCGCTTATGAGACGGTGACGGCGAACGATCGCTCGCTGCCGCTGTTGAAGCCGATGTCCGAGGTGGCGGGGCGCATGGCGGTGCAGGTCGGCGCGCATTATCTGGAAAAGGAGCAGGGCGGGCGCGGCATCCTGCTCGGCGG
>CAXTMT010000133.1:0-7349 GCA_964245355.1 uncultured Sphingomonadaceae bacterium
CGACGGCACGCCCGGCCGATCTGTCGCGTGGCGAGCGCGAGCGCGGCGCCATCGCCCGCGCTTTGATCGGGCGCCCTGATCTGATCCTGCTCGACGCGGTTATGGTCGATGAGCCGGCGGTGCGGCGCTTGCTGGAGCGGATGCTCGATCTCGGCGCCGGCGTACTGATCGCATCGCGCGACGAGATCGACTGGGCCGGCGCGCGGCATTTCCGGCTGGCGCAGGGCCGGTTGGTCGGGATGGCGGCATGAAGCGGCTGACCTTCGCCGTCGCCGAGATGGAGGGGACCGCCACCATCGTCGCCGCCGCTGCGCTGACCGCGCTTGCGATGTTCGCGATCGGGGCGGGATTGCTGATCGAGTGTGCGCGGCTGCGGATCGAGAATGCCGGTCGGCTGGTTACGATAGCCGTGGTGGCCGATGATCCGGAACAGCAGGCGGGACGCGCCCGGACGATCGCAACGATGCTGCGCGGGCGCGGCGATCTGGGCGAGGTGCGCGTCGTCCCGGAGGCGATCGTCCGGTCCGAAATCGGGGACGGTCCCCTGCCCGCACTGATCGACGCGCAATTGCTGCCCGGCGCCGATCAAACACCGCTCGCCCACGCGCTGGCAGGCTTGCCGGGCGTCCGTGTCGGGCGCGCCGAGACACCGGCGACCGATGGTCTGCGAAACCTTGCGCGTATCGCCGGGCTGATCGCCGGTCTGGCCTTCACAGGCATTATCGCGACCGCCATCGGCGCCACGCGCGAACGCTCGGTCGAGCAGGCAAGGGCGATCGAACTGCTGGAGCGCCTCGGAGCTAGCGACGCCCAATCGTTGCGGCTGATGATCTTCGACACGCTGCGCAGCGTGTTGATCGGTAGTGTGGTGGGCGCAGCGTTGGCGGTTCCATTCCTCTGGCAGGCCGGTGCAGCCGAGCTTGGCGGCGTGAAAGCCTTCTCGCTCCAGAACTGGACGATGCTGGCGCTGACCCCCATCGCGATGATCCTGCTGGGCGGGCTCGGCGCGACTGCCGCCGCATGGCGCGGGCTGCGCGGGCGGCCATGATCCGCCGTCTCCTCGCAGCCCTGATCCTGCTGTGGGCGTTCGGTTTCGCCCTCTTCGTCACCCCCCGCCCCGCCGACGGCGAGACGACCGACGGCATCATCGTGCTGACCGGCGGCCCAGGCCGGCTCCAGCGCGGCCTGGCGATGCTCCGTGCCGAGAAAGCGCGGCGGATGCTGATCTCGGGCGTGGCGCGCGAAGTCGGCATGCGCGAGCTCGCCGCCGTCTACCATATCCCGCCAAAGCTGATGACGCGGATCGATCTCGGCCACGAAGCGGTCGACACGCGCTCCAATGCCGACGAGGCATCGCGCTGGATCGAGGCGCACGGCTATCGTTCGATCCGGCTGGTGACGACCGATTGGCACATGCCCCGCGCCCGCCTCGAACTTGCCCGCGAGAAGCGCGACGGTGTCGCCCTGCTGCCAGATCCGGTGCCGAGCGAGCCCGGGCTGATCGTGCTGCTGCGCGAATATGATAAATTCCTGCTGCGCAGCGCGGCGGCGATCGGGGGGTATTGATCGACCGAGGGGTTCATCGGCCGGGATAAGAGGTTAGGGGCGACGCATGCCCGATTCGCGGTCCCGAAACTTCGCGCTGCCGGCGCTGCTGGTCGCGAACATGGCGCTGGCCTGCGGGCCGTGGCTGGTGCGTCTGGCGCGGGCGCAGGGCGAGGTCGGGCCGGTTGCCGCGGGCTTCTGGCGGCTGGTGCTGGCGCTGCCGATCTTTCTGATCGTGACCGGCGTGAGCGAGCGCCCGAAGCCGGCGATCAGGCCGACGACCTTCGTGCTGCTGGGCGGCGTGGCCTTCGCCGCCGATCTGGCGATGTGGCATATCGGCATCCTCCACACCCGCCTCGCCAACGCGACGCTGCTCGGCAACATCACGGCGCTGCTGTTCCCGCTCTACGGTTTCTGGGCGGCGCGGACGTGGCCGCATGCGACGCAATGGACCGCGATGGCACTGGCGAGCGTCGGCACGATCCTGCTGCTCGGCCGCTCCTACAGCCTGTCGTCCGAGCATCTGATGGGCGACATCGCCTGCATCGGCGCCGGCCTCTGCTACACCGGCTATCTGATCGCGATCGATCGTTCGCGCGAGCGTATCGGACCGTTCGCGACCCTGGCGATCTGCGGCGTGGCGGGAGCCCCGCTGCTGCTCGCGGCGGCCTGGGCCTTGGGCGAGCCGATCTGGCCGCACGACTGGACCGCGCTCCTCCTGCTGACGCTCGGCAGTCAGCTGATCGGCCAGGGACTGCTGATCTACGGCGTCTCGCGCGCCCCGCCGCTGGTCGTCGGGCTGTTGCTGCTGACCCAGCCGGTCGTCGCCTCCGCGATCGGCTGGCTGGTCTATGGCGAGCGGCTGGGCGTGGCGGATGCGGTCGGGGCGCTGGGCATTGCCGCCGCCGTATTGCTGGTGCGGGAGACGAAAACCCGCAAGCCCTTGCCCGCTCCCGAGGCAGGCCTAAGTTCAACCGCATGACCGACTCCGTACCCGCCCTCGACATGACCCTCGACGAACTCCGCGAGGCGCTTGCGCCGCTGTTGCCGGGCGAGGCGGCGTTCGACGGCTGGAGCGGGGAGGCGCTGGCCGCCGCCGCACGGTCTCTCGGCATCCCCGCCGATCGCGCGCGCCTCGCTTTTCCCGGCGGCGCGATCGACATGATCGATGCGTGGTTCGCCGAGATCGACCGGCGGATGATCGCCGCCGTCCCCGCCGAGGCGATCGCCGCCATGCCGGTGCGCGAACGGATCGGCGCTTTGGTCCGTGCCCGGCTGGCGGCGGTCGCCCCCGATCGCGAGGCGCTGCGCCGCGCGCTGAACGTGCTGGCGAACCCGCTGCATGTGCCGACGGCGGCGAAACTCTCGTGGCGATCGGCAGACGTGATGTGGCGCCACGCCGGCGACCAGGCGACCGGCTTCGCGCATTACAGCAAGCGCGCCACGCTGGCGGCGCTCTATGGCGCCACGATCCTCGCCTTCCTCGACGATGCGAGCGACGGCTGTGCCGACACGCACGCCTTCCTCGATCGCCGCATCGGCGACGTGATGCGCTTCGAGAAGGTCAAGGCGCGGCTGAAGCCGGATCCGAACCGCCACTTCAGCGCGACGCGGTTTCTGGGGCGCTTGCGGTATCCGGCCCGCTAAACCCCTCTCCCGTTTTGGGAGAGGGAGGGGCGAGGCGCAGGCGAGCACCACCCTATCCAGTGCGGGCCACCCTCACCCAACCCTCTCCCGCAAGGGAGAAGGCGCTAGCGTGAAACATCGTTCCACTTTTGTTCTTGACATTTCCGACGGTCTCCGCTAGGCCGATCTCAGTCAGGAGAGTCGCAAATGCCCGGTCAGCCCACCCTCATTCTCTACACCAATCCGATGTCGCGCGGCCGCATCGCGCGCTGGATGATGGAGGAGGTCGGCCAGCCGTATCAGGTCCATTATCTCGGCTACGGCAGCGCCGAACCCGAAGGGATGAAGAGCCCCGAATTCCTCGCGCTCAACCCGATGGGCAAGGTGCCGACCTTGGTCCACGGCGATGTGGTGGTGACCGAGGGCGCGGCGATCTGCGCTTATCTGGCCGATGCCTTCCCCGAGGCGAACCTCGCCCCGCCGCCCGGCTCGCCCGATCGTGCCGCTTATTATCGCTGGCTGTTCTTCGGTGCCGGACCGATCGAAGCGGCGATCACCAACCGGTCGCTCGGCGTCGAAGTGCCCGAAGGCAAAGGCGCGATGGTCGGCTACGGCAGCTACGATCTGGTGATCGAGACGCTGGAGAAAGCGGTCGGCGATCGGCCCTTCATCGCGGGCGACCGGTTCAGCGCCGCCGATGTCTATTTCGGTGCGCAAATCGGCTGGGGAATGCGGTTCGGCTCGATCCCGAAGACGCCGGTCTTCGAAGCCTATTGGGACGGGCTGACCGCGCGCCCCGCCTACAAGCGCGCGGCCGAACTCGATGATGCGGCGATGCCGAAACAGGAGGCGACGCCAGTCGGCTAACGGTTTGGCGCAAAGGGATTAATCTGCATCATGCAGGCACGACGAAAGGAGGATCGAAAACCGAACTGCCCCGTTTTGTGCACCGATCTGTCACGATGGCCTGTCAGGGAGGCCGCGATCCACCCGCGTGGGTGAACGACGAACGAGAAAAGTTCAGGAACCAGAATGCCTTCGATCCAGACCCCGGCAGCTTTGCCCTTCGCCGATGACGATGCCAATTACCTCTACCAGCGCGCCGAGGAAGAACTCGAACTGGCCCAGGCGGCCGATCATCCCGCCGCGGTGAAGGCACATTACACGATGGCCGGTCGCTATCTCGACAGCGCTTATGGCGTGACGAAGGAGCAGGCCGAGGCTGCTTAGAATGCGCGCGTACCACATATACGCGCTCTGCCGCTACTCGATCCCTAGTCAGGATGAGCGGCGGTAAGGCGGGCGAAGTTGCTCCGGTCTGAGCCTAAGCGGGCAGCAGATCGCAGTAAGCGAAACCGTCGCGGATCACCCGCTCACCGAGGGTAAAGGCGACCGGCGCGGCGAAGTTTGGGCCATCGTAGACGAAGGTGTGGAATTCGCCATTCTCGCCGCAGGGATCGATCCCCGGCGGCAGATCGGCGAGCAGATCGGCGTCGATCAGCCGCCCGGCGAAGGAAGCGTCGAGCTTGGCGAGATCGACGCAGACCAGGATGGCGCGAAAGCCGGCGGCGATGAAATCCGCGATGAAGGCCCGCGTGTCGCGGCCCCAGACCGGGAAGATCGGTTCCAGCCCGAGCGGGGCCAGCATCCGCTCACGATAGGCACGGATGTCTTCGAGGAAGAGATCGCCGAACGCGACCGTATCGATGCCAGTTTCTGCCTGGGCAATCAGCGCTGCGGTCATCGCCTCTTCGTAGAGGTCGTTCGAGGCTTGCGCGGGGATGAAGACCGGGATCAAGGGCAAGCCGAGCGCCGCTGCCTGCCGCTCGAGCAATGCGGTGCGGACGCCGTGCATGCTGATCCGGCCGTAATCGCGGGTGATCGTCGTCAGAAGGCCACGAACGCCGTGGCTTTCGGAGCGTTGCAGATCGTGGAGCGCGACGCAGCTGTCCTTGCCGCCGCTCCAGCACATCAAGACGGGCGTCGGTGCGCTCACAAGCGGACCCAGCCGTGCCCCTCGCGGGCCGATCCGTCCGCCGCCGCGATCGTCTCCGCGATGATCCGCGCCGATTCGACCAGGCGCGGACCGGGGCGGTTGAAATAATGGTGGCCGTCGGCGACGAACACGCGGTTCCGGCGCACGGCGGAAAGATCGCGCCAGCCATCGCGCCCGGTCAGCGGCGCGAGATCGGCGAGCGTCTGCGGGATCTGGTAGCCGCACGGCATCATCACGATCAGATCGGGATCGGCGGCGACCAGCGCCGCCCAATCGAGCCACGGCGAATGCCGGCCGGGGGTGCAGAACAACGCCTCGCCGCCCGCCGCCGCGATCAGTTCGGGCACCCAGTTTCCCGCCGCCATCAGCGGATCGATCCATTCGATCGCCGCCACCGTCGGCCGCACCGCCGAAGCCGGCGCGCGCAGGCCTTCCAGCCGCGCCTGCAATTGCTCGACCGTCGCCTCGGCGGCGGCCACCGCGCCGACCGCTTCGCCGACGCGCAGGAAATCGCCCCACACATCGCCGAGCGTATCGGGCGCAAGCGACAGCAGGATCGGCGGCGCGCCGATCCAGTCGGACAGCGCCTCCTCCAGATCGCGCGGCGTGACCGCGCAGATCGCGCATTGCGATTGGGTGAGGATCACGTCGGGCTTCAGCGACCGCAGCAGCGGCGCATCGACCGCATAGACCGACAGCCCCTGCCGCACGATCTCCTGCACCCGATCGTCGATCTGCAGCGAGGTCAGCCCCTTTTCGAGCTTCGTCGAGGTACAGACCGGCAAGGCGGAGACGAAGGGCGGGAAATCGCACTCGTGGGAGCGGCCGACAAGGCCCTCCCGCACACCCACCGCAACGGCGATCTCGGTCGCGCTCGGCAGCAGCGAGACGACGTGCGGAACGGCAGTCACCCGCGAGCGCCCCTAGATCGCTTTCTCGTAGATGCGATAGGTCTTGTTGATCTTGCTGCCGATCGTCTCGGCGATCGAGTTCATCCCCTGATTGTCCTCGAGGATCCAGCCGATCTCGGCGCGGTGGGCGCCGAAGTCGGCGGCGGAGGCGCGGCGGATGGGTTCGATCAGCATGAAGGCGAGCTGGCTGGCGAGGCGGCTCGACTGATATTTCTTCAACACCCCCATCAGCGGCACGCGCACGCTCTCCGTCTTGGGTTTGCCCGAAAAGCCGCCGTTCAGCCGCCAGAGCAATTTGATGAAACCGAACGGGAAGAGCTTGCCGTCGAGATCGGCCTGCAGTTCGTTGAGGTTCGGCCAGGTCATCATGAAGGCGGCGGGCTCGCCATCATATTCGGCGATGCGGACGAGATCGTTGAAGATGATCGGTTTCATCTTCTTGCCGGCGAAGGCGATCTCGCTGGCGGTGAAGGGCACGAAGCCCCAATTGTCGCTCCACGCATCGTTGAGGATGCCGAGGATGACGCCGGCTTCCTCGGCGAACTTGCGCTTGTCGACCTTGCGGACGCGGATGCGCGCGTTCTTCTCGCCCGATTTGACGATGCGATCGATCAGCGGCGGCAGCGGCGCGGTCGGCAGATCCCAGGTGTGGAGATCCTTGGCCTTGGCATAGCCGGCGCTTTCGACCCACGCCTCGTAGCGGGCATCGTCATAGCCCATCATCACCGTCGGCGGATGATCGTGGCCCTTGATCAGCAGGCCGGGCTCTTCCCAGATCGACATGCTGATCGGCGCCAAGACACGCTTCACCCCCTGCTCGCGCAGCCAGCCCTCGGCAGTGTCGATCAGGCGGGTGGCGATCTCCTTGTCGTCGGCATCGAGATAGCCCCAATTGCCCATGCCGGCGCCCCCGCCCTGGCGCACCGGCATCGGCGTCCAGGCGTGATCGATCGAGGCGGAGATGCGCCCGACGACCTGCCCGCCGCGCTCGGCCAAATAGAGCTGCGCGGTGGCATGTTCGAAGAAGGGGTTCTTGCCCGGCGTGATCAGGCCGAGCGCCTCGTCCTTGAGCGGCGGCACCCAATTGGGATCGTCGGCATAGAGGCGGAAGGGCAGCGCGACGAAAGCCTTGCGGTCCGCCTTGGTGACGACCGGGCGGATCGTGATCCCGTTGGCCATTATCAGGGTATCCTAGAGAGTATCGACATTTGGTTCGATCCTCCCCTGCAAGGGGAGGTGGCATCGCGCAGCGATGACGGAGGGGTGTCGCG
>CAXTMT010000134.1:0-7288 GCA_964245355.1 uncultured Sphingomonadaceae bacterium
CTCCTACGCCGTGCAATGGTTCCTGTTCGCCGGCATCGCTTTGATCATCTACGCCATCGCTTTGTGGCGCCGCACCCGTTCGGTTGCGCCCCGCCCGCCGCGCCGTTAACGGACCCCATGCAGTATCGCAGCACCAGGGGGAGCGCACCGTCGCTCGATTTCGAGCGCGTCACGCTGGCCGGCCTCGCCAGCGACGGCGGGCTCTACGTTCCGGATAGCTGGCCGAGCCTTTCGCACACCGAGATCGCGAGCCTCGCCCGCCTCTCCTATGTCGAGACCGCGGTGCGGGTGATGGCGCCGTTCGTCGGCGATGCGCTCAGCCGTGAAGAACTGACCGCCCTGTGCACCCAGGCCTATGGCCGCTTCAGCCACGCCGCAGTTACCCCGCTCGTCCAGCTCGACCAGCGCAACTGGCTGCTCGAGCTGTTCCACGGGCCGACACTCGCCTTCAAGGATGTCGCGCTGCAATTGCTCGGCCTGCTGTTCGAACGCTTCCTCTCGACCCGCGACACCCACCTGACCGTGATCGGCGCGACCAGCGGCGACACCGGCTCGGCGGCGATCGACGCGCTCGCCGGGCGCGCCAAGGTCGATATCTTCATGCTCCACCCGGCCGGCCGCGTGTCGGAAGTCCAGCGCCGGCAGATGACCACGGTGCTCGCGCCCAACGTCCACAATATCTCCCTCGACGGCGCCAGTTTCGACGATGCGCAATCGATGGTGAAGCGGATGTTCGCCGACCGGGCGTTTGCCGATCGTTTCGCGCTGTCGGCGGTCAATTCGATCAACTGGGCGCGGCTGATGGCGCAGGTCGTCTATTATTTCTACGCCGCCGTGCGGCTGGGCGCGCCGGAGAAGCCGGTTGCCTTCGCGGTGCCGACCGGCAATTTCGGCGACGTCTTCGCCGGCTATGTCGCCGCCAGGATGGGGCTGCCGATCGCCAGGCTGATCGTCGCCACCAACGTCAACGATATCCTCCACCGTGCACTGTCGGCGGGCGATTATTCGGTCGGCGCCGTCTCGCCCACCGCCGCGCCCTCGATGGATATCCAGGTCTCGTCCAATTTCGAGCGGCTGCTGTTCGATCTCCACGCCCGCGACGGCATCGCGCTGACCGCCGCCATGCAGGGCTTTGAATCGACCCGCGCGCTCGCGATCCCCGCCGCGATGCGCGCCGAGGCGGCGGGCCTGTTCACCAGCGCCCGCATCGATCCCGACACGATGGCGCTGACGATGCGCGCAACGTGGGAGGAATCGGGCGAACTGCTCGATCCGCACACCGCGATCGGCCTCGCCGCCGCCCACGCGAGCGACCTGCCTGCCGATGTGCCGATCGTCACCCTCGCCACCGCCCATCCGGCGAAATTCCCCGATTCGGTCGAGCGCGCCACCGGCCACCGCCCGCAATTGCCGTCCCGCGTCGGCGATCTGTTCGAGCGCAGCGAACGCTACGACACGCTGCCGAACGACATCGCCGCGGTGCAGGCGTTCATCGCCGAACGGGCGGTGCCGGCGTGAGCGCTCACCTTCATCGCCTCGCCAATGGGCTCACCGTCGCGGTCGAGCCGATGGCGGGGGTCGAGACCTGCGCGATCGGGCTCTACGCCGATGTCGGCGCGCGCTCCGAGCCCGAGGGGCTGACCGGCCTCGCCCACATGGTCGAGCATATGGTGTTCAAGGGCGCGGGCGAGCGATCGGCGCGCCAGATCGCCGAGGCGATCGAGGACAAGGGCGGGGCGCTCAACGCCTGGACGACGCGCGATCACACGGTCTTTCAGGCGCGCTGCCTCGCCGACGATCTGCCGCTCGGCGCCGAAGTGATCGCCGACCTGATCCGCCGCCCGCATTTCGACGCCGAGGAACTGGGCCGCGAAAAGAGCGTGGTGCTCGCCGAACTGGGCGAGGCGCGCGATACGCCCGACGACATCATCTTCGATCACCTCCAGGCCGCCGCCTTCGCCGGCGATCGGTTGGGCGAGCCGGTGCTGGGCCACGAGCCCACCATCAACACGATCGACACGGGCGCGCTGCAAGGCTGGCTCGACACGCACTATCGCCCCGAAAGCCTCGTGCTGTGCGCGGCGGGCAAGGTGGATGGCGCGGCGTTGCTGGCGCTGGCGGAGAAACTGTTCGGCGATATGGCGCCCGGCGCCGCGCCTGCGACCACGCCTGCGCGCTTCGTGGGCGGTCTTCACCACGACGTGCGCCGCTTCGATCAGCTTCACGTCGCGCTGGCGCATCCGGGGCTCGGCCACACCCATCCCGACGCCCATGCGCTTTCGCTCTGGTCCTCGGCGGCGGGCGGCGGCATGTCGTCGCGGCTGTTCCAGGAACTGCGCGAGGAGCGTGGCCTCGCCTATTCCATCTACAGCTGGACCCACAGCTACGCCGAGACCGGCCTGTTCGGCGTCTATTGCGCCGCCGCCCGCGCCGATGGCGCCGCCGCGCTCAAGCTGAGCCGTGAAGTGCTGGCCCGCACCGCCGAAACGCTCGATCAGGCCGAACTCGATCGCGCGCGGGCGCAGGCGAAGGCCGGGCTGCTGATGGGCCTCGAATCGGTGGCGACGCGGGCGGATCATCTCGCCAGGTCGATCCAGGTGCACGGCCGCATCGTGTCGCCGACCGAGACGGTGGCGGAGCTGGAGGCGGTGACGGTGGCGCAAGCGCGCGGTGCTGCGGTCAAAGCTCTGTCGGGTGGGGAAGCGCTGGCGACCGTCGGCGGCAAGCTTAAGGCGGCGGCGTGATGGGTTTCGATCCTCCCCGGCACGGGGAGGGGGACCGCGCGCGGAGCGCGTGGTGGAGGAGGCTCTCTGCGAGGGCATCGTCCAGCCGTACGCCCCCTCCACCAGCCTCCGGCTGGTCCCCCTCCCCGTGCCGGGGAGGATCTGCGTGAACTTGCTCACCCTCGTCACCGAACCCTGGGACGATTACGGCCTCATCGACTCCGGCCACGGCCGCAAGCTCGAGCGTTTCGGGCGGTTCCGCTTCATCCGACCCGAGCCGCAGGCGATGTGGAGGCCCGCCGCGCCCGACTGGGACGCCGATGGCGATTTCATCGCCGCGTCGGACGAGGATGGCGGGGGCAAGTGGCATCTCAGCCGCGATGTGCCGCGCGGCGGCTGGCATGTGCGCTGGGAGGAGGTGCGCCTGCTCGCCCAGAACACCCCCTTCCGCCACCTCGCCTTCTTCCCCGACATGGCGCCGCAATGGGCGTGGATGCGCGATCGCACCGCCGAGGGCGACGAGATGCTCAACCTGTTCGGCTATACCGGCGTCGGCAGCCTCGCGCTGGCCGCCAAGGGCGCGCGCGTCACCCATGTCGACGCCTCGAAGAAATCGGTCGAGGCGGGCAAGGGCAACGCCTTCCTCTCCGACATGGCCGATCGGCCGATCCGCTGGATGGTCGACGATGCGGTGAAGTTCGCCGCGCGCGAGGTGCGGCGCGAGCGGAAATATGCCGGGATCATGCTCGATCCGCCCAAGTTCGGCCGCGGCCCCGATGGCGAGATCTGGCGGATCGAGGATCATCTTTACGGCCTGCTGGCACATTGCCGGCAATTGCTCGACGAGAAGTCGAAATTCCTGGTGCTGACCGTCTATGCGGTGCGGCTGTCGGCGCTGGCGATCGGCGAATTGCTGCGCCAGTTGACGGCCGATCTCGGCGGCCGGGTCGAGGTGGGCGAGATGGCGGTGCGCGAGGAAGCGCGCGGGTTGCTGCTGCCCACGGCGATCTTCGCACGGTGGGTGCGGGATTAGGGCATCATAGCTCCCTCTCCCTCAAGGGAGAGGGCTCTTTTACCTCACCGACCAAACTCAACGGCCCGGCGCCCACGATCTCGATCGTTACCGGATCGCCGATCGCGCCGCCGTCGATCAGCACCGATTGCAGCCAGGGGGATTTGCCGAGCATCTGGCCGGGCTGCTTGCCCTTGCGCTCGATCAGGATGTCGCACGTCCGGCCCACGGTGGCGCGATTGAACGCCAGCTGCTGGTCGGCGAGCAGCGCCTGGAGCCGCTGGAGCCGTTCGTCCATCACTTGCATCGCGATTTGATCGCCCATCGTCGCGGCGCGGGTGCCGGGGCGCGGGCTGTATTTGAAGCTGAACGCCTGCGCGTGACCCACGGCGCGGACGGCATCGAGCGTAGCCGCGAAATCCGCCTCGCTCTCGCCGGGGAAGCCGACGATATAATCGCCCGAGACGGCGATGTCGGGGCGTACCGCGCGGACCCGATCGATCAGCTTGAGATAGCCGGCGACGTCGTGCGCGCGGTTCATGGCTTTGAGGATACGGTCGCTGCCCGACTGCACGGGGAGATGGAGGAAGGGCATCAATTTCTCGACATCGCGGTGCGCGGCGATCAGCCCGTCGCTCATGTCGTTCGGGTGGCTGGTGGTGTAGCGGATGCGGGCGAGGCCGGGCAGCGCCGCCAGCGCCTCGATCAGATCGTGCAGGCCACGCGTGCCATCGATCCATGCGTTGACGTTCTGGCCGAGCAGGGTGATCTCGCGCGCGCCGCCGTCGACCAGCGCCTTCGCCTCGTCGATCACCGCCGCCCACGGCCGCGAGACCTCGGCCCCGCGCGTGTAGGGCACAACGCAATAGGTGCAGAATTTGTCGCACCCTTCCTGCACGGTGAGGAAGGCGGACGGGCTCTGCTTGCGCCGCGCGGGCAAGGCATCGAACTTGGACGCGGCGGGCATAGCGGTGTCGAACGCCTTGGCCCCCGACGCCGCCTGCGCGACCAACGCCGGAAGGTTGTGATAGGCTTGCGGACCGACGACCACGTCCACCGCCGGTGCGCGGCGCGGAATCTCGGCGCCTTCCGCCTGCGCGACGCAGCCCGCGACCGCGATCATCGGCTTGGGCCGCCCGGATGCCTTGGCGCGCTTCAGCAGCCGGCCGATGTCCGAATAGACCTTCTCGGCCGCCTTCTCGCGGATGTGGCAGGTGTTGAGCACCACCAGATCGGCGCTGTCGCCATCGACCGCGACCAGCCCCTGCGCTTCGAGCAATTCGCCCATGCGCGCACCATCATAGACGTTCATCTGACAGCCGAACGACTTGACGTGGAAGCTCTTGGGGTCAGGTTTTACAGGCATCGCGGGCGCTATAGCAGAGGGCGGATACGAAAGTAGCCCGGTGCCGGGGGCGGCTGCCGGGCTACAATTCCCCGTAGGTGGCGGCATCCTCTCCAGTTTTGCAGGCTCTTGTGGCCCGTCCATCCCTCGCGTGCCGCGCGTCGGGGACGGCGGTTCTCTACCGCCGGGTAAACAGGTTGGCAAGCGGTCAACAAAGGCAGCGAAATTGTCATATTTTGATCCGCTGACGCGGATGGTACGCGTTTCAGCATTACCGAAACGCCAAGCAGAGCGCTCTTTCTTTGCGCTTCTGCGGTTGCTGGCCTAAGGGGCTGGCAAAGGCGTTGATCCGCCACCCCAGCGCGCGCCCGCGCCTCTCAATCGGAATCCAATGACCAAACCCGGCAACGAACTGCTTTTCCTCGCGCTCGGCGGATCGGGGGAGATCGGCATGAACGTCAATCTCTACGGCTGCCAGGGCAAATGGGTGATGGTCGATTGCGGCCTCACCTTCGCCGATCCCGGCTATCCGGGCATCGATCTGATCCTGCCCGATCTGGAGTTCATCGAGAACAATATCGACGATCTGATCGGCATCGTGCTGACCCACGGCCATGAGGATCATATCGGCGCGCTGCCCTATTTCGCCGCCGATCTCGGCGTACCGCTCTATGCGACGCCGTTCACCGCCGGCCTCATCCGCGGCAAGCTGGAAGAAGAGGGCATCGCCGACAAGGTGAAGCTCAAGGTCATCGATCGCGACAGCAGCTTCCAGCTCGGGCCGTTCGGCTTCACCTATGTGCCGCTCGCCCACTCGATCCCCGAGGGCAATGCGCTGCTGATCGAGACGCCCTACGGCAACATCTTCCACACCGGCGACTGGAAGATCGACGAGGAACCGTTGCTCGGCACCCCCTCCACCGCCGCCGAACTGACCGAGATCGGAGATAAGGGCATATTGGCGCTGGTCTGCGACTCGACCAACGTGTTCAACGACACCGCCTCGGGCTCCGAAGCGGCGGTGCGCGAGGGGCTCGACGGCGTGATCTCGGCGGCGACCGGGCGTGTGCTCGTCACCACCTTCGCCTCCAACGCCGCGCGTGTGCAGACTTTGGGCGAGGTCGCGGTGGATTGCGGACGGCAGCTCTGCGTCGCCGGGCGCTCGCTCGATCGGATCATCAAGGTCGCCAAGGCGGTCGGCTACCTTCCCGATTTCCCGCCGACGATCGATTTCGATGCGGCGATGCGCCTGCCCCCGTCAGAGGTGATGATCATCGCCACCGGCGGCCAGGGCGAGGCGCGCGCCGCGCTCGCCCGCGTCGCCAACGACAGCCACCAGATCAAATTGTCGGAAGGCGATCTCGTCGTCTTCTCGTCCAAGCAGATCCCCGGCAACGAAATGGCGATCGGCCGCATCCAGAACACGCTCGCCGCCAAGGGCGTCGAGATGATCACCGATCGCCAGGCGCACGTCCACGTCTCGGGCCACCCCGGACGGCCCGAGCTCGCGCTGATGTACAAGTGGATCCGGCCCGAGATCATCCTGCCCGTCCACGGCGAGATGCGTCACATGGCCGAGCAGGAGCGCTTCGCTCTCTCCGAAGGCATCCCCAAGGGTATCGTCCAGAAGAATGGCGACGTGCTGCGCCTAGCCCCGAACGGCCCGAAGAAGATCGGCACCGAGCGCGCCGGGCGACTGGTGCTCGACGGCGACGTCATCCTCCCCGCCGATGGGTCGACGATGAACGAGCGACGCAAGATCGGCCTCCACGGCGTGGTCACGGTGACGGTGGCGCTGACCAAGGGCCGCGTCGTCGGCGATCCGGCGGTGAGCCTGCAGGGAGTACCGGTGGAAGAGGACAAGGGCGATTTCATCGCTGCCGTCCGCGACGCCGCGCGCAAGGCTGCCACCGATGGCCCGCGCGACGAACCCAAGCTGAAGGAAGCGATCCGCCTCGCGGTGCGCCGCAAGGCGACGCAGTGGACGGGCAAGAAGCCGATCGTCGATGTCGCGCTGATGCGCATCTGACGCCGAAGAATAAACTCCGGACGGGATTATTTGATCAGTGGCTGACTCAGCGTCGCGTGATCCGCACCAGCCGCGCCATCGCCCAGCCGAGTGACCCTACCGCATAGGCCGCGACCGCCGCGAGCCCGGCGTCCCACGCTCCCGCCAAGGCGAACGGCACCAGCGCCCACGGCATATCC
>CAXTMT010000135.1:0-7214 GCA_964245355.1 uncultured Sphingomonadaceae bacterium
CTCCACCCCCCCTCGCGCTCGGGCCAGTCGGTGCCGAGCGTAGCGAGCAGCGTGGCCGCCGCCTGCTGGAGGAAAGCCGCCGCGCCCGACTCCTCCTCGGGCGGTGCCAGGCCGAGCGCGCGCGCCAATCCGGCGGGTGTCGGCACGGCGAAGCGCGCCGGGTGAAGAAAGGCGAACAGTTCGAGCAGGTCGAGCCCCGACAATTCCGCCATCCCCAGCCGCGCGGCGACGAGCGGCGCGTTGAGGACGATCGTCGGCGTCGAGGCGAGCTGCGACAGCGCCGCGCCCCGGCCGATCTGCTGCGCTTGGCCGTCGCCGTCGGACAGCCAGATACCGGCATGCGTGGCGTGGAGCGCGGGAAGCGGTGGGGAGAAACTGTTCGTCGCCATCATATCCTCGACCCCCGCTCATCCTGAGTAGGGACCGAGCAGCCTCGCAGAGGCGTATCGAGGGGCCGTATCGAAGGACATGCCCAGCCAGCCTCCTTCGATACGCCCGCTCGATACGCGGCTTGCGCCGCTGCGCGACGGCTACTCAGGATGAGCGGGATTTGGAGGGATGGGGCGAACATGCTGCGGCTTACGCAGGACCCAAGGCCTCTAGGAAACGCACCACTTGGGGCAGCCGATCGAAGTGCAGCGCCCCGTCGATGTCCGCGCAGGGATCGCCGGGCACCAGCATCACCGCCGCGCTGCCCGCGCCCGACCGGTCGAGCGAGCCGAGGATCGCGCCCGTCACGCGCTCGCGCCCGATCGCCATCAGCGGGGTGCGGTCCCACGGCAGGCTCCACACGATCCGCCGATCGGTGACGGTCAGGCGGATGAACGGCGCGCGCAGCACGGCGAGCGCGAACCCCGGATGGCGGCGCAGCAGCAAGGCGGTGACGATCACCACCAGGGCGAACATCACGGCCGAGATGCCGATGCAGAAAATCCAGTCGCTCCGGCTGCTCGGCTCGGGCCACCAGATCGCCCACAGCAGGATGACGAGCGAGGTCAGCTGCATGCCAACGAAAGCGCCGACGGTCAGCGATCCCGAGGGCAAAGCGCGCAGCCCGGGGCGGGCGACATAGCGCGTCTGCTCGGCGATGTGATCGAGCCGGCGGACGTAGGGGATGGGAAGCTGAACCTCGGGAGACAGGATTTCCATGGCTAAAATCCTCCCCTGCAGGGAGAACTGTCGCGCCCGAGGCGTGACGGCGGGGTGTAGCCAGTCGAGGCGGCGCGCATCGTCGGTGCCGGTGACGCCCCACCGTCATGGCTTCGCCATGCCACCTCCCCTTGCAGGGGAGGAACCTCAGAGGCTTTGCACAGCCCCGCCGCTTCCCTAAAGGCCATGCCCTTCAAGGTAAGCGATACGGGAACAGATGGCAAACGAGCTTCGCGACGCCGCGCTCGCCTCCAAGGCCTGGCCGTTCGAGGAAGCGCGCAAATTGCTGGCGCGCTACCGGGATGGTGCGCCGGCGAAGGGCCATGTGCTGTTCGAGACCGGTTACGGTCCCTCGGGCCTGCCGCACATCGGCACCTTCAACGAAGTGCTGCGCACGACGATGGTGCGCCGCGCCTATGAGGCGCTCTCGGACGTGCCGACGCGGCTGATCGCGTTTTCGGACGACATGGACGGCCTGCGCAAGGTGCCGGACAATCTGCCGAACCAGGCGATGCTGCGCCGCCATCTCGGCATGCCGCTGACCCAGATCCCCGATCCGTTCGGCAGCAACGAGAGCTTCGCTTTCCACAACAATGCGATGCTGCGCGATTTTCTCGATCGCTTCGGTTTCGACTATGAATTCGTCTCCTCGACCGAACGCTACCGCGCCGGCGCTTTCGACGAGGCGCTGAAGAGTGTGCTGCGGCATTATGACGCGATCATGGGCGTGATGCTGCCGACTTTGCGCGCCGAGCGGCAGGCGACCTATTCGCCGGTGCTGCCGATCGATCCGCGCTCGGGCATCGTGCTGCAGGTGCCGGTCGAGGTGATCGATGCCGACGCGGGGACGATCCGCTACACCAACCCCGCTGGCGAGACGATCACGGCTTCGGCGCTGGGCGGGCAGGCCAAGCTGCAATGGAAGGTCGACTGGGCAATGCGCTGGGTCGCGCTCGGCGTCGATTACGAGATGGCGGGCAAGGATCTGATCGATTCGGTCGTCCAATCCTCAAAGATCGCCCGCATCCTGGGCATCAAGCCGCCGGAGGGCTTCAATTACGAGATGTTCCTCGACGAGAATGGCGAGAAGATCTCGAAGTCGAAAGGCAATGGCCTGAGCCTGGAGCAATGGCTGACCTACGGCCCGCCCGAGAGCCTCGCTTACTTCGCCTACCGCGAGCCCAAGCGCGCCAAGCAGCTCCACATGGGCGTGATCCCGCGCGCGATCGACGATTATTGGAAGTCGGTCAGCGACTATGCCGGCCAGGCGATCGAGCAGCGCATCGCGAATCCGGTCCACCATATCCACAACGGCGCCGGGCCGGAGCAATTGCCGCCGGTGAGCTTCAGCCTGCTGCTCAACTTGGTCGGCGTGCTCGGCGCGGAGGCGACGGCGGAGCAGGTGTGGACCTATCTCGCGCGCTACCGCCCCGGCACCGATGCGGCGTCGAATCCCGAACTGGCGCCGCTGATCGGCCACGCCATCGCCTTCCACCGCGATCATGTCGCGCCGACGCTGCTGCGCCGCGCGCCCGATGCGAAGGAAGCGGCTGCGCTCGCCGATCTCGATGCGCACTTGGCGGCGTTGCCGGCCGAGGCGGATGCGGAGGCCTTCCAGAACGAGGTCTATGAAGTCGGCAAAACGCATTACGGCAAGGAAGCCCTGCGCGATTGGTTCAAGGCGCTCTACGAGACTTTGCTCGGTTCCAGCCAAGGCCCGCGCATGGGCAGCTTCATCGCGCTCTACGGCCTCGCCAACAGCCGCAAGCTGATCGCCGAGGCGCTGGGCACCCGAGACTGACTTCCGCGTTTGGTACGATGGTGTAACGTCCAGCGCGACGTGGGGAGAGTGAGCATGGCAGGCGGAACGGGTTGGCAGATCGGCCGCAAGATCGCGCCCCCGCGCTTCCTCGTCTTCATGGCGCTCACGGTGATCGGTGCGGCGATCGCCGTGCCGGCGCTCGGCTGGCGGGAAGGCGGGATGGCCGCGTTCGACGTCGCGACGATCGAATTCCTCGTCTCCATCTATCCGCTGCTGTGCAGCCAGCCCGATCGGATGCGCGAAGCCTCCAAGCAGAATGACGCCAATCGGCCGTTGCTGCTCGGCATCACCGCCATCGTCACGATCGCGATCCTCGTCGCCATCGCCTCCGAACTTTCGCAGAAGGGCGCGGCCAAGCACGGTGCGATCGCGCTGATCATCGGAACGCTCGCGCTGGCGTGGATCTTCAGCAACATGATGTACACGCTGCATTATGCCCACATGTTCTACGGCGATGCCGATGGCGACGGGAAGGACGAAGGCGGCATGTCCTTCCCCGAGACGCCCGAGCCCGATTATTGGGATTTCATCTATTTCGCCTTCTGTCTCGGCATGACCTTCCAGACTTCGGACGTGAACATCTCCAGCCGGCACATCCGCAAGGCGGTAACCGCGCACTGCCTCGCCGCGTTCATCTTCAACATCGGCATCATCGCTTTCTCGATCAACGTGCTGGGCGGGGGATGAGGTGCCCTAAACCCCTCCCCCTGAAGGGAACGGGCTCGTGTGAGCTTAGGGAACAACCACCCGTCCGAGTCCTCTCGCCGCGGAGGCGAACGGGGTGGACAGCTTTGGCCGACCGTCGCAAGCGGAGTGCATGACGATTCTTCACCGCATCGCAGCGACGCTCACCCTGCCCCTTCTCGCGACCGTCGCGCTGGCGCAGAGCGATCCGGCGGCTACCGGCACCAGCAAGCCTATAAAGGCGCCGATCGTCGAGACGATCCCGGTGGCCAGGGACGTGCCCTACCCCGGTACGATCCAGCTCACGGTCGATGCCAGCGACACCGCCAGGCGCATCTTCCGTGTCAGCGAGACGATCCCGGTCGTGCCCGGCCCGCTGACCCTGCTGTATCCGGCATGGCTGCCCGGCGACCATGCACCGCAGGGCGAGATCGACAAGATTGCCGGGCTGGTGATCACCGCGAACGGCCAGACCCTGCCGTGGAAGCGCGATCCCACCGACGTCTACGCTTTCCATGTCGATGTGCCCGCCGGCGTCACCGGCATCGAGGCGCGCTTTCAGTTCCTCTCCGCCACCGCCGACAGCCAGGGTCCGGTGGTGATGACACCGCACATCGTCGCGCTCGAATGGATCGCCAACGTCCTTTACCCGGCGGGATATTATACCCGCCAGATACTGGTGCAGCCGAGCGCGACTTTTCCTACGGGCTGGACCTCGGCGACGGCGCTCCGCCCTTCCGGCCCGTCGACCGCGACGGGCGGCACGGTGCGTTACGCGCCGGTCGCGCTCGATACGCTGGCCGATTCGCCGGTGTTCGCCGGCCTTCATTATCGCGGCGAGACGCTCTCGCCCGACGTGACGCTGAACCTGTTCGCCGAACGCCCCGACGAACTGGCGATCTCGCCCGAGGTGCTGGCCAAACATAAAGCGATCGTCAGCCAGGCGACGAAGCTGTTCGGCGCCCGGCATTACGACCATTACGATTACCTGTTCGCCATCTCCGATCGGATCGACGGCTTCGGGCTGGAGCATCACCGCTCTTCCGAGAATCAGGCGCCCGCCGATTATTTCCTGAATTGGGATGATCATGTCGCCCTCCGCGATCTGCTCACCCACGAATACACCCATAGCTGGAACGGCAAATTCCGCCGCCCGGCCGATCTGTGGACCCCCGATTATCGCACCAGGATGCAGAACAGCCTGCTCTGGGTGTACGAAGGCCAGACCCAATTCTGGGGCGCGGTGCTGGCCGCGCGATCGGGCCTCGTCTCGAAGCAGGATGCGCTCGATACGCTGGCTTACGTGGCCGCGCTCTACGATACGCAGGCGGGCCGCGCGTGGCGGCCTTTGATCGACACGACCAACGAGGAGATTATCTCCAACCGCCATCCCGAGCCTTGGCAGAGCTATCAGCGCGCCGAGGATTATTATCGCGAAGGCCAGCTGATCTGGACCGAGATCGACGCGATGCTCCGCGCCAAATCGGGCGGCAAGAAATCGATGGACGATTTCGCCCGCGCCTTCTTCGGTGTGAAGGATCGCGACTGGGGTGAGCTGACCTACACGGTCGATGACATCGCGACGACGCTGGACGGCATCGTTCCTTACGATTGGGCGACTTATCTCAACCAGCGCGTCTACCAGGTCGCCCCCAAGGCGCCGCTCGGCGGCATCAGCGGCGGCGGCTATAAGCTGGTCTACACCGACAAGCCCGGCGCGTATTGGAAGAGCCGCGAGGGCGCCAAGGACTCGATCGATCTCAGCTATTCGATCGGCCTGTGGATCGGCAAGGAAGGCAGGGTCACCGGCGTGATGTGGGACGGCCCCGCCTTCGCCGCCGGGATCAGCGCCGGAGCGACCCTCATGGCGATCGACGGTGAGGCTTATTCGGACGACGATCTGAAAGCCGCGATCACCGCGGCCAAGGGCGGCACCAGGCCGATCGCTCTGCTGATCAAGCAGGGCGAAGCGTTCCGCACCGTGCAGGTCCAGTGGAACGGTGGCCTGCGCTATCCCCACCTCGAGCGGATGGGCAAGGGGCCGGCCGGGCTCGACGTGCTCTACGCACCGAGGAAATAAGATGGGCACCGCCGCCGAGACCCTGCTGCTGTTCGGCGTCACCGGCGATCTGTCGCGCCGGATGTTGTTGCCGAGCCTGTTCGGCCTCGATGCGGACGGTTTGCTGCCGGCCGGGCTGACGATCGTCGGCACCGCCCGCCATGACATCGGCGACGAAGGCCTTCGCGCGGAGGCGCGCAAGGCGGTCACCCCGATCGCCGAGGAGCGCAAGCTGGATGCGGCGGTGGTCGATCGCTTTCTCGGTCGTCTCTCCTACGTCGCTGCCGACGCATCGGACCCTGCGACCTTCAAGGGCTTGGGAGACAAGGTCGGTCCGCGCGTGGCCGGCGGAGTCGCGATCTTCCTCTCGACCGCACCCTCTCTGTTCGAACCGACGATCGCCGGGCTGGAGCAGGCCGGGCTGACGGGCGACGCCGTGCGTCTGGCGCTCGAAAAGCCGCTTGGCCAGGATCTCGCCTCCAGCTGCGAGATCAACGATGCCGTCGCCCGCGTCTTCCCCGAGGAGCGCACCTTCCGCATCGACCATTATCTCGGCAAGGAGACGGTGCAGAACCTGCTCGCGCTGCGCTTCGCCAACCTGATGTTCGAACCGCTCTGGAATGCGCAGGGCATCGAGCATGTTCAGATCACCGTCTCGGAAACCGTGGGTCTCGAAGGGCGCACCTCCTATTTCGACGGCATGGGCAGTCTGCGCGATATGGTGCAGAACCATATGCTCCAGCTGCTTGCCCTCGTGGCGATGGAGGCGCCCGCGCGTTTCGCAGCCGATGACGTGCGCGACGAGAAAGTGAAGGTGCTGCGCTCGCTGCGCCCGCTCGATGCAGCGAAGGAAAGCGTGATCGGCCGCTACGTCGCCGGCGCGATCGCGGGCACACCGGTGCCCGCTTATCTCGAAGAGCTCGGCCAAATGTCGCGCACCGAGACGTTCGTGGCGCTGAAGGCGCATGTCGACAATTGGCGCTGGAAGGGTGTGCCCTTCTATCTGCGCACCGGCAAGCGCCTGCCCGCGCGCGTCTCCGAGATCATCATCCAGTTCCGCCCCGTGCCGCATTCGATCTTCGCCGGGCGCGGCGCCCATCTGCGCGCGAACCGGCTGATCATCTCGATCCAGCCGGAGGAAAATGTCCGCCTCGCGATCATGGCCAAGCAGCCGGGGCTCGATCGCCAGGGCATTCGCCTGCGCGAAGTCGATCTCGACATCCGCGACGCCAACGCCTTTGCCGACGTCCGCCGCCGCATCGCCTACGAGCGGCTGCTGATCGATCTGATCGAGGGCGAGAGTACGCTGTTCGTCCGCCGCGACGAGGTGGAGGCGCAGTGGCAGTGGATCGATGCGATCCGCCGCGGCTGGGACGAGGCGGGGCTGGAGCCTAAACCGTATCCGGCGGGAACCTGGGGGCCTGCTGCTGCGATTGCACTCACCGAGCGCGATGGCGTGACGTGGCATGATTAGGGCGTGACAAAAATAAGCCCCTCCCC
>CAXTMT010000136.1:0-7157 GCA_964245355.1 uncultured Sphingomonadaceae bacterium
CTTCACCTGCGGCGCGTCGGCGGGCATCACGATCGCCGCCGGCATCCCCAGCATCTTCGCGGCGCGCGCCACGCCCTGCGCATGATTGCCCGAGGAGAAAGCGACGACGCCGCATGCCCGATCGCCTTCCGCCACCTGTGCCAGCCGATTGTAGGCCCCGCGCAGCTTGAACGCGCCGCCCAATTGCAGCGATTCGGCCTTCAGCCACCAGCGCCGCCCCAGCGCCTCGAACGGCAGCAGCGGCGTCTCCGTCACCACGCCGCGCACCCGCTCCATCGCCGCCAGCACCCCGGCGCGATCGGGGATTTTCCGCTTATCCTGCCGCTCTTCCGTCACGTTCGACCCTGCCTTCCGGATAAATTTCCGCCGTCGTCAAATTGCAACTTTACAGGGGGGACCCCCCTCCATATATCGCGCCCCTCGCTGCCCCATGGGGACTTCCAACCGCAAGGCAGCTTTTTGCAACAATTGCCGAACAGGCTCCCGGAGGTCCCTTGAATTGCACAAGCATCATAACGCGCTGGGGCTAGCTGCCTCCATCGACAACGACGCCGTTGTCGCCATCGCTGCCCGACGCCCGGTCGCCCCGGTGACGATCACGCGCCCGCACGCCGCGCGCCGCGCTGCCCGCTTCTTCGTGGAGAAGTTTCAGGGCAAGTCGCTCTATGCGGTGAAGGCCAATCCGTCGCCCGATCTGATCCACGAATTGTGGGACAGCGGCATCACGCATTACGACGTCGCCTCGATCGCCGAGGTGCGCCTCGTCGCGCGCCTGCTGCCCGAAGCCGTGCTGTGCTTCATGCACCCGGTGAAGGCCGAGGAAGCCATCGCCGAGGCGTATCACACCCACGGTGTCCGCACCTTCAGCCTCGATTCGATCGAGGAATTGGAGAAAATCCTGCGCGCCACCGCCGGGCCGGATGGCGAGGCGACCGACCTGACGCTCTGCGTTCGGCTGCGCGTCCCGGGCGAGCATGCCAAGCTCAGCCTCGCCGCCAAGTTCGGCGCGGTGCCGGGCGAGACAAGGGAACTGCTGTTCGCCGCCCGCCAGGCGGCCGACGCGCTCGGCATCTGCTTCCACTGCGGCAGCCAGACGATGAGTCCGCAGGCCTATATCCAGGCGATGGAGCATGTCCGCCGCGCGATCGTCGAGGCGGCGGTGACCGTCGACGTGATCGATGTCGGCGGCGGTTTTCCGTCCATCTATCCGGGCATGGAGCCGGGGCCGCTGGAGGCTTATTTCGACACGATCCACCGCGCCTTCGAATCGCTGCCGATCAGCTATTCGGCGGAACTGTGGGCCGAGCCCGGCCGTGCGCTGTCAGCCGAATATGCCAGCCTGCTGGTGCGCGTCGAGAAGCGGCGCGGCGATCAGCTCTACATCAACGACGGCGCTTACGGTGCGTTGTTCGATGCGGCGCATGTCGGCTGGCGTTTCCCCGTTTCGCTTGTCCGCGAGGAACCCAGCGACACCAAGGACATGGGTTTCAGCTTCTACGGGCCGACCTGCGACGATATCGATCACATGGCGGGGCCGTTCGATCTGCCCGCCGACGTCGCCGCGGGCGATTATATCGAGATCGGGATGCTCGGCGCCTACGGTTGCGCGATGCGCACCGGCTTCAACGGCTTCACCGCCGGCGAGACCGTGGTGCTGGACGACGAGCCGATGGCCAGCATGTATATCGAGCTGGAGCGCGAGCGCGGCTCGAACGTCGTAACGCTGTAACCGAGGCCATATAGGCGTCGCCCCGGGGCCGGGCCGGGGGGGCGGGGGGGTGGGGCGGCGGTGGCCCCCCGGTCCCCCCTCCTCCCCCCCCCCCGGGCCGGCCCCCGGGGCGACGGTTTGTTTTTGCGAGAGACTTCATGACCGACACGACCCACACCAACCGCAAGGCGGAGCTGCTCGCCACCAAGGTCGAGCATATCGACATCACCAGCTTCGATGCGCGCCCGATCATCGATGCGATGGGCAAGATGAGCTTCACCAGCCGCGATCTCGCGCGGGCGACGCGCATCTACAACGACATGCTCGCCGATCCCGATTGCACCATCTTCCTGGTGATCGCGGGCTCGACCTCCGCCGCCGGCTGCATGGACGCTTATGCCGAGCTGGTGCGCAGCGGCATGGTCGACGGCATCGTCGCCACCGGCGCGACGATCGTCGACATGGATTTCTTCGAGGGCCTCGGCCACAAACATTATCAGGCCAACGAGATCCCCGACGACGATACTTTGCGCTCGCTGCTGATCGACCGGATCTACGATACCTATATCGACGAGGAGGAACTCCAGCACGTCGATCACACCATCTTCGAGATCGCCGAGACGCTGCCGGCCAAGGCCTATTCGAGCCGTGCCTTCATCCGCGAGATGGGCAAGTACCTCGTCGAGCATGGCAAGAAGGACAACAGCCTCGTCAAGCTCGCCTACGAGCATGACGTGCCGATCTTCTGCCCGGCGTTCACCGATAGCTCGGCGGGCTTCGGCCTCGTCAAGCATCAGGTCGATGCGATGAAGGCGGGCAAGCCCTACCTCACGATCGACAGCATCGCCGATTTCCGCGAACTCACCCAAATCAAGATCGAGGCGGGCACGTCGGGGCTGCTGATGATCGGCGGCGGCGTACCGAAGAACTTCATCCAGGATACCGTCGTCTGCGCCGAGATCCTCGGCCACGACGATGTCGAGGTGCACAAATACGCCGTGCAGATCACCGTCGCCGACGTGCGCGACGGCGCCTGCTCCTCCTCCACCCTCCAGGAGGCGGCGAGCTGGGGCAAGGTCAACACCGGCATCGAGCAGATGGTGTTCGCCGAAGCCGGCTCGGTGCTGCCGCTGCTGGCGTCCGACGCCTACCATCGCGGCCATTGGAAGGGCCGTGCCAAGCGCGGCTGGGCGAAACTGTTCGACTGATCGCGCCGCGCGATCCGCCAGCGCATCGTCGTTTCAAGGGCCGCACGGAAATGCGGAGCCTTTTCGCATTGGCTTGTCCTGCGATGGCGTTCCGTATATACGGTATATCCGGAGGCAGACGATGACCGCCCACGAAACCAAGACCTTCCGCAGCGGCAACAGCGTCGCCGTGCGCCTGCCCAAGGAATTGGGGTTCGAGGCGGGAATAAAGGTGCAGATCGAGGCTAAAGGAACCGGGTTGGTAATCCGTCCCTTTTCAGAACCGGCAAGCGCTCGGCAGCGACTGGAAGACTTCATCCGCGATCTAAAGGCGATCGGTAGACCCGGTATAATTGAAGAGCGCGAGCCTATCGAGGCGCCTGATAGACCCGGCCTCTATTGATTTGGGCTATCTGATCGATACCAGCGCGGCGATCCTATTGCGCGACGCCGACACCGATATCGATTCCAAACTGCCCGATCTCGAAGAAATCCCTGCGCTTTCGATCATCTCGCGAATCGAACTGGAAGGCGGGGTTGTCGCTCAGCCCGCTCTTGCATCGTATCGTGGTGTTCTGCTCGATCGTATGCTTGCCTTGTTTCCGGTCCTGCCGTTCGACGACGCCTGCGCAGCGGCTTATCGCGCGATCGTATCCGCGAGCGGCTTTTCGCGACGCAAAACGTTCGATCGCATGATCGCCGCGACCGCCCTCGCCCACGATCTCACCCTGATTACCGCCAACCCGGCTGACTTCCGCGACGTGCCGGGCCTCGCGCTGATCGTCTGGTAATCAGCCCACCAGATCGCGCACGTCGGTCAGCCGCCCCGTCACCGCCGCCGCAGCCGCCATCGCCGGTGACAGCAGATGCGTCCGCGATCCCGGCCCCTGGCGGCCGACGAAATTGCGGTTGGAGGTAGAGGCACAGCGTTCGCCCGGGGGCACCTTGTCCGGGTTCATCGCCAGGCACATCGAGCAGCCCGGCTCGCGCCAGTCGAAGCCGGCTTCGATGAAGATGCGGTCGAGCCCCTCTGCCTCGGCCTGGCGCTTGACCAGCCCCGATCCCGGCACGACCAAAGCCTGTCGCACATTGCCTGCCACCTTGCGGCCCTTGGCGACCGCAGCGGCGGCGCGCAGATCCTCGATGCGGCTGTTGGTGCAGCTGCCGATGAAGATATTCTCCACCGCCACGTCCTGCATCCGCATGCCGGGCTCCAGCCCCATGTAGGCGAGGCTCTTGCGCGCGGCCTCCTGCTTGGAAGGGTCGGCGAAGCTCATCGGATCGGGGACGAAACCGGTGACGGCCACGACATCCTCGGGGCTGGTGCCCCAGGTCAGGTTGGGGGCGATGTCCTGCCCGTCGAGCGTGACGACGGTGTCGTACACCGCGCCAGGATCGCTCGGCAGCGTCCGCCAGTGCGCCACCGCCGCGTCCCACGCCGCGCCCTGCGGGGCCATCGGCCGGCCCTTCAAATAGGCGAAGGTCGTCTCGTCTGCCGCGATCAGGCCCGAACGCGCGCCATGCTCGATCGCCATGTTGGAGACGGTCAGCCGCCCCTCGACGGACATCGCGCGGATTACCTCGCCGGTATATTCGACGACATAGCCGGTGCCGCCCGCCGCCCCCAATTTGCCGACGATGTGGAGGATCACGTCCTTGGGCGTGACGCCGTCGCCGAGCCTGCCCTCGACGCGGACCTCCATCGTCTTCGATCGCTTGAGCAGCAGCGTCTGCGTCGCGAGGACATGCTCGACCTCGCTGGTGCCGATGCCGAACGCCAGCGCGCCGATGCCGCCGTGCGCGGCGGTGTGGCTGTCCCCGCAGACGATCGTCGTGCCGGGCAGCGAGAAGCCCTGTTCGGGGCCGACGACGTGGACGATGCCCTGCTCCGCCGCCAGCGCGTCGATATAGGGTACGCCGAAAGCGGGCGCGTTGTGGCGCAGCGCCGCGAGCTGCTGGGCGCTCTCCGGATCGGCGATCGGCAGCGGGTTGCCCGCCGCATCGCGCCGCGCGGTGGTCGGCAGGTTGTGATCGGGCACGGCCAGCGTCAGATCCGGCCGCCGCACCTTGCGCCCCCCGACGCGCAGCCCCTCGAACGCCTGCGGGCTCGTCACTTCATGAACGAGGTGGCGATCGATGTAGATCAGGCAGGTGCCGTCGTCTCGGGCGCCGACGACGTGCGCGTCCCAGATCTTTTCGTAGAGGGTGCGGGGCTGCGTGGACATGATGGCGGCGCGATAGCGCCCGGCCGCCCTCTATACCAGAGGGGCTAGGCCGCCTTGGCGGCGATCCAGATCACATGATCGCCATCGACCGGATCCTCGGGATCGATCGCGATCTCCTCCACCACAAAGCCCGCCGCATCGAGGCGATCGCGAAAGGCGGGATCGGTGTAGGCCGACCAGATCGCCAGCAGCCCGCCCGGACGCAGCGCGGCATAAGCGGCGCGCAGGCCCCAATTGCAGTAGAGCCGCTCGTTGGCGACGTTGATCAGCCCGTCCGGCCCGTTGTCGACATCGAGCAATATGGCATCGAAGCGCTCCGCTGCCGCGTCGATCACATCGTGGACGTCGCGGATTTCGACCGCGACGCGGCCGTCGGCAAAGGAATCGCCGAACAGATGCGCCAGCGTCCCGCTCGCCCAGGCGACGACGGCGGGCACGAGTTCGGCCACCACGATCGTCGCATTTTCGGGCAAGGCGGCGCGCGCCGAAGCGAGCGTGAAGCCCATGCCGAGGCCGCCGATCAGGATCGCGGCATCCGCCCGCGTCAGCCGCTCGCAGACCATCGTCGCCAGCAATTGTTCGGACTTGCTGGCCCAGCTGCCCATCAATTGCTCGTCACCGAACAAAATCTCGAAATCATCGCCGTAGCGGACGAGCTGCAGGCAGCCGCCGCCGGGGATATCGGCCGTGTCGATCAGCTCGCCGCGATCCTCATCGCCCGCGCGTCGCGGTGCCGTCGCCACGCTCAGGCGGCTGCCTTGCTCGTTTCGACGGGTGCGCGCCGCGCCGTTTCGGCCAAGGCGGCGCATACCTGCTTGGCGAAAAGCGCGCGAATCTTCCGCTTATTGGCGGTGCGTAGCTGGCCCATGGATAATCCTATCGGGAGAGATCGTCGCGGCGTGGCCAGGTCGGCGTCGGTTGCGCGGGACGCGCGGAGCTTGGTCATGGATGGGGCTCGATTACAAGCGGCTTCCGCTCTCATGGCTTGCCCAGCGCCATCCAATCGCGCGAGGGCCGGCCATAATATTGATCGAGCACCTCCAGCCCCATGCCGGTGGGCTTCACCGATTGCGAGTTCCACAGCATCGCGATGCCCACCTTCTCGGCCGGATCGAACAGCAGCATGGATCGATAGCCGCGCACCGCGCCCCGATGGCCGACGAGGTGGTGGCCCTCGTAATCCGATTGGCGGAAGCCGAGGCCGTAAGCGTTGTTGTGCTGGGCGAGATCGTAATCGGCGAGCCCCTTGCGCGGGGTCGGCACACGCGGGACATGGAGCGTGAAGAGCAGGCTCTGCGGCAGCACGGCGGACGCCCCGCCCATCTGCGCGCGCATCCAGATGCCGAGATCGATGATCGAGCTGTTCATCCCGCCTGCCGCCGGGATTCGGTAATAGGCCTGCTCGACCGGCAAAGTGCGCCGCCCGTCGTGCGGCCGCGCCCAGCTCTTGGCGGCGAACAGCCCCTCGCGCGTGGTGTTGGCCGAGGTCATGCCGAGCGGGCCGAACAGCAGCCGGTGCGCGGCGGCATCGTAGCTCTGGTGCGTCGCCGTCTCGACCGCCTCGTGGACGAGATCGTAGCCGACATTCTCGTAATTGAAGCAGGTGCCGGGCGGACACATCGGGAAGAGACCGCCGAGTTCGCTCCGGATCTGGCGCGGATCCTCATTGTCCTCCAGCCGATCGTCATAGGCATTCTTGACGATGCCCAGGCGGTGCGAAAGCGCGTCGGCCAGCGTCGCGACACGCTCGTTGCCCTTGGGCAGGCGGATCGAGCGCGACCATTTGGAGACCGGATCGTTCAGCGAAAGCCTGTGCTGCTGATCGAGCAAAGCGGTCAGCGTCGCCGCCACGCCTTTGGATACCGAAGCCCAGCGGAACAAAGTCTGCGCGGTCACCGGCTCGCCCTTGCCCGCCTCGGTCTCGCCATAGCCCTTGATGAAACTGAGCTGCCCATTCTCGACGATGGCGATGCCGAAGCCGACCATGTCGCGCCGCTGGATCAGTTCGCGCGCACGGTTGTCGACCCGCGCGTAATC
>CAXTMT010000137.1:0-7120 GCA_964245355.1 uncultured Sphingomonadaceae bacterium
CGCGTGCCGACCTCTTCCCGCAGGTCTCGGCCGGCGGCAGCGCCCAGCGCGATCGCCTCTCCGCCTATCGCCCGCTCGCGACCGGCGGGGCCTATACCTACAACGAATATCTGCTGAGCGGCTCGGCCAGCTACGAGCTCGATCTGTGGGGCCGTGTGCGCAACGCAGTGAAGGCCTCGCGCGCCGATGCCCAGGCCAGCGCCGCCGATCTCGCCAACGTGCGCCTGAGCCTCCAGGCCGAAGTCGCCGACGCCTATTATCGCCTGCGCGGGCTCGATGCGCAGCGCGCTTTGCTCGACAATACGGTGAAGGCCTACACCCGCGCCCACGATCTGACGGTGACCCGTCACGACGGCGGCATCGCCAACGGGCTCGACGTCAGCCGCGCACAGAACATATTGTCGGACGCGCGCGCGCAGATTTCGGATGTCGCCAACCAGCGCGCGCAGGTCGAGCATGAGATCGCCGCGCTCGTCGGCGTTACCCCGGCCGAATTCACCATGCCGGTGACGACGACCCTGCCCGTGCCGCCGCTGATCCCGCCGGCGGTCCCTTCCGAACTGCTCCAGCGCCGCCCCGACATCGCCGAGGCCGAACGCCGCATCTATGCCGCCAACGCCCGTATCGGCGTCGCCAAAGCCGCTTTCTTCCCATCGCTCACGCTCGGCGCCTCGGGCGGCTTCGAATCGATCGGCGGCGCTCTGCTGAGCAACCCGGCGAGCTTCTGGACTTTGGGGCCGGCGATGGCGCTGGAGACGATCTTCGACGGGGGCCGCCGCGCCGCGCGGGTGAAGATCAGCCGCGCCCAATATGACGAGGCCGCCGCCGATTACCGCGGCACCGTGCTCACCGCCTTCCGCGACGTGGAGGACAGTTTCGCCGCGGCGCGTCTGCTGGCACAGGAATCCGTCGACGAAAGCGAAGCCGCCGCCGCCGCCCAGCGCACCGAGGATCTGGCGCTGGTCCGCTACCGCGACGGTGCTTCGGATTATCTCGATGTCGTAACGGCGCAGACCGCTGCCCTGTCGGCGGAGCGCACGGCGCTGGCGCTGGAAACGCGGCGTTTGCAGGCAGCGGTCAGCCTCGTGCGCAATCTCGGTGGTGATTATCGATCCAGCCCATGAACGCTTCTCACTCAACCGGACTCGATCCGGGGCCAGTTGTTTTTTGCAGCGCTGGGGAGAAAAAAGGCTGAAGCCTGGATCGATACGAGAGTATCGAAGAATTCAAAGGTGGACGAAGCCCTGCCCCATCGGGCCATGCCCCTGCCCCAGGCCCGGCGCGGCGAGCAGCGAAGCGCGGACGAACGCCCTTGCCTTTCCGATCGCGTCCGTGAGCGACAAACCCGCCCCCAGCCCGGTCGCGATCGCACTGGCGAGTGTGCAGCCGGTGCCGTGATTGTGCTGCGTGTCGATACGCGCATCCGTCCAGACCGCAATCTCGCGCTCTGGGCCGACCAGCCGATCGACGACTTCCTCGCCTTCACCGTGCCCGCCCTTGACCAGCACGGGCAGGCCCCTGGCTATTAGCGCAGGCAACCCGCCAAGCGCCTCCAGTTCCGGCAGATTGGGCGTAACCAACGTCGCGATCCGCATCAGCCGATCCAGCGCCGCCATCGTCGCAGCATCGGCCAATGCCGCACCGCTCGACGCGACCATCACCGGATCGAGCACGATCGGCACCCCGATCCCCGCCAACCGCTCCGCCACCACCGCCACGACTTCCGCCGAACCGAGCATCCCGATCTTCACCGCATCGACGCCGATATCGCCGACGCAGGCATCGATCTGGGCGATCACCATCTGCGCCGAAACAGGCATGATCTGCGTCACGCCGAGCGTGTTCTGCGCCGTCAGCGCGGTGATCGCGGTCATCGCGTGGCCGCCGAGCATGGTGATCGTCTTGATGTCGGCCTGGATGCCGGCGCCGCCGCCCGAGTCCGAGCCGGCGATGGAGAGGATGCGCGGGATCACCGACCCCATCCCCGCTCGTCCTGAGCGAAATCGAACGGCGCGGTAGGAGCGGGTTTGGGAATGGTCACGCCGCCTTCCGCACCGCCTCGCAGATGCGGTCCACCACCTGCCCCACCAGCGCCTCGTCCTCGCCCTCGGCCATCACCCGGATCAGCGGTTCGGTGCCCGATTTGCGGATGAGCAGCCGGCCGGTGCCGTTCAGTTCCTTTTCCGCCGCGGCGATCACCGCCTTCACCTTTTCGTCCTCCAGCGGCGCGCCGCCGGCGAAGCGAACGTTCTTGAGGAGCTGCGGCAGCGGATCGAACAGGCGGAGCAGTTCGTGCGCGGGCTTGCCGCTCTCGACCAGCGCGGCGAGCACCTGCAGCGCGGCGATCAGGCCGTCGCCGGTGGTGGCGTGGTCGGCCAGCACGATATGCCCCGATTGCTCGCCGCCGACATTGTAGCCGCCCGCGCGCATCGCCTCGACGACATGGCGATCGCCCACCGGAGTGCGGTGCAGCGCGATGCCCTGCCCCCACAGGAAGCGCTCGAGCCCGAGGTTCGACATCACCGTGGCGACGATGCCATCACCCTTCAGCGTCCCATTCTGCGCCGCCTGGCTGCCGATCAGCGCCATCAACTGATCGCCGTCGATGATTTCGCCGCGATCGTCGACCACGATGATCCGGTCCGCATCGCCGTCCAGCGCGATGCCGATGTCGGCGCGCGTCTCCTTCACCTTGGCGACGAGCGCGGCGGGGTGGGTCGAGCCGACCTTGTCGTTGATGTTGCAGCCGTTGGGCGAAACGCCGAGCGCGATCACGTCGGCACCCAGTTCCCACAGCGCCTCGGGCGCGACCTTGTAGGCGGCGCCGTGCGCGCAATCGATGACGATGCGCAGGCCGTCGAGGCGGAGGTGATCGGGGAAGGTCGATTTGGCGGTCGAGATATAGCGCCCCTGCGCATCGTCGATGCGGCGGGCGCGGCCGATCTGCTCGGCGGGCGCCAAAGCAGGCGGGGCGTCGATCGCGCGCTCGATCACCTCCTCGGTCTCGTCGGAAAGTTTGTAGCCGTCGGGTCCGAACAGCTTGATGCCGTTATCGGCGTACGGATTGTGACTGGCCGAGATCATCACGCCCAGATCGGCGCGCATCGATCTCGTGAGCATCGCCACCGCCGGCGTCGGCATCGGACCCACCAACGTCACGTCCATGCCGACCGAGGTGAAGCCGGCGGTCAGCGCATGCTCCATCATATAGCCCGAAAGCCGCGTGTCCTTGCCGATCAGTACGCGGTGCTTGTGGCTGCCGCGCAGGAAATGCGCCCCCGCCGCCTGGCCGACCTTCACCGCCATCTCGACGGTCAGCGAACCTTCGTTGGTGCGGCCACGGATCCCGTCCGTGCCGAAATATTTGCGGGCCATTGCTTCGTCTCGCTTGATGATACGGCTTCCCTGCCGCTTTAGCGTTACAGGCGCTCAACCGCCAACCCACCGCCACGATCCCATTCAGGAGAAAGACCGATGCGCACCCGCACCCTTGGACAAGGCCTTGAAGTTTCGGCCCTCGGCCTCGGCTGTATGCCGATGGCGGGGGTCGGCACGGGCATGTACGGCGCGTCTGACGACAAGGAGGCGATCGCCACGCTGCACCGCGCGATCGAGATCGGCGTCACCCTGTTCGACACCGCCGAAATCTATGGCCCATTCCGCAACGAGGAGCTGGTCGGCGAGGGGATCAAGGGCAAGCGCGACGGGCTCGTCATCGCCACCAAGTTCGGCTTCCGCTTCGATGCCGAGGGCAAAAGGGTGCCTGCGGGGGTCGATTCGAGCCCGGCCAACCTGCGCCGCGCCGTCGAAGGATCGCTCAAGCGGCTGGGGATCGAGACGATCGACCTGCTTTACCAGCACCGGGTCGATCCGGGCACCCCGATCGAGGAAGTCGTCGGCGCGATCGCGCGGCTGATCGACGAGGGCAAGGTCCGCCACATCGGCCTTTCCGAAGCGGGCGCCGCGACGATCCGCCGGGCGCACGCCACCCACCCGATCACCGCGCTGCAATCCGAATATTCGCTGTGGGAGCGCGACGTGGAGGACGAGATCCTGCCGCTGGTGAAGGAATTGGGGATCGGCTTCGTGCCTTACTCGCCGCTGGGGCGCGGTTTCCTGACCGGCCAGATCACCAAGATCGAGGATCTCGGCGAGAGCGACTATCGCCGCAACGATCCGCGTTATGCCGAGGGCAATTTCGAGAAGAACATGGCGATGGTTGACGTCGTCAAGCAGGTCGCCGAACGCCACGGCCGCTCGCCCGCGCAGGTGGCGCTGGCGTGGCTGCTGGCGCAGGACGCGCAGATCGTCCCCATTCCCGGCTCCAAGCGCCGCGCGACGCTGGAGGATTCGATGGCGGCGAACGATTTGGATTTGGATGCGGACGATCTGCGCGAGTTGGATGAGGCCTCGAAGGGGCAGACCGCCGGGCCGCGCTATGGCGAGGCGATGATGAAGATGGTGCGGATTTGAACAATCCTCCCCTCCCCTTCAGGGGAGGGGCTTTCGCTTACCGCTCGTAAGCCTTGGGCAGATTGCCCTCCTGCGGCACCGCATAGCGATCGCGCAGGCGGGTGTGGCGGTTGGTCAACGGCTGCTGCACCCCGTCGATCAGCACCGCGACCGGCGCCGAGCCGAGCTCGAGCGGATCCTGATCCCAGATCACGACATCGCCATGCGCGCCGGGCTTCAGAACGCCGTAATCGCCCATCGCCAGCACCGCCGCAGGCTTCGATGTGATCGCGGCCAAAGCCTGATCCCAGCTAAGCCCGGTCGCGCCGTCGACCTTCGTCAGCGCGACGAGATTGCCGGCGATCTGGGTGAGGTTCTTTTCCTGCGGGCCGCCGCCGGACGAATCGACCGTGGTGATCGCCACCTCGACCCCGGCCTTCACCATCCGTCCGATGTTCGATTGGGTGGCGGTGAGCGTCTCGAACGCGGTCGGCAGATCGTCGAGCCCGGCCATCACCGGCACGTGCGCGGCGGCGATGGCGGGGGCGACCTGCCAGCCTTCGCTGACACCGACCAGCACCAGCTTGAGCGCCGGATAGTCGCGCTTGAGGCCCAGCACGTGCAGGATGTCGCTCGCCCGTTCGACATGGACGAGCAGCGGCACCTTGCCCGCGATCACCGGCACCAGCGCGGCAGCGTCGGCACGAGTGACGAGCGCATCCTTGGTGAGGTCGGAAGCCAGCGCCGGATTCTTCGCCGCCGCCAGCGTCGCGCGGAGCAGGGCATAAGCCGCCAGCCGCGAGCCGCCGCCGACCTTCGAGGCATCCTCGCCCAGCTCGACATATTGAAAAGCATGCGCCTTCACGAGCGGATCGGCATTGGCGGCGAGCGTGATCAGCGCACCCTGCCCCGCGAACACGCCGTTGCCCGCATCGGGCGAGACGAACACGCGGGTGACGCCGCCGGTGCGCTCGACGCCGATCTTCTGGCCGGTCATGTCGAGCGCATCGGTCACGTCGATCGCCGCCGAGAAGGGCGATCCCTTGGTGCGGCTGTCGTTGGTTTCCTGCACCCCGCCGACATCGACGATGCCGAGCGAGGTCAGTCCGCCGACGATGCCGGGAGTGACGAAGCGCCCCTGCGCATCGATCACCCGCGCACCGGCCGGCGCCGCACCGGCACCCGCCGAGACGATGCGCCCATTGGCGATCACGACCGTCCCGCCCTTGATCGGCGCGGAGCCGTCGCCGCGGACGACGGTCGCGTTGGTGACGGCCACGGTTTCGGCCATCAGGGGAGCCGCGATCAGCGCGGCGGCTGCCAGCAGAAGCGCCTTCACTTCACGTCTCCTTCGCCGGGCTGGCCAAGCTCGAAGTCCGATACGGGCCTCAATTTCGGATTGTGCATGTCGTAGAGCAGGGCGCCGTCGACCCACACCATTTCGGGCCGCGTGTAGCTGCTGAACGGATTGCCGTTCCACAGCACCACATCGGCCATCTTGCCGGGCTTCAGACTGCCGGTCATGCCGTCGATGTGCAGCGCGCGGGCCGGGTTGAGCGTCATCCACTGGACGGCGATCTCGTCGGGGATGTCATAGCCCATGCGGCGCCCGGCGGCGCGCGCCTTGGCGACTTCCTGGTTGAGCCGCTGGATGCCGTTCTCGTCATCCGAGTGGATCATCGCGCAGGTGCCGGTGTGCTGGAGGATCGCGAGATTCTCCTCGATCCCGTCATAGCTCTCCATCTTGAAGCCGTACCAATCGGCCCAGACGGCGGCGCAGATGTTGTTGGCCTTCAGCAGATCGCCGATCTTGTAGGCCTCCACCGCGTGGTGGAAGGCCGAGACGTGATAGCCGAACTCCTTCGACATATCGATCACGTTGGCCATTTCGTCGGCGCGGTAGCAGTGGTTCTGGATCAGGATCCTGCCGTCGAGCACACCCGCCAGCGTATCCATCGCGATGTCGCGGCCGGGCATCTCGCCGCCGCTATTCTCATATTTGTCCCACTTGCGCTTATATTCGACCGCCTTCGCCCAGGTCATGCGATCGACGGCGATATTGCCCATCCGGGTCGAGGGTTCGCGGCCCTTGGAGCCATAGACGCGCTTGGGATTCTCGCCGCACGCCATCTTGAGGCCGTAAGGCGCGCCGGGGAATTTCATCCCCTGCTGGGTGCGGGCATAGACGTTCTTGATGACCACGGACCGCCCGCCCATGAGGTTCGCCGAGCCGGGCAAAATCTCCAGCGTGGTGACGCCGCCGTTGACCAACGCGCGGCTGAACCCGGGGTCCTGCGGCCAGACGCTATGTTCGGCCCACACTTCGGGCGTCGTCGGCGAGGTCGCCTCGTTGCCGTCCGAATTCGCCTGCACGGCGGGGCTGGGATAGTCGCCCAGGTGGCTGTGGATGTCGATCACGCCGGGGGTGACGTACTTGCCCGTGCCGTCGATCGTTCGCACCCCCGCCGGCGCCGCGACCGTCTGGCCGACCGCGACGATCTTGCCGTCGGCGAACAGCACCTGTCCGCCGGTGATCTTGCCGCCCTCGCCATCGAGCACGGTGACGTTGGTCACCAAAGTCGGGACGCCCGGATAGGCATGGTAGGTCGATGGGAAGGGATCGGTCGCCCACGGCGCGGGAACGCGCGGGGCGGACGAGGCCTGGGGT
>CAXTMT010000138.1:0-7070 GCA_964245355.1 uncultured Sphingomonadaceae bacterium
GGGTGGGGCCGCCTGCCGGGATATGGCGCGGCGGCGATGCTGTGCGCCAACCTCTTTTCCGTCGATCTCCAATTGGCGCGGCGTGGGCCGATGCAGGATTGGTATGGGACGATCGGCTGGATGCAACAGCGCTTCCGGCCCGGCGACGTGATCCTGGCCTATCCCAACGAAACCGCGCTGCCGATGGCGCGGGCGCTGCGCGACAAGGGGCTAGGCTGGCCGGTGCGCGCGATCCCCGCGCCGGTGCCGGTCTTCGATCGCGGCTGGCACCCGACGGGCAGCCGCGGTGTCGTCTCGCTGTCGCAAGCCGATCTCCACGCCATCGCGACGAGCCCGGCCGTCGCTTCGATCCAGACAGTCTGGCTGCTTCGCGTCAGCGCCGAAGCTTACGACAAGGACGATATCTTCCGGCACGAACTCGCGCATGACCGGCGCATGGTCCGGCGTTGGCGCGATGGCGGGATCGACGTTATCGGCCTGACGCGGATCACACCTTATCCAGCGCCTGCTCCATATCGGCGATGAGATCGTCGGCATTTTCCACGCCGATCGAGATGCGCACCAGATTGTCGCTGATGCCCAGCGCCGCCTTGCGCGCGTCGGGCACGGACAGATGGGTCATCGCCGCCGGTGCGCTCGCCAGCGTCTCGGTGCCGCCGAGACTCACCGCGAGCTTGGCGATCTTGAGGTTGTCGAGGAAGGCGAAAGCTTCGCGCTCGCCACCCGTCAGATAGAGCGAGAAGGTCGATCCGGCGCCGGTGCAATGGCGGTTGTAGATGTCGGCCTGGCGGCTGCCGGGCTCGAGGAAGCCGAGATAGCCGACCGTCTCGATCTTCGGATGATCGCGCAGCACGGCGCAGACCTTCTCGGCATTCTCGCCGGCGCGGGTCATCCGCAATTCCAGCGTTTCGAGACTGCGCAGCAGCATCCACGCCGAATGCGGGTCGGTGATCGTGCCGATCGTGTTGCGGATCATGCGTACCGGCCCGAGCACCGCCTTGCTGCCGGTTACGCCTCCCGCGACGAGATCGCTGTGGCCGCCGGCATATTTGGTGAGGCTGTAGATCACCATGTCCGCGCCCTGCCGCAGCGGTTGCTGCCAGAGCGGGCCGAGGAAGGTGTTGTCGATCGCGATCGGCGGCTGGTTCTCCGGGAACAAAGCGTCGCGCGCCGCCGCCACCGCCTCGATATCGACGAGCGCGTTGGTCGGGTTCGCGGGGCTTTCGAGATAAAGCAGCGCGACGTTGCCGATCGCCTTCGCCCGCTCGAGCACCGCCTCGATCTCGTCCTGCGTCGCGCCGGCCGGGAAATCGAGCCAGGTGACGCCGAAACGCCCAAGGATCTTGCCGATCAAAGTCTCGGTCGCGGCATAGAGCGGCGCCGAATGGACGATGACGTCGCCGGGCTTGACGAAGGCGAGCAGCACGGTGGCGATCGCCGACATGCCCGAGGAGAAGGTCAGCGCATCTTCCGCGCCGTCCCAGATGGCAAGGCGATCCTCGAGTATCTCCTGATTGGGGCCGTTGAAGCGCGAATAGACGAGGCCTTCGGCGCCGCCCGGCCGCTTGCCGGTGACGCCTTCGAAATGGCGTTTGCCGGCGGCGGCATTCTCGAACACGAAGGTCGAGGTGAGGAAGATCGGCGGCTTCAGCGCGCCTTCGGACAGCAGCGGATCGAAGCCGTGCCCCATCATCAGCGTGGAAGGGCTGAGCTTGCGGCCGCCGAGCTCCAGCGGCTGGCTGCGCGGCCGCCGCCGCATCTCTACCCCGGTGAGTTCGACTTCGGTCTTTTCCTCACCGGCCATGGCATCTGATCCTTATTCGGTTATGTTTATTCTGTTTCCGGGGCGGGCGTTTCGTCGTCGGCCGGCACGTCGCGGTAATAAGGTTCGACGGGGCCTGTGAGTTTCATCGTCATCGGATTGCCGTGCCGATCGCGCGCCTTGCCGACCGCCATCCGCACCCAGCCTTCGCTGACGCAATATTCCTCGATGTTGGTCTTCTCGGCGCCCTTGAACTTGATCCCGACGCCGCGGGTCAGCGCGTCCGCGTCATAATGGTCGCTGCGGGGATCGGTGGAGAGGCGGTCGGGTGGTGTATCGGTCATGGGGCGGGGCCTTAGCGGCTTCGATCCTCCCCTGAAAGGGGAGGATCGGCTGGCCGGTCGCTTGGTCTAGCCGACCAATCGCCACCGCATGGTTTCGCCGGCGTGGAATGGGACGAGTTCGATCCCCCCTTCGCCGATCATCGTCGGAACGGCGACATTCTCGCGTTTCAGCGTCACATTGCCCTCGTTCAGAGGCAAACCGTAGAATTTCGGACCATGTTCGGACGCGAAGCCCTCGAGCCGGTCGAGCGCGCTCTCCTCGTCGAAGATCTGCGCGTAGCTTTCGAGGGCAAAGGGGGCATTGAAGATCCCCGCGCAGCCGCACGCCGTCTCCTTGCGGCCGATCATGTGCGGCGCGCTGTCGGTCCCCAGGAAGAATTTGGGGGAGCCCGACACGGCCGCCTTGCGCACCGCGAGACGGTGGCGTTCGCGCTTGGCCACGGGAAGGCAATAAAAGTGCGGTCGAATGCCGCCGTCGAACATCGCGTTACGGTTGATGACGAGGTGCTGCGGCGTGATCGTCGCGGCAATCCGCGCGCCGCTGCCCGTCACGAAATCGACGGCTTCGCTTGTCGTGATATGCTCCAACACGATCTTGAGCGCCGGAAAATCATGGGCGAGGGGCGTGAGGATGCGCTCGATGAAAACGGCCTCGCGATCGAAGATATCGACGTGCGCATCGGTCACCTCGCCGTGGATCAGCAGCGGCATGCCGATACGCTGCAGGGTCTCCAGCACAGGTGCGAGCTTGCGGATGTCGGTGACCCCGTGTGCGCTATTGGTCGTGGCGTTGGCGGGGTAGAGCTTGCAGGCCGCGAAGACCCCTAGCGCATACCCGCGCGCGATCTCCGCCGCGTCGGCATCGTCGGTCAGATAGCAGGTCATCAGAGGGGTGAAGTCCGTATCCGCCGGCAGCGCGTCCATGATCCGCGCGCGATAGGCTTCCGCCGCTGCGACGGTGACGACGGGTGGCGTCAAATTCGGCATCACGATCGCGCGGGCGAACTGGCGCGCGGTATATCCGGCGACCGCCTGCAACATCGCGTCATCGCGCAGATGGACATGCCAATCGTCCGGCCGACGGATCGTGATCTGCGCTGTCATGCGTCTGCTCTGATTGCCCGAATGAACGTCGCTCGGCACCGACGGGTGCAAAGTGACGCGGGAACCCCTACCTCCGCTTCATGTCCGCGACCACCCCAGCAACGACCTTGGCCGACCGCGCCCTGATCCGCCTCTCCGGACCCGACGTGCGCGGCTTCCTGCAGGGGCTCGTCACCAGCGATGTCGCGGGTGACCTGCCCGTGTGGGCGGCGCTGCTTTCGGCGCAGGGCAAAGCATTGTTCGATTTCCTGATCTGGGGCGATGGTGAGGATCTGCTGATCGATTGCGAAGCGACGCAGGCCGATGCGCTCGCCCGCCGCCTGACGCTCTACCGCCTTCGCCGCCCCATCATGATCGCGCCCGATGAAGCGCTGGCGGTGCATTGGTCGAAAGACGCTGCGGAGGGTGTACCCGATCCTCGCCTCGCCGCGCTCGGCCACCGCTGGATCGCCCCCGCCGACGACGCTGCCGAGGGCTGGGTCGCGCACCGGCTGTCGCTGGGCGTGACCGAGGGGATCGCCGAACTCGGCTCCGAACAGACCTTGTGGCTGGAGGCCAATGCCGCCGAACTGGGCGGGGTGAGCTTCACCAAGGGCTGCTACGTCGGCCAGGAGAATACCGCGCGGATGAACTGGCGGCAGAAGGTCAACCGGCGGCTGGTGGTGGTGCGGGCCGAGGCCGAGCCGGAGGGTGCGCGGATGTGGTATCCGGCGCTTGGGCTGGCGGTGGTTCATCGCCGCGTCGAGGCGATCAAAAGCGATGCGGCGGTGATCGTGCCGGCATGGCTCTCTGAAGCGCTCAACACTTAACGCCTTTTGTCGTCATTCCCGCGAAGGCGGGGTCCATAGTGGCGGGGATTGCGGGGTGCCCCCCGCGTACGGTGCCTATGGATTCCGGCCTTCGCGGGAATGACGAGGAGAAGCCTGCCCTTATGCCGCCAGCTTGCGCAGCACGTAGGGCAGGATGCCGCCGTTGAGGAAATACTCCAGCTCGTTGACGGTATCGATCCGGCAGCGCGCTTCGAAGCTGAAGCTCTTGCCGTCCGCGCGCGTCACGTGCACCGTCACCATCTGGCGCGGACGCAGCCCCGCGACATTCTCGATCGTCACCGTCTCGCTGCCGTCGATGCCGAGCGTCTTGCGATCGGTGCCGTCCTGGAACTGCAGCGGCAGGACACCCATGCCGACGAGGTTCGAGCGGTGGATGCGCTCGAAGCTTTCGGCAATCACGGCGCGGACGCCGAGCAGGGTGGTGCCCTTCGCCGCCCAGTCGCGCGACGAGCCGGTGCCATATTCCTTGCCGGCGAAGATCACGAGCGGGGTGCCTTCCGCCTTATACTTCATCGCCGCATCGTAGATCGCCTCGACCGCGCCGGTCGGCACATATTTCGTCATGCCGCCTTCGATGCCGGGGACCATTTCATTCTTGATGCGGATATTGGCGAAGGTGCCGCGCATCATCACTTCATGGTTGCCGCGGCGGGCGCCGTAGCTGTTGAAATCGCCCTTCGAGACCTGATGCTCGTTCAGATAGCGCCCGGCGGGGCTGTCGACCTTGATCGATCCGGCGGGGCTGATGTGATCGGTGGTGATCGAATCGCCGAGGATCGCGAGCAGGCGCGCATCGACGATGTCGGTCACCGCCGCCGGCGTCATCGACATGCCCTCGAAGTAAGGCGGGTTCTGCACATAGGTCGAGCCCGGATTCCAGGTGTAGGTGTCCGATCCCTCGATGGTGATGCCGCGCCACTTGCGATCGCCTTCGAACACGTTGGCGTAGCGGGTGCGATACATTTCGCTGTCGATCACCGCGGAGATCGTGTCGGACACCTCCTTGGTCGTCGGCCAGATATCCTTGAGGAACACCGGTTTGCCGTCGCTGCCCTCGCCGATCGGCACCGTGGTGATGTCCTCGCGCACCGTGCCCTTCAGTGCGTAGGCGACGACGAGCGGCGGCGAGGCGAGGAAATTGGCGCGCACGTCGGGCGAGACGCGGCCCTCGAAATTGCGGTTGCCCGAGATCACCGAGGCGGCGACCAGATCGTGATCGTTGATCGCCTTCGAGATCGGCGCGGCGAGCGGCCCGGAATTGCCGATGCAGGTCATGCAGCCGTAACCGGTCAGATTGAAGCCGATCGCATCCAGGTCCTCGGTCAGCTTCGATTTGTTGAGATAATCGGTCACCACCTGGCTGCCCGGCGACAGCGAGGTCTTCACCCACGGCTTGGGCGTCAGCCCCAGCGCCCGCGCCTTGCGCGCCACCAGCCCGGCGGCGACCAGCACCGAGGGGTTGGAGGTGTTGGTGCAACTGGTGATCGCCGCGATCACGACGTCGCCATGACCGATATCATGATCCAGCCCCTCGACCGAAACGCGCGCATCGGCGGCGCCGGTCTTCTTGTAGCCGGTCACCAGCTCGCTGTTGAAGTTGTCGTCCACATGCGTCAGCTCGACGCGATCCTGCGGGCGCTTGGGGCCGGCAAGGCTGGCGACGACATTGGTGATGTCGAGGCTCAGCGTATCGGTGAACACCGGATCGGGCAAAGTCGGATCGCGCCACAGCCCCTGCGCCTTGGCATAGGCCTCGACCAGCTCGATCTGCCAATCCTCGCGGCCGGTGAGGCGCAGATAGTTGATCGTCGCGCCGTCGACCGGGAAGAAGCCGCAGGTGGCGCCATATTCGGGCGCCATGTTGGCGATCGTCGCGCGATCGGCGAGCGACAGCGCATCGAGGCCGGGGCCGTAGAATTCGACGAACCGCCCGACCACGCCCTTCTGGCGCAGCATCTGCGTGACGGTCAGCACCAGATCGGTGGCGGTGATGCCTTCGGAAAGCGTACCGGTCAGCTTGAAGCCGACGACTTCGGGGATCAGCATCGACACCGGCTGGCCGAGCATCGCGGCTTCGGCTTCGATCCCGCCGACGCCCCAGCCGAGTACGCCGAGGCCGTTGACCATCGTCGTGTGGCTGTCGGTGCCCACGCACGTATCGGGATAGGCATAGGTCGTGCCGTCGGCGCCGACACTGGTCCACACCGTCTGCGCGATATGCTCGAGGTTCACCTGGTGGCAGATGCCCGTGCCCGGCGGCACCACCTTGAAATTGTCGAGCGCCTTCGATCCCCAGCGCAGGAATTCGTAGCGCTCCATGTTGCGCGCATATTCGATCTGGGTGTTTTCCTCGGCCGCCGTCGCCGTGCCGAAATGGTCGACCATCACCGAATGATCGATGACGAGATGGCAGGGGACGAGCGGGTTGATCTTCTGCGCATCGCCGCCCAGCGTCGTCATCGCATCGCGCATCGCCGCCATGTCGACGACGCAGGGCACCCCGGTGAAATCCTGCATCAGCACACGCGCCGGGCGATATTGGATCTCGCGCTCCGAGGTGCGATCGGTCAGCCAGGTGACCATCGCCTTCAGATCGTCGACCGTGACCGTGCTGCCGTCCTCGAAGCGGAGGAGATTCTCCAGCAGCACCTTCATCGAGAAGGGCAACCGCGCGATATCGCCGAGCGTCTCCGCCGCCTTGGGCAGCGAATAATAGGACACGGACTTGCCCGCGACATCGAGGGTAGAGCGGGTGGCAAGCGTATCCTGGCCGACGGCGGTCATGGTGGCGGGGCTCCTTGTAGGGCGCCTCGATCCGGGGCGCGGGCGCAGTGTTTGCGGGCCTGTAGCAAGGGGGCGCGTAAGGGGAAAGGGTTAGAGCGACCCGGCCCGCCGCAGCACCCGTCAAGCCCTCTCCCGCCTTCGGGACCGCTGGATAGGTGGATCATTGGCGGGACCGGGCAGTGATCCTTCCGCCGCGACCCGCCCCCCCGGAATCCCATGATCCGCAAAGCCCAACTGTCCGACCAT
>CAXTMT010000139.1:0-6974 GCA_964245355.1 uncultured Sphingomonadaceae bacterium
ATAGAGACCGGTGCCGGTCATCGATGCGGAGGTCCGCCGCGCCGTGCGCAGCCTGGATGCCGAGACCGCGCATTCGGCGCTTGCGCGCGAAGATCCGGCGGCGGCGGCGCGGCTCCATGCCAACGATACCGCCCGTCTCCAGCGCGCGCTGGAGGTGGCGCGCTCGACCGGGCGGACGCTGGCGGACTGGCAGGCGGATCGCGTCGGCGGCATCCGGGGCAGCTATTCGGTGGCGGTCGAGCGTATCGATCCGCCGATCGCCGAACTCTACGCCCGCTGCGATGCCCGCATGGAGGCGATGATCGCCGCCGGCGCGCTCGAAGAGGTGGCGACTCTGCTGAGTCGGAACCTGTCCGACGACTTGCCGGTGATGCGCGCGATCGGGGTTCCCGAGTTCGCGGACTGCCTGAAGGGGCATATCTCGCGCGACGAGGCGCTGGCGCTCGCCCAGAGGCGCACCCGCAATTATGCCAAGCGCCAGCGAACTTGGTTTCGCAATCAATCGCTTGGCTAGCGGTTCTGCCGGTGGATGCCGGGAAAGCGGGGCAGGGAGCGGCCCGATTGTCGCCAATTGTTACGCCGGTGGCCCTATGCTGGCTTTCGGCAACCTCCTCTGCTAACGTGCGTTCAAGAAACCGTAAGTGCAGAGGCTGCGCTGACGGGGTCCACGCATTCGGGTTTGCGTGAAATTGGAGGTCGGTCATGCGCTTCGCCGCAACTGCGATGCTGGGTTTTGCCGGAGCGATGGCGCTTGCGGCGACATCGGCCCATGCCGCCGCCACGATCGATACCAAGGCGCAGGCCGCGCTGACCGCGATGCAGTCGCTCAACGTCGTCGTGCTCGGCAATTACAACAACAGCGGCAATGGCGATATCGAGGGCAAGGCCTGGGTCGGCGGCAACGCCACCGGCAACAAGCTGCAGGTCGGCTTCGGCAATGCCAACCAGAGCGCGGGCCAATCGTCGTACAACACGCTGACCGTGGTCGGCAACATGGCCAACGGCGTCGATCTGTACAACGGCGCCACCAAGAACGGCAATGTCGGAACTTACAACAGCTCGGCCACCGGCAGCTACGGGCTGAAGGTCGGCGGCAACATGACCGACGGCAACAACGGCCTCGATACCAAGGCCAACAACGGCAAGATCACGATCGGCGGGTACGTGAACCGCATGACGCTGGACGGCGATGGCCAGACGGTGACGGTCAATGGCGCGTTGGGATCGAGCTTCACCGAGAATGCGACCAACTCGACCGTGCGGGCGCAGTCGTACGGCGGCAACATCAACGGCATCGGCAGCGGCAGCAACGTCTACATCTCCGGTTCGATCAACAACCAGAACAATGTCGCCGGCTGGCATGGCAACGTCTCGCAGACGCTGAACGCGCCGACCACGTCGTCGATGGCGGCGGACGTGTCGACGATGGCGGCGAACATGAAGGATCTGTCGGTCCAGCTCGGATCGCTGGCGACCACCAACACGATGCAGATGATCGGCGCGGGCGGCAACAGCACGGTCTATGACATGCTGTTCAACATCACCAACACGTCGAACGGCTATGCGGTGTTCAACGTCAGCGCCGCCCAGCTGTTCAGCTCGAACGCGCGCAACATCGGTTTCGAACTCAATGGCGCCAGCATCAGCAATTCGAACATTCCGATTATCATCAACATCACCGGCCTCGCCAACGGCACCAATTACAATCTGAACCTGGGTTCGGGGGTGAACGGCTACACCAACGCCATCTATGATTCGTCGCTCGCCTCGGACATCATCTGGAACCTCGGCGGCTACACCGGCACCTTGACGACCAGCCGCCAGATCGAGGGTTCGGTGCTGACGCCTTACGGTACGATCGACACCGGCAACAGTCAGAACATCGAAGGTTCGGTCGTGGCGAGCGTCTTCAACCAGGGCGGCGAAGTCCACCTCGGCACCTTCGACGCTACCGACACCAGCGGGGCGAACATCGTCAAGCTCGCGACCGTCCCGGCCGTCCCCGAGACTCCGGCCTGGATCATGATGATCATCGGCTTCGGATTGGTCGGCCGGATGATCCGCAAGCAGAAGCTGCAGACGCTGCCGGCTTTCGCGTGAGGCGCGGGCGGCGATGATGCCGTCCGATCTGCGCTGATCGATAGTCATCCGCAGAACCCTGCGCCTTTGGCCATCGGTCATCCCGGCGAAGGCCGTGATCCATCCGCACTACGATCAAGAATAACCCGCCATCTCTACGGACTATGGAATGGATCCCGCCTCTGCCGGTATGACGGGCCGCGTGGGCCGAGGCTCACGCGCGCCTTGCTTGACGAAAGCGGAATCAAGACCGTGGTTTGGCGCACCGGTCTCAAAAAACTCCACAACGCAGCCTTTGCGTAATAAAATCACGCCCAAATGCCAAATACGTAATAATATTGCAATCTGAGGTTTGACATCGACATTTCCGATGCTATGTCGCCGCCTCTCCACAAGGGACGAAGATGATGCCGGGCGAGCGCACGGGTGCGGATATCTTGATCGAAACGCTGACCGAGCTCGGCGTCGAGGTCGTATTCGGCTATCCGGGCGGCGCCGTCCTGCCGATCTACGATGCGTTGTTCCGGCAGGACAGGATCCGCCACATCCTCGTCCGCCAGGAAGGCGGCGCGGCGCATGCGGCGGAGGGCTATGCGCGGGCGACCGGCAAGCCGGGCGTCGTGCTCGTCACCTCGGGGCCGGGCGCGACCAACGCCGTCACCGGCATCACCGATGCGCTGATGGATTCGATCCCGATGGTCGTGATCACCGGCCAGGTGCCGACCGCGCTGATCGGATCGGACGCCTTCCAGGAATGCGACACCATCGGCATCACCCGCCACTGCACCAAGCATAATTATCTGGTGAAGCACCCCGCCGAGCTGGAAGGCGTGGTGCGCGAGGCGTTTCACATCGCTACTTCGGGCCGGCCGGGTCCGGTGCTGATCGATTTGCCGAAGGACGTGCAGGTCGCGGCCGCGAAGAGCCTGCCGCCGCGCGCGCACGGCGGCTACAATCCGCAGGTCGATCCCGATCCGGTGCTGATCGAAGCGGCGGTCGAGATGATCGCCGCGGCCGAGCGCCCGATCTTCTATACCGGCGGCGGCATCATCAATTCCGGTCCCCAGGCGAGCGCGGCCTTGCGCCAACTCGTCGCGCTCACCGGCGCCCCGGTCACCTCGACGCTCATGGGCCTCGGCGCCTTTCCGGCGTCCGCGCCGGAGTGGCTCGGCATGCTCGGCATGCACGGCACCTTCGAGGCCAATCATGCGATGAACAAGGCCGATCTGATCGTCGCGCTCGGCGCGCGGTTCGACGATCGCGTCACCGGCCGGCTCGATGCCTTCGCGCCCAACGCGCGCAAGATCCACGTCGATATCGATCGCAGCTCGATCAACAAGATCGTCCGCGCCGAACTCGGCATCGTCGGCGATGTCGGCCGCGCGATCGAGGCGATGATCGCGCTGTGGAAAGCGCGCGATTTCAAGGCGCAGGACCTCTCCGACTGGATGCGCCGGATCGAAGGCTGGCGCGCGCGCCGCAGCCTCGATTTCGCCGAATCGACCGGCGAGATCATGCCCCAGCTCGCCATCCGGCGGCTGTGGGAGGCGACGAAGCATCGCGATCCGATCATCACCACCGAAGTCGGCCAGCATCAGATGTGGGCGGCGCAGCACTTCCACTTCGAAGGCCCCAACAAATGGCTGACGAGCGGCGGTCTCGGCACGATGGGCTACGGCCTGCCCGCCGCGATCGGCGCGCAGCTCGGCCACCCCGATGCGCTGGTCATCGACATCGCCGGCGAAGCCTCGATCCAGATGAACATCCAGGAAATGGCGACGGCGACGCAATATCGCCTGCCGATCAAGATTTTCATCCTCAACAACGAATATATGGGCATGGTCCGCCAGTGGCAGGAACTCACCTACGAAAGCCGCTATTCGCACAGCTATTCGGAGGCGCTGCCCGATTTCGTCAAGCTGGCCGAGGCCTATGGCTGGAAAGGACTGCGCATCGAGGATCCGGGCGCGCTCGACGATGGCATCGCCGAGATGCTCGCCTACGATGGCCCGGTGCTGGTCGACTGCCGCGTAGCCAAGCTCGCCAACTGCCTGCCGATGATCCCCAGCGGCGCCGCGCACACCGACATGATCCTGCAGGCGAACGAAGTCAGCGGGACGATGGACGACGAGGCGAAGGCGCTGGTGTGATGGATATCATCAAGCCCCTCCCTTTCAAGGGAGGGGTTGGGGGTGGGTGCGCGCGTCTGCGCGCCAAAAAACTCTCGACCTCTCCGCTAGTAGCGGCGAACGGAGCATCGAGCCCCGCTCGCCGCGGGGCCCCCCCCCGCCCCCCCCCGGGAAGTACAAGATGAGCGCCACACACTGCCCCATGCAGGAGGGCAGGTTCTGATGCATATCCGGACCCTCGCCGCCGAGCGCCACACGCTCTCCGTCACCGTCGCCAACGAGCCGGGCATCCTCGCGCGCATCGCCGGCATGTTCGCCGGGCGCGGCTACAATATCGAGAGCCTGACGGTGGCCGACGTGACCGAGGATGAAGCGGTGAGCCGCATCACCATCGTCACCAAGGGCGCACCCGCGACGATCGAGCAGATCATCGCCCAATTGGATCGCCTGCCGCCGGTCCACCGCGTCGTCGACCTCACCGCGCGCGGCCCCTATGTCGAGCGCGAGCTGGCGCTGGTGAAGGTGGCGGGCAGCGGCGATCACCGGATCGAGGCGCTGCGCCTGGCCGAAGTCTATCGCGCCCGCGTGGTCGACGCGACCATCTCCAGCTTCGTGTTCGAAGTGACCGGCGGACCTGAGAAGATCAACAAATTCCTCGAGCTGATGCGCGAGGTCGGCCTGATCGAGGTCGCCCGCACCGGCGTCGCCGCGATCGGCCGGGGGCATGAGGTGATTTGAAGACAATTAGCCGGTCATCTACCCACCGTCATGCCGGACTTGTTCCGGCATCCAGCCATCAGCCGCGAACGAGGCCGATCTGGCTGGACCCCGGAACAAGTCCGGGGTGACGGTCCAACTTTGCAAAAGGGGATCCCATCAATGCGCGTCTATTATGATTCCGATGCCGATATCGGCCTGATCAAGACCAAGAAGGTCGCGATCGTCGGCTATGGCAGCCAGGGCCATGCCCACGCCCAGAATTTGAAGGATTCGGGCGTCTCCGAAGTCGCGATCGCGCTGCGGGCGGGTTCGCCCACCGCCGCCAAGGCCGAAGGCGCGGGCTTCAAGGTGATGACCGGATCGGAAGCCGCCGCCTGGGCGGACATCATCATGATCCTCGCGCCCGATGAATTGCAGGCGGGCATCTGGGAGACTGATCTCAAGGGCAGGATGAAGCCCGGCGCCGCGATCGCCTTCGCGCATGGTCTGAACATCCACTTCGGCCTGATCGAAGTGCCCGCCGATATCGACGTGTTCATGATCGCCCCCAAAGGCCCCGGCCACACCGTCCGTTCCGAATATCAGCGCGGCGGCGGCGTGCCCTGCCTGATCGCGATCCATCAGGACGCGAGCGGAAATGCGCATGACGTGGCGCTCTCTTATGCCTCGGCGATCGGCGGCGGCCGCTCGGGCGTGATCGAGACGACCTTCCGCGAGGAATGCGAGACCGATCTGTTCGGGGAGCAGGCCGTGCTGTGCGGCGGCATCACCCACCTGATCCAGGCGGGCTTCGAGACGCTGACCGAGGCGGGCTATGCCCCCGAAATGGCCTATTTCGAATGCCTGCACGAGACCAAGCTGATCGTCGACCTGCTCTACGAAGGCGGCATCGCCAACATGCGCTATTCGATCAGCAACACCGCCGAATATGGCGACATCGTCACCGGCCCGCGGATCATCACCGAGGAGACCAAGTGGGAGATGAAGAAGGTGCTGGAGGACATCCAGTCGGGCCGTTTCGTCAAGAATTTCATCCTCGACAACCGCGCCGGCCAGCCCGAGCTGAAAGCCGCCCGCAAGCTCGCCGCCGCCCACCCGATCGAGCAGACCGGCGAAAAGCTGCGCGCGATGATGCCGTGGATCGCGAAGAACAAGCTGGTGGATAAGGCGAAGAATTGACTTTGCCGTCCGTTATCCCTGCCTTCGCTAAGATGACGAAATTCTCGCACGTTCGAGTTTCTCGAACGGTTCGTTCCAGACTTGTGCGATTGACCGATGAGAAGCGCGGCCCCAGGGTCGAGCCTCTCATCGTTTCAGGGGACTTCTACATGCGCTCGCTCTTCTTCGCCGTCGCCGCTCTGGCGCTAACCGCTCCCGTTTTCGCCCAGACGCCGGGGGCGCCCGATGCCGCGCGCGTCGTCGCCGGCGCCTACAAGGTCGATCCCGCCCACACGCAGGTGATCTGGACGGTCGACCATCTCGGCATCTCGTCGCTTTCGGGCCTGTTCGGCGCGACCGGCGGCACACTGACGCTCGATCCCAAGAAGCCGAACGACGCCAAGCTGACGGTGACGTTCGACACGAGCGCGATCACGGTGACCTCGCCCGCTTTCGCCCACCATCTGTCGACGCCCGATCTGTTCGACACCGCCAAATTCCCGACCGCGACCTTCATCTCCACCGCGGTGGTGGCGAGCGGCGATACCGCGAAGATCAGCGGCAACCTGACGATCAAGGGCATCACCAAGCCGGTCACGATCAGCGCCAAATTCCACGGCGCGGGCGCCAACCCGATGACGAAGAAGCTCAACATCGGCTTCCATGGCACGGCCACGATCAAGCGCAGCGACTTCGGCCTCGGCCTGTTCGCGCCCGCCGTCAGCGACGACGTGAAGCTCGGCATCCACGTCGCGTTCGAGGGGCAGTAACCTTCTCCCTTTAGAGGAGAGGGCCGGGGAGTGGGTGAGTCATATGGGTCTGACGGCGGCGCTCACTGCGCTCGCCCCCTCTCCCAACCCTCTCCCCTGAAGGGGAGAGGGTTGGGAG
>CAXTMT010000140.1:0-6898 GCA_964245355.1 uncultured Sphingomonadaceae bacterium
TCCCAAAATGGGAGAAGGAGTCATCCCTTCGGATAGCCTTCCAATTCCTTGCCGGTCAGTCGCTGGACGTTGAGCATGTTGGTCGAGCCCGGTGTCCCGAACGGGATACCCGCCATGATCACGATCCGATCGCCCGACTGGCCGAGCTTGTGGCGCAGCGCCATGCGCTTGGCCTTGGCGACCATCTCCTCGAAGCTGCCGATCTCCTGCGTGTGCACCGCGTGCGCGCCCCACAGCAGCCCGGCCCGTCGCGCCGTCGCCAGCCTGGGCGTCAGCACCAGCAGCGGCACCGAAGGCCGATCGCGCGCGATCCGTCGCGCCGAGGAGCCCGACAAAGTGAAGCAGATGATCGCCGCCGCATCGATCGTCTCGGCAATGTCGCGCGCCGCCTGGCTGAGCGCATCCGCCGTCGTGGCATCGGGCAAGGTCTCGGTGAAATGGACGCGCGCCTGAAAGCCGGGGTCCGATTCCACCGCTACGGCGATGCGATCCATCATCGTCACCGATTCCTCGGGCCAGGCCCCCGCCGCGCTCTCGGCCGAAAGCATCACCGCATCGGCGCCGTCGTAGATCGCGGTGGCGACGTCGGACACTTCGGCGCGGGTCGGCATCGGCGAGGTGATCATCGATTCCAGCATCTGGGTCGCGACCACCACCGGCCGCCCCATCCGCCGCGCGGTGGCGACGATCCGCTTCTGCGCGAGCGGCACCTGCTGCGGCGGCAGCTCGACGCCGAGATCGCCGCGCGCGACCATCACCGCATCGGCCATCTCCAATATCTCTTCCAGCCGCTGGACCGCCTGCGGTTTCTCGATCTTGGCCAGCAGCGCCGCCTTGCCGCCGATCAGCCGCCGCGCCTCGGCGACATCTTCGGGCCGCTGGACGAAGCTCAGCGCGATCCAGTCGGCGCCCTGATCGAGCGCGAAGGTCAGGTCGCGGCGGTCTTTCTCGGTCAGCGCCGCCATCGGCACCACGACATCGGGGACGTTCAGCCCCTTGCTGTCCGACAGCGGCCCGCCGACCTCGACCCGCGTCTCGATCCGATCGGGCGAGACCGCCAGCGCGCGCAGCACCAGCTTGCCGTCGTCGAGCAGCAGCCGCGCCCCCACTTCCAGCGCCGCGAAAATCTCCGGGTGCGGCAGACGGACCCGCGTCGCATCGCCCGGCCCATCCTCGCGATCGAGGATGAAGGTCGCGCCGGTTGCCAGCACCACCCGCCCCTCGGCGAACTTGCCGACGCGCAGTTTGGGACCCTGAAGATCGAACAGGATCGTCGTCGGCCGGCCCAGCTCCTTCTCCAGCGCGCGGATCGCGGCGATCAGCGGCTCCTTATCGGCATGGGCACCGTGGCTCATGTTGATGCGGAACGCGTCCGCGCCGGCGAGCGCGAGCTTGCGGATCATCTCGGGCGTACTGGAGGCGGGACCCAGCGTGGCGAGCACACGGACCTTCCGCCCCCGGGGTGTCGTCGACTTGCTCGGCAAAATGGCTCTCGCTCACTGGGATCGCACGATGGGCATGGCCGCTCGGCCGGACCCATGCAACCTCTATAGATGTCAAACGACAGGAAGGTTGCGGGGAGGTCGGTAGGGGTTGCCCACCCCCGATGGGCCTGCTAGTGGCCCGCTTCCCCGAGGGTCAGCCCCTCGATACACGCCAGAGCGGGCGTAGCTCAGGGGTAGAGCACGACCTTGCCAAGGTCGGGGTCGAGGGTTCGAATCCCTTCGCCCGCTCCAGCGTGGATCCCGCATTTTCGGGCCTTCCCCGTTCGTTTCGAGCATCCATGCCAACCTCAGTAAAGTGACTTTTTCGCGCGTCGCAGAGGAGTCTGGCAAGATTTCAGGCGGTTATGCCCGGCCAAATCCGCGCCAGATGATGATTGTTCACATTGCGTTTTTGGCGGCTTTGTGACATTCAGCTCGCGAAGGCAGTGGATGAGCCGCGGCCAAGCGTTCTGTGACTTTGTTGGGAATCTCACATGAAGAAGCTTCTTGCCCTTGCAGGCCTTGCTGCGCTGGTCGTTTCGGCGCCAGCAGCGGCCGCCACGTTCACTACGGACGTTCAGACCATCGATTTCGGTACGCACACCACCGAGTTCGACCCGAATAATCCGAATCAGAGCTATGCGACCCAATCGTTCCAGCTGTTCGATTCGACCCTGGGTACGCTGATCGGCATGACCGTCGAGGCGATCTATCAGGAAAACACCAATCTCACGCTGAAGAATACCGGCGCGACCCCAGCTACGGGCACGATCAACACAACGTCGACGCTCTATCTTGATGCCGCCGACAGCAATCAGGATGCTGTCTTCCAGAACATCATCCCCGGCGTTGCCGCGGTCGGTTCGACGACCTGTTTCGGCACCCGCGGCTGCACCAGCGCGGCGCTTGGCGCAAATTCGTCGATTTCGGTCAGCAGTAATTCGGATGTGGTCGACAAGCAGATCACCGACACGACGGCGGCCGATCTTGCTTACTTTCAGTCTGCTGGCGGTGGGCTCGCGCAGGTGTTGGCAACGACGCAGAGCCTGACCAACCTTTCGTCGACGAACTCGAACCTCAGCTATAATCAGGCGACGACGGGTTCGCCGACGTTCAAAATCTTCTACACTTATACCACGGCCACCGTTCCCGAGCCCGCCACCTGGGCGATGATGATCGCCGGCTTCGGCCTGGTCGGTTTGGGTATGCGCCGCAAGGGCACCGCCGTTCTCTTCAACTGAAGCGGTTCGATCCAAATCGTTAAGGGCGGACCCCCAACGGTCCGCCCTTTTCTTTTGCCCGCACGAGATGATGGTCTTGCGCGCCTAAATCGTTAATATGACGCCGGTGGGCGGCATGTCGACACCAGAACCGAAGCGCGGAGCCGAGCGGCGGCGCATCATATGGGTGCGATTCCGCAATCGCGTACGGACAAGTGTGCCGGGCAAGCTCACCAACTTTCTGCCCTTCTTCCTGCAACTGCCGCTGCTTGCGGCGATTTCCGCTGCCGGACCGGTAGCGATCGCCTTCGAAGGCATTGACCTCTACCAGCGCGAAGGCTTTGCGCGGGAGGGTATCGCCCGGGTGGATACCGCGGTGGCGCAGGATATGCGGGACTCGGGGTCGGGCTATTGCCGGAGCATCTTCGGCGCCGGCCCTTATTATCAGCCCTGCGCCGATGGCGAGCGCCATAGCTTCAGCCAGTTCAGCCGCGCCTGGTCGGCGGGCAAGCGGCTTCCGACGATCCGCGATCATATGGAACGCTGCTTCGAGATCGCCCAGAAGGAGCACGGTACGAGTTGGCGTGTCGCGGCGATGTGCTCGGGTGCGGACCAGCCCTCGCCGAACGACACCTTTTCGGAAGGGTAACCCCTCCGGTTGCGGATCAGCCGAAGCGGCCGGTGACGTAATCGCGGGTGCGGGTCGATTTGGGGCGCGAGAACAATTCTTCCGTCGGCCCGAATTCGATCATCCGGCCGAGGAACATGAAGCCGGCATAATCCGAAATGCGGCTCGCCTGCTGGAGATTGTGCGTGACGATGACGATCGTCACATCCTTCTTGATGTCCACCAGGGTTTGCTCGAGCCGCGCGGTCGAGACCGGATCGAGCGCCGAGGCGGGTTCGTCGAGCAGCAGGATCTCCGGGTTCACCGCGATGCCGCGCGCGACGCACAGACGCTGCTGCTGGCCGCCGGATAGGCCGAGACCGCTCGTGTTGAGCTTGTCCTTCACCTCGTCCCACAGCGCCGCGCGGGTCAGCGCGCGCTCGACGATGACATCCATTTCCGAGCGGCTGGGCTTCTCGTAGAGCCGCACACCGAAAGCAACATTGTCGTAGATCGACATCGGGAAGGGCGTCGGCTTCTGGAAGACCATGCCGACGCGCGCGCGCAGCGCCGCCGGATCGCCGCCATCCAGCACATCCTCGCCATCGAGCAGGATCTGCCCCTCGGCGCGCTGGCCTGGATAGAGCGCATAGATGCGGTTGAGCGCGCGCAGCAGCGTCGATTTGCCGCAGCCCGAAGGACCGATCAGCGCGGTGATCGAGTGCCGCTCGATCGGCAGATCGACTTCGTGCAGCGTCTGATTCTTGCCGTAGAAGAAATCGAGCTTGCGCGCGTCGAGCACCAGCCGATCGGCCGGCGGCGAGGTCATGAACTGCTGGTCACCGGCGGAGCTGCTCGGCGGTTGCTGGACTGAGGCGTCGGTCATGGACGGTTCGTCTCCCGGGCGAGGACGCGCCCGATGATGTTGATGGCGAGCACGGCGAGCGCGATCAGCAGCGCGCCGACCCAGGCCAGCCGCTGCCAATCGTCGTAGGCCGAAAGCGCGAACTGGAAGATGGTGGTCGGCAGGCTGGCGGTCGGCTGCGCGGGATCGGCATTGAAGAATTGGTTGCCGAGGCTGGTGAACAGCAAAGGGGCGGTCTCACCCGAGATACGCGCGAAGCCGAGCAAACCGGCGGTGAGCAGGCCGGTGCGCGCCGATTTCCAGATCACCTTGCGGATGACGAAGGCGCGGCTGGCACCCAGCGCCATGCCCGCTTCGCGCAGCGCCGGCGGCTGGAGGGTGAGGATATCCTCGGTCGTCCGCACCACGATCGGCGTGGCGAGGAAAGCGAGCGCGACGGCGCCGGCGTAGCCGGAGAAATGCCCGAAGCCGCGGTAGACCAGCAGTTCGTAGACGAAGAGGCCGATCAGGATCGACGGCGCCGAGATCAGCACATCGTTCAGGAAGCGGATCACCGCGCCATATTTCGTGCCCGCGCCATATTCGGCCAGCCATGTGCCGGCGAGGATGCCGACGACCAGCGCGATCACCATGCCGAGCCCGCACATGATCAGCGAACCGACGATCGCGTTGCGCAGGCCGCCCGGCGATCCCGGCGCCGGCTGATCGGCGGTGAAGACCATCACGTTGAGGCCACCGAAGCCCTTCGAGAAGAGCGTCCAGAGGATCATGACCAGCACCGCAAGCGCGACAAGCGTGGCGATGCCGCACAGCCCGACGAAGATGCCGTTGCCGATGCGGCGGCCGAGCGGCGATCTGCGGACCACCGCGCTCATATCCTCTTCTCGCGCAGCAGAAGCCGGGCGATGGCGAGCACCACGAAGGTGATGACGAACAGCAGGAAGCCGAGTGCGATCAGCGCCGAGGTATGCAGATCGCCCGTCGCCTCGGCGAATTCGTTGGCGACGGTCGAGGCGATGGTCGATCCACTGTCGAACAAGGAATGCGGGAAGCCGTGGGCGTTGCCGATGATGAAGGTTACCGCCATCGTCTCGCCCAGCGCGCGGCCGAGACCGAGCATGATCACGCCGATCATCCCGCGGCGAACATAGGGGATGACGACCGCGCGGATCACCTCGAACGGGGTGCAGCCCAGCCCATAAGCGGCCTCGCGCACCTGCGACGGCACGGTCAGGAAGAGTTCGCGGAACACCGCCGCCATATAAGGCAGCACCATGATCGCCAGGATCAGGCTGGCGGTGAAGATGTTGGCGCCGTTGGGGGTGCCCGCAAAAAGCGTATCCACCCAGCCGCCCGGCGTCGCGTTCATCGCGATCGGCATCTGGACATGCGCGGCGAACCAGGGGGCGAGCACGAACAGGCCCCACATGCCGTAGACGATCGACGGAATGCCGGCGAGCAGTTCGACCGCGATCGCGATCGGACGCGACAGGCGCGGCGGACAGAATTCCACCAGGAACACCGCGACGCCCAAAGCCAAGGGCAAAGCGATCAGCAGCGAAAGGAAAGCCGTGATCAGCGTCCCCACGATCGGCCCGGCCGCGCCATAAACCTCGCTCACCGGGTTCCAGGTCGTCGATGTCAGGAAACCGAAGCCGAAAGTGCGGAACGCCGGCAGGCCGCCGATGAACAGGCTGACGATCACGCCGCTTAGCGCGACCATCAGCAGGGTTGCGGCGGATGCGCAGGCGAAACGGAAGACGAGTTCGCCGGTCTTATGTCCCGGCGGTGCGCCACGCGGCAGGGTCTCGGTTACGGTGGCCATCGGGTTTCCGCTTAGAGGCACGGGTTCTTAGCATGAAACACCCCGGCGGGAAGGAGGGTCCGGGCACAACGCGTTACGAGCGGCCCAAACCCAACCGACGCCGGGGTGCGATAGTCGAGCGTCGCTTACTTCGCGACGTAGACCGGCTGACCACCGGCCTTGACCGACGAAGCCCACTGCCTCTTGAGCAGGCCTTTCACGTTCGTCGGCAGCGGCACGTAATCGAGGCTTTCGGCCATCCCGTCGCCGGACTTGTACGCCCAATCGAAGAACTTCAGCACCTGCGCGCCCTTGGCCGCATCGGCCTGCTCGCGATAGAGCAGGATGAAGGTCGCGCCGGTGATCGGCCACGCGGCCGGGCTCGGCTGATCGAGCAACAGGATGTAATTGCCCGGGCTGCGCAGCCAATTGGCCGAACCGGCGGCGGCGCCGAAAGCGCCCGCGTTCGGAGCGACGAACTTGCCGGCCTTGTTCTGCATGTCGGCGTAAACCGAGTGGTTCTGCTTGGCATAGGCATATTCGACATAGCCGATCGAGCCCGGCGTCTGCTTGACGAACGCCGCGACGCCGTCATTGCCCTTGCCGCCGAGGCCGGTCGGCCACTGGACGCTGTCGCTGGCGCCGACCTTCGAGCCCCAATCGCCGTTCTTCATCGCCAGATATGATGTGAACAGGAAGCTGGTGCCCGAGCCGTCCGAACGATGGACGACGGTGATCGGCAGGTTCGGCAACGGTACGCCCTTGTTCAGCGCGGCGATTTCCGGAGCGTTCCACTTGGTGACCTTGCCGAGGAAGATGTCGCCGAGCAGTTGCCCGGTCAGCTTGATCTGGCCGGGCGCGATGCCCTGCAGGTTCATCACCGGCACGACGCCGCCGACGACGGTCGGGAACTGATAG
>CAXTMT010000141.1:0-6855 GCA_964245355.1 uncultured Sphingomonadaceae bacterium
CTACATGCGCGCGCCGGATCATCCGGACGCGTCGGCAGCGCCCGCAGCACCGGCGGCGCCGGATGTCTTCGGCGATCCGCCGCCAGCGGCCCCGGCCGATCCTGCGCCACCGGCAGATCCGGCGGCGCCACCTGCACCGCCATCCGATCCGGCCGCTCCCGTCGCTCCGTGGCTCGAAGGCATTTCGGCCGAAGCGGCCGGGGAGGGCGTCCCCTCCAACCTCGATTACATCAAGGGCAAGAACTTCCCCAACCTCGACGCGATGGTGAAGTCCCTGCGCCATTTCGAGCAGGTCAGCCGTGACAGCGGCCGCGTGAAGGTGCCCGGCGACAAGGCGACGCCTGAGGAAATCACCGCCTGGCGCGCCGCGATCGGTGTGCCCGAGAAGGCCGACGCCTATGAGGTGAAGCTCCCCGACGGCGTCACCGGCCAACTCGACACCGGCCTCGTCGGTGGTTTCCAGGAGGCCGCGCACAAGCTCGGCATCCCGAAAGCCGCGGCCGAGGCGCTGGCGAGCGAGTGGTTCATCCCGATGCAGCTCGACATGGATGCGCGCGCCGTCGCCCGGCGCAACCAGGAACGCGAAACCCTGATCGGCGAATGGGGGGAGAAGGCCACGGTCTACAAGGCGATGGTCAATCGCGCCGTACAGCACCTTGGGTATAATGCTGCGGACGTCGCCGATATCCAGCGCGGCTGGGGCACCCGGAAAACGCTTGAGCATTTCCGCAAGCTCGGCGAAGGACTGGCCGAGGATGCCTTTTCGGGCGGCGGCCGCGGTCAGTTCGGCATCACCGTTGACCAGGCCAAGACGCAGAAGGCGGAGATGCTCGCCGACAAGGAAACGGCGGCCAAGATCATCGCCGGCGATCCGTCGACCAAGGCACGCTACGATCGCCTCGTCGCGATCATCGCCGACGACATGGATCGGGCGCAGGGAAGGGGGCGCGCTACGGCGTAGCCGTCACGCGAACGCTTGACACGGCGGCGGGTTCCATGAGAACGTGCCGCCGTTAGTCTTTTGAGTGCCGGCTTACTCGTTTCGAGCCCGGCCCCTGCGGTGGAAGCCGCCGGCGACGCGGGACGCTCCCGCCAGAATGGCCCCGGCGAAGCCCAGAGATGGGTGGATCGGCATAGCCCTTCGCAATCGGTCTCAACCTTTTGCTGGAGGGCTCCATGGCCATCAGTCAGATCCCCAACACCTTCATCGTCACCTACGAAGACAGCATGCGTCTCGCGCTGAACCAGCAGCAGAGCCGCCTGTGGGACGTCACCCCGGAAACCCAGGGCGAGGGCGAGCGCAAGAAGCTCGACGATATCGTCGGCAACGTGAAGCTGCAGCGCCGTTCGACGCGTAATGCGGACACGCCGATCACCGACAGCACCCACGATCGCGTCTACGTCAACGCGCCGGACCCGTTTGACAACGGCTTCCTCGTCGACACGATCGACCAGTTGAAAAGCGGTATCCAGCTGCAGTCGGGCTATGTCATGGCCAACGCCGGCGGCGTCGCGCGCTACAAGGACGATCAGTGGCTCGCCGGTTTCTTCGGCACGATGTGGACCGGTAAGACCGGCACCACCGCGACCGCTTTCTCGGGATCGATGGTCGTGCCCGTAACCCAGGGTGCGGCGAGCCCGACGCGGCATAACATCGAGAAGTTGCGCGCTGCCCGCAAGAAGCTCGTCCAGGGCTTCAACGATCCGTCGGAGGAATGGTACACCTGCGTGACCGCCGAGCAGGTCGATGACTTCATGGGCCAGCTCCATGCGGTCAATTCCGATTATGCCGCGACGTTCAAGCCGCGCTGGTCGGCCGATGGCAAGCAACTGCTCGGTCTCAGCGGTTTCAGCTTCATCGAGCTGGAGCTCAGCAACCCGCTGTTCGACAGTTCGCCGCTGACGCTGGACACGAACGGCTATCGCAAGCTGCCCTTCTGGACGAAGTCGGGCGTTCGCCGCGTACCGTGGGAGGATGTCTACACCTCCCTCTCGATCCGCCACGACAAGGGCGATTCGGGGCAGATCTACGTTCGCTCGGCCGTGTCGGCGACGCGCACCGACAATGCGCGCTGCGGCTACATTCTCTGCAGCGAAAGCTGATCCCGAAGGGCGCCCTTAGGGTCGCCCTTCCTCTTTTGGTGGCTGACGGCCGAACGGCTGCGATCAGCTCGACAGGACAGGACAGACGATCATGACCACCCGTTACGGCCTCACCTTCACCGGCACCTACGCCGACGGCAGTTCGCCGGCGGCGATGGTCGATCCCGGCAAGAACGGCGCCAAGGAGCGCCTGATCCGCGAAACACTCGATCTCACGGCGATGGCGACCGCCGGCACCACGCCCCAGTCGGGCGATCTGGTCTATCTCGGCCGTCTGCCGGTCGGTGCCTATTTCAGCAGCGTGGGCCTGACGACGGACACGTCGCTTGCCGCCGCGACCGTATCGGTCGGCAGCGCGACCAGCCCGGCGAAATACAAGCCGGCGGCGGTCTTCACGACCACCGACACCCCGACCAGCTTTGCCCCGACCGCCGCGAAGGCCCAGGCGGCCCTTACGGCCTACGAGGAGGTCTATGCCACGATCGGTGCGGCCGCGCTGCCGAGCACCGGCAAGCTCGTCTTCGAAATCCGATACCTCGCCACCGCTTAGGCGGCCGGCTGATGGTGGCGGCGGCATGGGTGGGCGGCCCATGCCGCCGCCGAACCTCCCCGCCCCCGGAGTTCGGCCATGAGCCAGTTCACCCTCTCGATCGCCCGCGGCCAGACCAAGAAGGACGTCGTCACCGCCGCCACGTCCGGCGTCGCGACGGACAGCATCGTCATCGCCTTCGACACGACGAAGCTCACCAAGGAAGAGGCGATCCGCCAGATGGAGGAACTCGATCGCGCGATCATCGAAGGCAAGTGGCCGCCGCTCTGAGCGGAGACCCCGCCCGATGTCCGATCGCGTCTCTGTCTCCAACTTCGCGCTGAGCTGCATCGGCGTCACCAACCGCATCAGCTCGCCCCAAGACAACACCAAGCCGGAGCGCGAGATCGCGGCGGTGTGGGACGAGGTGCGGCTCGCGACGCTGCGATCGGGCAACTGGAACTGCGCCACATCGCGCTTCTCGCTTCCGGCGCTCACTCTCGGCCAGAATGGCGCGCCCACGGCCGATGCGATCTATCCCTATGCCTATGCTTTCGCCCTGCCGGTCGAAAGCCTGCGCTTTCGCGACATCCTCGGCGCGCCGAACGGCTTCAAGGATTATCAGAACGAGAGCGGCCGGATCATCACCAATCTGGCGGCGCCGCTCCGTGTGCGGTGCATCACCGATCGCCCCGATCCCAACGATTGGGATAAGATGTTCGAGGATGCCTTCGCCTGGCACCTCGCCTTCATGGTCTGCGACAATCTCACCGGCGACGAAGGCCGCAAGGCGCGCGCCTGGCAGATCTATGCGAAGAAGCGCGAAGATGCCTGCGCGGTCGATGCGGTCGAGAACCCGCCCGAGGAACAGGCGGAGAGCGACTGGGTCCTGGCGAGGTTCCGCCCATGAGCACTGACAGGTGAGCCAGACCGTCACCGAGATGCGCGGCAGCTTCAACGGCGGCGAGGTATCGCGCCGCCTGCAGGGGCGCGTCGACACGTCGATCTACAAGATCGCGGCGGCGACGATCGAGAATTTCGTGACGACGGTCGAAGGGCCGATCGTGAAGTGCCCCGGCTTCGCCTATATCCGCGCCGCGGCCGCGGGATCGACGTGGCTCAGCCGCTTCGTGTTCTCCCGCACCCAATCCTATCTGCTGGAATGGCACGACGGGGCGGTGCGCTTCTTCACCAACGGCGGCCGGATCGAAAGCGACCCGTCGACGCCGTACGAGGTGGCGGTGCCCTATACCGCGGCCGAAGCTATCGCCGTCAGCCGCCAGCAAAGCTTCGATCGCCAATATCTCGCGCACGGCAACCATCCGCCGGCGGCGCTGACCCGCACCGCGGCCGAGACGTTCGCCTATGCCGCGTTGGCGCTGCAGAGCGGCCCGTTCGACGATCAGAACAGCGACGAGACGATCACCGTCACCGCCGACGGCATCTTCACCGTGGGCGGATCGGTCACGATCAGCGCGACATCGCCGCTTTGGGCGACCGGCGACGTCGGCGGGATGTTCCAGCTTCAGGCACTCGATTTCTCGACGATCAGCGCGTGGGAAGCCGGGATCGGCATCAGCGCCGGTCAGATCATGCGATCGGATGGCAAGGCCTATCTGGAGGTCGGCGGAACCGGCCGCACCGGCACCATCCCGCCGACGCACGACGAAGGTTCCGAATATGACGGCTCGAACAGCGGCCAGGATATCAACGGCAAGGGGCCTTACGGGGTGCTCTGGGAATATCAGTACGATCGCTTCGGCATCGTGCGAATCACCGCGATCGCCGACGATGGCCTGAGCTGCATGGCGACGGTGCTGCGCCGGATCCCCGCGAGCCTGGCGACGGTGCCGAGCTGGCGCTGGTCGTGGGGCGCCTTTTCCAACCGGCGCGGCTGGCCGAACCTCGTCACGATCTGGAACCAGCGCCTGATCTTCATCAAGCGCTTCGATATCTACGGCTCGGTCGTCGGCGATTATCTCAATTTCTCGACCTTCACCTCGTCCGGCCTGGTCGCGGCCGATATGGCCTTCCACTATCTGCTGGCGGCTCCCGATGAGATCCTCTGGGTGGTCGCCGACGTGCGCCTGCTGCTCGGCACCGCCGGCGGCGAATATCCGCTCGGCGCGGTCAATACCGCCGCGGCGCCCGGTCCCGGCAACATCGGTATCGGCCGGCCGAGCTTCTACGGCTCGACCGCGGTGATGCCGCTGCAACTCGGCACCGCGCTCCATTGGGCGCAGCGCGGCGGCCGCCGCATCCGCCAGGGCTCCTACAGCTATCAGGCCGATGCGCTCGTCGCCGACAATATCACGGTCTGGGCGCGCCAGATGACGACGGGCGGCGTTCGCGCGCTCTGCTACATGCAGCAGCCCGAGGAATTGCTGATCGCGGTGCGCGGCGACGGGCAACTGGCGATGCACGGCTATGCGCCCGAGCAGGAGGTGAAGGGCTGGTCGCGCCGGATCCACGCCGGCGGCGCGATCGTCGCGGCCGAGACGATTCCGGCCGAGGATGGCGCCGACGACGAATTGTGGGTGCTCGTCGACGACGGCTCCGGAAATCGCTCGGTGCAGCAGATGCAGCCCTTCTTCGACGAGGACGTGACCGCGCAGGCCGATGCCTTCTTCGTCGACAGCGGCCTGACCGCGACATTCACCGATCCGGTCGATCACGTCACCGGGCTCGCGTGGCTCGCCGGCAAGATTGTCGTCGCGCTGCTCGACGGGGCGGTGGCGGGCGGGATCGTCGTCGACGGCACCGGCCGCGCCGATCTGCCGATGACGGCACGCACCGTGACGATCGGCCTGCCCTACACCGCCCGCTACGTCTCGCTCCCGATCGAGGCGCAGACGCCGAGCGGCACCGCGCAGGGCAAGCTCAAGAAGCTGGTCAACGCGATCCTCCGCGTGATCCGCACCGGCACCGGCCTGTTCGCGGGCACCGCGGGCGATACGCTCGACGAGATCCTGTCGCGCACCGGCAGCGACTACATGGACGCACCGATCCCCTTGCTCGACGGCGATACCGACGACGTGGCGATCGGAAGCGGTTGGGATCGCAACGGCCAGATCGAAGTAACGCACAGCGATCCCACGCCCTGCAACATCACCGCGATGATGCCGCGCTTCGAAGTCAGCGACAAATGACCGGCACCATTCCTGCACCGCTCGTGTCGTTCCGCCCGTTCGTGGCGGCCGATGCGTTGGCGATCGTCGTCCAGTCGTCGCAGCGCATCGAACTCGGCCTAGATCGCTCGGTCAAGACGATCGCGGAAGCGACGGCGATGGAGTACGCCGGGCCGGCGTGGACGGCGATCGGGCGCGATGGTCGCATCCTCGCCTGCGCGGGCTTCGCCGAGACCTTCCCCGGTGTGCAGGCTGTGGCCTGGGCGATGCTGGCAGCGGGGATCGGCGCCGCGCATCTGGCCATTACCCGCTATGCCCGGCGCCGCCTCTCCGAATTGCGCTATCGGCGCATCGAATTGATCGCCGCCTACGAGCCCAAGGCCGAGCAATGGGCGATCCTGCTGGGCTTCGAGCCGGCCCACGTGCTCCGCAATTTCGGCGCCGCCAGCGAGCGGTGCATTCTCTTCGAGGTGCTCCGCGATGCAGCCGCCTAGTACCGGACAGGGGGGCAGCGTCCTCGGCATGAGCGCTCCCCAACTCCAGTCGGTCGGCAGCGACATCGCGGCCGGCGGTTCGATCATGAAGGGGATCGGCGGCTATGAGGCGGGAAAGACCAACGCGCGCATCGCCGAATATAACAAGCAGAATAGCTGGAACGACGAGACCGGCCAGGAGGCGCAGGTCCGCGACCAGGCACGGCTGGCGATGGGCGAGCAGATTGCCAGCGAGGGCGGTTCCGGCATCCAGCTCGGCACCGGATCGGCCGCCGACGTGCTCCAGCAATCGGCGATCAACGCGCAGCTCGACGCGATGAACCTGCGCCGCAAGGCGACGATCGCCGGCGAGAATGACGATCTGCAGGCGTGGCAGGCGAAGCAGCAGGGCAAGGCGGCATTCCTCGGCGGGATCGAAGATGCCGCGTCGTCGGTCTTCTCGGGCGCCGCCAATTATGCGGTGGCGGGGCTCTGATGCCCGGCGCCGACGGATATCAGCAACAGGTCGGCCCCGGCGGATCGCCCCAGCTCGGCGGCGTTTCGCCCGATGCGTTCGGCGCCGGCCTCGGCGCGTCGATCGCGGCGGCGGGCGAGCATCTGC
>CAXTMT010000142.1:0-6647 GCA_964245355.1 uncultured Sphingomonadaceae bacterium
GCCAAAGCCTGGTTCACCGGGATCGTCCACGGCGTCGTCGTCCAGATCACCGCATAAGCGCCGACCAACTCCGGCACATTCGGGCATTCCGTGATCTCGAACGCCACGTCGATCTGCGTCGAGGTGATGTCCTCATATTCCACCTCGGCCTCGGCGAGCGCTGTCTTCTCGACGGGCGACCACATCACCGGCTTGGCGCCGCGATAGAGCTGGCCGGTCTCGGCGAACTTGAGCAACTCGCCGGCGATGATCGCCTCAGACGCGTAGTTCATGGTGAGATAGGGATCGTCCCATTCGCCCATCACGCCCAGCCGCTGGAATTGCGCGCGCTGCACGTCGACCCATTTGGCGGCATAAGCGCGGCATTCGGCGCGGAATTGCGCGACCGGCACCTCGTCCTTGTTGAGCTTCTTCGCGCGATAGGCTTCCTCGACCTTCCACTCGATCGGCAGGCCGTGGCAATCCCAGCCGGGCACGTAGGGGGCGTCCTTGCCGAGCAGCGACTGGGTGCGGACGACGATGTCCTTCAGCACCTTGTTCATCGCATGACCCATGTGGATGTCGCCGTTGGCGTAGGGCGGGCCATCGTGGAGGAGGAAGCGCTCGGCCCCGGCGCGCTCGGCGCGGAGCTGGCCGTAGAGGTCCTCCGCCTCCCACTGGGCGAGGATCGCGGGCTCCTTGGCGGCGAGGCCGGCCTTCATCGGAAAGTCGGTCTTCGGCAGGAAGACGGTGGAGCGCCAATCGGCTTTGGTGTCGGGTGCGGTGGTTTCGTCGGCCATAAGTGGCGCGGGCCTTAGCGGGGCGCGAGGCGTGAGACCACCCTCTGCATCCCTCCCCCGTCATCCCGGCGAAGGCCGGGATCCATACGCCTGACGCTATCGGCTTCTTCTGCAACGGAGCGCCAATGGATTCCGGCCTTCGCCGGAATGACGATGGCTACGTGTTCGCCAGCACCCCCCGCGCATCCCGGCAATCGCGCTCGATCTGCGCAGTCAACGCTTCGAGGCTTTCGAACTTCGCTTCGGGGCGCAGGAAGCGGATCAATTCCACCTCGATCTCCTGCCCGTACAAATCCGGCGAACTCGAACAACTACGGTTCCAGCACTTCCTTGGGCGGCGCGAACTGGGGGCGGATACCGAGGTTCGCGGCGCCGTCCACCACGCGCCCGTCGGCCAGCCGCCCGCGCACCGCATAGACGCCGTAGCGCGGCCGCTGATAGGCGCCGAGATCGAGGTTGGCGGTGGGATAGCCGATCGTGCGGCCGAGCTTGCCGCCGTGGAGCACCGGACCCCGGATCGCGAACGGGCGGGTCAGCATCGCGGTGGCGGCGGCGCAGTCCCCGGCCTCCAGCGCGGCGCGGATGCGGCTGGAGGACAGCGGCCCCTGCGCATCGCTGACCGGTCCCACCACCTCGGTGTCGAGCCCGATGTCGGCCCCGAGTGTGCGCAGGAGCGGCGCGCTGCCGCCCTTGGCATGGCCGAAGGTGAAGTCGGCGCCGGTGACGACGGCGGCAGCGCCATAGTCCTCCGCGAGCCGGGCGACGAATTGCTCCGGCGTCAGCGCGCCGAACGCCATGTCGAAACGGATCACCAGCGCGGCGTCGGCCCCGGCAGCGGCGAAGAGGCGCAGGCGCTGCTCGATCGAGGTGAGCAGGAAGGTGGGCACGTCGGGGCGGAAGAAATGGCGTGGATGCGGATCGAAGGTCGCGACGATCGCCGGACGCCCTTCCTCCCGCGCCCGTGCGATGGCGCGCCCGACCACCGCCTGATGGCCGGCGTGGAAACCGTCGAAATTGCCGAGGGCGATCACCCCGCCGCGAAACGCCGCCGGGAGCGGTGCCTCGCCAGTCAGTCGCTGCATGGGGCGCCTATAGGCAGCGCGCGCGCGTCTGCCAACGGGCCTGCTCGACAGCGCGCTACCGGGGCGGTGGAGCGATGCGATAATGCAAGGCCGTAGCTGAGAGGCATGGAAAAGCGCATCAGGTGATGCTATATCGTGTGCCTAAGGAGACCAGCGATGCGGACTACTCTCACCCTCGACGACGAACTCATGGCGGATGCGCAGGATTACACCGGCATTCAGGAAAAGTCCGCGCTGATGCGAGAAGCGCTCACCGCGTTGATCGAGCGCGAAGCTGGACGGCGTCTTATCTTGCTCGGAGGGAGTGACCCCAACGCAACCGCGGGCCGCCGCCGCCGCCCGTGATCCTTGCGGACACATCAATCTGGATCGATCATTTCCGGCGGGCAGATGACTCCCTAACGGCGCTCATTGGACGAAAGTCCCTGCTCGTGCACCCATTCATCGTGGGAGAATTGGCTGTCGGCAGCCTTCATAATCGCGCGGCCACCCTGCATGAGCTCGGAAAGCTGCCAACCTTATTGCCCGCACGGAATAGTGAGGTGTTGAGACTTATCGAGACTTCCTCGCTTCACGGTCTGGGCCTCGGCTGGGTGGATGTTCATTTGCTCTGCGCCGTGATCCTGCGACCGGGCTCGACCCTGTGGACGCGCGACAGGAAGCTGGAAAGCGCAGCCGGGCGTTTGGGCGTCGCGTCTGACTAACCCCGTTCGATCGTCACGAAATCGAAGTCGGGGCCGCCGAACTCGCGCTTCGCCACGCGCCAGCCTGCGCCGAGCGGCGGCATTTTCGTGTCACCCTCGACAATGCGGTGGACCTCGGTCAGTTCGATTCGGGTCGCCTGCGCCATGAACAGGGCGAACACCTCCGCCCCGCCGATCACCGCCACCTCTTCGACATCGCCGGCCAGCGCCAGCGCGTCTTCTGGCGTCGCCGCCACCTCGGCGCCCTCGGCCGACCAGGCGGGATCGCGCGTCAGGACGATATGCCGCCGCCCCGGCAAGCGGCCGGGCAGGCTCTCGAAGGTCTTGCGGCCCATGATCATCGGCTTGCCCATCGTCAGCGCCTTGAAGCGCTTGAGATCCTCCGGCAGCCGCCACGGCAGGCCGCCGTCGCGGCCGATTACCCCGTTATCGGCACGCGCGACATAGAGGACGATCCTCATACCGCGATCGGCGCCTTGATCGTCGGCTGGGCGACATAATCGTGGAGGACGAAATCCTCATACGCATAGCCATCGATCGCATCCGGCTTGCGCAGGATTTCGAGGCGCGGCAGCGGGCCGGGGGTGCGCGACAATTGCAGTTCGGCCTGCTCGAGATGGTTGAGGTAGAGGTGGCAATCGCCGCCGGTCCAGATGAAGTCGCCCGCCTCCAGCCCGCATTGCTGGGCGAGCATGTGGGTGAGCAGCGCATAGCTCGCGATGTTGAACGGCACGCCGAGGAAGACGTCGGCCGAGCGCTGGTAGAGTTGCAGGCTGAGCTTGCCGTTCGCGACATGGGTCTGGAACAGGCAGTGGCACGGGGTGAGCGCCATCCTGGGATTGTCGGCCGGGTTCCAGGCGGTGACGATCTGGCGGCGCGAGCCCGGATCGCGGTTGATCAGCGCGACCAAATCCTTGACCTGATCGATATGGACGCCCCCCGGCCCCTCCCAATCGCGCCATTGCTTGCCGTAGACGGGGCCGAGATCGCCGTTCGCATCGGCCCATTCGTCCCAGATCGAGACCTTGTTCTCGTGCAGATAGCGCGTGTTGGTATCACCGTTCAGGAACCACAAAAGCTCGACGATGATCGAGCGCAGGTGGAGTTTCTTGGTGGTGAGCGCGGGGAAGCCGGCCGAAAGATCGAAGCGCATCTGGTGGCCGAACACCGATAGGGTGCCGACACCGGTGCGATCGTGCTGCTTGGTGCCTTCGTCGAGGATGCGGCGCATGAGGGCGAGATAGTGGTTCACGACTCTGCGTCTAGCCAAAAATACCCCGTCCGTCCTGAGCGAAGTCGAAGGACGTGTTTCAGGGGATGTCGCTTGGGGCAGGTCCTTCGATTTGAGCCTTAGGCTCAAGTTTATCCTGAGCGCCTGCCTTGCAGGCAGTCGAAGGGCTCAGGACGGACGGGGGTAAGGGGACGTATATCCCTCACGACGGGACGCAGGCCCGCAAGGCCGAACGGCCGCCCGGACCCGCGCAGCGGGGAGGACAGCCAAGCGCGCGGATGCGCGCGCCGGCGTTTGAGGCCAAAACAAAAACGCCAGAGGGCCTGTAAGCCGGGTTCTGTCCACCCGCGAACGGGATAGGCGACCATTCCTCTAGGGCGACGTTTGCACACCGCCTCAAGCAACCAACCCGAACGACTGAGCCGAGCAGCCCCGGGGTCCCCAAAAAGTATTACTTTTTAGGGTATTCCCCATGCGCCGTTCCTATTCGGTCTTGCTCCCGGTGGGGTTTGCCGTGCCGTCGCCGTTACCGGAAACGCGGTGCGCTCTTACCGCACCCTTTCGCCCTGGCCCCGTCGAGACGGGGTGGTCTGCTTTCTGTGGCACTTTCCCTAAGGCGAAGGTCTCCCCGCGCCTCGCCGGCCGTTAGCCGGCACCGTTGCTCTGCGGAGCCCGGACTTTCCTCCCCCGGATGCGCGAACATCCGGCGGCGGCCGCCCGGCCCTCTGACGGCAATGATTTAGCGGGTTTCCGCAACAGCGGTCAACAAGTGTTGCCGTCCGGCCAAAGTGCATTTTTGTGGGGTAAATGCGACAAGAGCCTGCTAAATCACCGTCCAGAGCCATATAGCATGACACACACCCCCATCCTTGTTGACACGATGTCGCACCTGGTGTTCTCCACGCCGGTGGGGGTGTTCCGTTTGCTTATGGCGGAATGGACAGAATGAACATCGAGGTGGCTGCCAGACCTCTTCAGGACGTCCGCGAGCGGCGGCGGCGGGTCAACCGCGCGCAGCTCCAGTCGGTCCGCATCCAGCTTTCGCTGACGATCCTGCTGGTCGATTGCCTGGCGATCTTCCTCGGCTGCGTCATCGGCAACGCGATCCGTTTCCACGATCTGCTGGCACCCGCCGGGCTCAACCTGTGCGCCCCGGTGCTGCCCCTGTTCATCGGTATCGCGATCAACAGCGACGCCTACGGGTCCGACGTGCTGAGCCACGTGCAGACCGGCATCAGCCGCGCTTTGCTTTCCTTCACCTTCGCGGTGTTCGCGGTGTTCTTCTTCGCTTTCTACATGAAGGTGAATTCGGACATGTCGCGCGCCACGTCGACGGTGGCGCTGGCGAGCTGCTTCGTCACGCTCGTCGCCGGCCGCTACCTTTGCTACGTCTACATCAAGCTGCGCACCGGCATGCAGCTGATCTACGACCTGCTGATCCTCGACGGCGTCGAAGTGCCCGCCCCGCCCGGGATGCACGTGATGGATACCGAGCGCGACAATCTGCGCCCCGACACCGCCGATCCCCGCATGCTCAACCGGCTGGCCAAGGCGCTGCGCGGCGTCGACCGTGTCGTCATCGCCTGCCCGCCCGAGCGGCGCTACATCTGGTCGATCCTGCTCAAGGGATCGAGCGTCAACGGCTACATCCTCACCGACGAGCTGGATCGCCTCGGGCCGATCGGCATCGGCAGCATGGGCGCCAAGCATACGCTGGCCGTCGCCTGCGCCCCGCTCGATCTCGGCCGCCGCGCCGCCAAGCGTACCTTCGATCTGGCGCTGACCGTGCCCGCGCTGATCTTCCTCGCACCGTTGCTGCTGCTCGTCGCGATCGCGATCAAGCTCGACAGCCGGGGTGCGGTGTTTTTCATGCAGCCGCGCGTCGGCCGCGGCAACCGCCTGTTCCTGGTCTACAAATTCCGCAGCATGAAGACCGATCTGATCGACAAGAGCGGCAACAAATCCGTCACCAGGGGTGACAGCCGCGTCACCCGCGTCGGCCGCTTCATCCGCTCGACCAGCATCGACGAACTTCCCCAGCTGTTCAACATCCTGCGCGGCGACATGAGCCTCGTCGGCCCCCGCCCCCACGCGCTGGGATCGACCGCCGGCAAGGAATTGTTCTGGGAAGTCGACGAACGGTACTGGCTCCGCCACGCGCTCAAGCCCGGCCTCACCGGCCTGGCGCAGGTCCGCGGCTATCGCGGCGAGACCGCGCGGCGCGAGGATCTCGCCAACCGCCTCACCGCCGATCTCGAATATCTCGCCGGCTGGACGATCTGGCGCGACATCCAGATCCTGATCTCGACGCTCAAGGTGATCGTCCACAAGAACGCTTACTGAGGTACGCCGCTAAGCGCAGGTGTGCCGATAGCCCTTCAAGGATCCTCCCCTTTAAGGGGATTGTTGCGTATTTCGATGTTTCGGTTTGGCTGGGTGTTGGCGGGCGTTTGAGGGTGTGTTGAGCGCCGGTGGGCGGTGTAGCCTGGGTTTTTGCGGGCTTGAAGGTTTGGTATCAGGCGAGCTTCAGCGATCGGTTCATATTGTAGGCGAGTGCTATCAGGCGGGTATGGCTCTCGTTTCTGGGCAGGCCTCGGTAGCGGACCCGATCGAAGCCCATCCATCGCTTGAGCGTGGCGAAGGTGCCTTCGACCGCGGCGCGGATGGGCGCGATCAGCGCGTTGTGCCGCTTCTGCCAGCGGGTGAGCGGTGGGCCGCCGCCCCAGCTCTTGTGCATGATCCGTGGGCGGATGCCGAGGCTCCTCAGCCATGTACGCCGCGCGCGCTTGGCGTAGGCTTTGTCCGCATAGACCGCACGCTCATCGCCGCAGACCAGGTCATCGGCGGGCAC
>CAXTMT010000143.1:0-6618 GCA_964245355.1 uncultured Sphingomonadaceae bacterium
GAGCCCGGCCAGCAGCACCGCACCGAGCGCCGCGCACACCGCCACCGCACCGCCGGTGTAGGCCAGCGCATCGGCGCGCGCTTCGGCCTCAGAGCCGCCGGAGCGCGCGAGGCTCAAGGCCTTGAGGCTGAGCATCGGGAAAACGCAGGGCATGATGTTGAGCAATATGCCGCCGAGGATCGCGCCGCCGAGTGCGATGAACAAAGTCCACTCGTCCGCGTGGCGGGCGCGGTGGCGCGCGCCGGAAAGGTCCGTGCCCGCAGCGGCGGCGGCGACAGTGCCGGGCACCGCCTCGATCGACAGGCCTTGGCCGTCGCCGGTCCTGAGTACGCCGGTCACCTTGTCGGCCTTGGCAGCGGGCTTGGCGGCGGTCTCGATCACTAGGGCGTCGCCGTCGCGCGCCACCGTCTGCGGCGCGGCATAGTCGATCACTTTGTCGGCGAGCGGAAAGAAGAAGGGTTTGTCGAGCTTGGCGTCGGCGGGAAGCGGCAGTTCGAGGCGGAAACGCTCGCCCACGATCTGGAAATGGCCCGGCTTATCGAGCGGCTTGGGCAGTGCCGCGCGCCATTTGGCGAAATCGGCGACATGCGCCGGATCGGGCGCGCCGTCGCCCACGGTCAGCGTGATCGCGAGATTTGCGGTTTCGGGCACACAGGTCGAGGGATTGCAGGCCAGCCAATCGAGCTTGACGGTCAGCGGCAGCTTGGTGCCCTTCGCCAGCCCGGCAGGGATGTCGACCGTCACCAGCTCGGCATAATCCGCCTCGTAGACGAAGTTCATCAGCCCGGCGATCAGCAGGGTGTGCGGCACCGGATATTGCAGCGGACCGAATGTAACGCCGGCCGGCCCGTGCCACGCGGTCAGCGTTTCCATGCCGGCGTCGCCGGGGTTCTTCCAATAGCCATGCCATTCGGGCGACGGGTGCATGGCGAAGGCAAGCGTCACCGGCTTTCCCGCAATGGGCGTCAGGCTTTCGGCAACGAGCGCCGGGGTGATGTGGCTGGCACCGCCGCCGAAGCCCTCGGCAAAGGCGGGCGCGGCGCCCATAAAGATGGCGAGGGGGGCGAGGAGGAGGCAGAGCAGTCGACGGATCATGGCCTGTCCTAGCACATTGTTCTCCACCGACGAGAGGTGCTCAATCCAAATTCGGCCGCAGCCAGCGCTCCGCCGTCTCGAGATCGACGCCGCGCCGGTTCGCATAATCCGCGACCTGATCCTTGCCGATCCGCGCGACGCCGAAATAGCTCGCCTGCGGGTGACCGAAATAGAAGCCGCTGACCGCCGCCGTCGGCAGCATGGCGAAGCTTTCGGTCAGGCTGATGCCGGTCGCGTGGTGGGCGTCGAGCATCTTGAACAAAGCGGGTTTCAGGCTGTGATCGGGGCAGGCGGGATAGCCGGGCGCCGGGCGGATGCCGCGATATTGCTCCTTCACCAGCGCTTCGTTGGTCAATTGCTCGCCCTCGGCATAGCCCCAGAGCGCGGTACGGACATAGTGGTGGAGGCGTTCGGCCATCGCCTCGGCCAGGCGATCCGCGAGCGCTTTGAGCAGGATATCCGAATAATCGTCGATCGCCGCCTTGAAGCGCGCGAGATGCGGTTCGATGCCGTGGATCGAGACGGCGAACCCGCCGATCCAGTCACCGTCGTGGCTGATGAAATCGGCGAGGCACATGCTCGCGCGGCCCTCGCGCTTGGCGATCTGCTGGCGCAGGAACGGCAGGCGGACGTGGGTCTCGTCGGGCATGTGGACGATCACGTCATCATCCTGGCGGCGGCACGGCCACAGCCCGCAGACGCCTTTGGCGACGAGCCAGCGATCGGCGATCACCTTGTCGAGCATCGCCTGCGCATCGGCCCACAGCGATCGCGCGCTTTCGCCGACGACCGGATCTTCGAGGATCGCGGGATAAGTGCCGGCCAATTCCCAGGCGCGGAAGAAGGGCGTCCAATCGATATAGTGGCGCAGATCGGCGAGGTCCCAATCTTCGAAAATGTGCACGCCGGGCATGCGCGGACGCGGCGGTTTCATCGCCTCGTCGATCTCGAACCCATTGTCGCGCGCCTGGGCCAGCGGCCACAGATCATTCTGTGCCCTGCCCTCGCGCGCGGCGCGGACGGCGGCGTAATCGTTCGCGACCTGCAGCACGAAGGGATCGCGCTGGGTGTCGCTCATCAGCGTCGAGGCGACGCCCACCGCTCGGCTGGCATCGAGCACGTGCACCACCGGCCCTTCGTAGACCGGCGCGATGCGCAGCGCGGTGTGGACCTTCGAGGTGGTGGCGCCGCCGATCAGCAGCGGCATCGTCATCTTGGCGCGCCCCATCTCGGTCGCGACCGTCACCATCTCGTCGAGGCTGGGCGTGATCAGCCCGGAGAGGCCGATGATGTCGGCATCATTCTCGTTCGCGGCCTTCAATATGTCCGACCAGGAAACCATCACCCCCAGATCGATGATGTCGTAGCCGTTGCAGGCCAGCACGACGCCGACGATGTTCTTGCCGATATCGTGAACGTCGCCCTTCACGGTCGCCATGATGATCCGGCCCTTCGGCCGCGCGCCGATTTCCTTCGCCGCCTCGATATAGGGCAGCAGGTGCGCAACCGCCTTCTTCATCACGCGGGCGGATTTCACCACCTGCGGCAGGAACATCTTGCCTGATCCGAACAGATCGCCGACGACGTTCATCCCGTCCATCAGCGGCCCTTCGATCACCTCGATCGGGCGCGGGAACAGCAGACGCGCTTCCTCGGTATCGTCGACGATGTGGGCGTCGAGCCCCTTGACCAAAGCATGTTCGATCCGCCGCGCGACCGGCCAGCCGCGCCATTCCTCGGCCGCCTTCTCGGTCGCCGCATCGGTGCCGCGAAAGCTCTCGGCCAACGCGACCAGCCGCTCGCCGGCATCGGGATCGCGGTTGAGGATGACATCCTCGCAGGCGATGCGCAATTTGGGATCGATCTGGTCGTAGACGTCGAGCTGGCCGGCGTTGACGATGCCCATGTCCATGCCGGCGGGAATGGCGTGGTAGAGGAAGATCGAGTGCATCGCGCGGCGCACGACCTCGTTGCCGCGGAACGAGAAGCTCAGGTTCGATAGCCCGCCCGAGATGTGGACGTGCGGGCAGCGCGCGCGGATTTCCCTCAGCGCCTCGATGAAGTCGACGCCATAATTGTTATGCTCCTCGATACCCGTCGCCACCGCAAAGACATTGGGATCGAAGATGATATCCTCGGGAGGAAAGCCGATCCCCATCAGCAGATCGTAGGCCCGGCAGCAGATTTCGACCTTGCGTTCCTTGGTATCGGCCTGACCGACCTCGTCGAACGCCATCACGACGACGGCGGCGCCGTAGCCCATCACCTTGCGGGCATATTTCAGGAACTCCGCCTCGCCCTCCTTCATGCTGATCGAATTGACGATCGGCTTGCCCGAGACGCACTTCAGCCCCGCCTCGATCACCGCCCATTTCGAACTGTCGATCATCACCGGCACGCGCGCGATATCGGGTTCGGCGGCGATCAGCTTGAGGAAAGTCGGCATGGCGTGGAGCGCGTCGAGCAGCCCCTCGTCCATGTTGACGTCGATCACCTGCGCACCGTTCTCGACCTGGTTGCGCGCGACCTCGACCGCCTTGGCGTAATCACCCGCCATGATCAGCTTCTTGAACGCCGCGGAGCCGGTGACGTTCGTGCGCTCGCCGATGTTGACGAAGGTGGCGGTGGGGGTGGTCACTTAACTCTTACTCCGTTCGTCCTGAGCGAAGTCGAAGGACGTGCTTCAGGCGATATCGCTTGCCGCGCGTGCTTCGACTTCGCTCAGCACGAACGGGATTCTTTATGGCCTGGCTAGGCCGCCATCTCGAACGGATCCAATCCGGCCAGCTTCATCTTCGGCGCCATCGTCGGAATCGCGCGCGGGGGCATGCCCTTCACCGCCGCGCCCATCGCGGCGATGTGCGGCGGGGTCGAGCCGCAGCAGCCGCCGACGATGTTGATGAGGTTCTGCTCGGCCCATTCGCGGATGAAGGCGCCGGTGGTCGCGGGCAGCTCGTCATATTGGCCGAGTTCGTTGGGCAGGCCGGCATTCGGGTAGATCATCACCAAAGTATCGGCCAGCGCCGAGATCACCTGGACGTGCGGGCGCAGCAGATCGGCCCCGAACGCGCAGTTGAGCCCGATCGTCAGCGGCCTGGCATGGCGCACCGTCGCCCAGAAGGCCTCCACCGAATGGCCCGACAGGTTGCGCCCCGACATATCGGTGATCGTCATCGAGATCATGATCGGCACCTCATGGCCGCGCTCCGCCTCGACCTCCTTCACCGCCATGATCGCCGATTTGGCGTTCAGCGTATCGAAGATCGTCTCGATCAGGATGAAATCGCAGCCGCCGTCGAGCAGCCCGTGGGTCTGGTCCTTGTAGACCTCCTTCAGCGTATCGAAGTCGATCGCGCGATAGCCGGGATCGTTGACATCGGGCGAGAGCGACAAGGTCTTGTTGGTCGGCCCCATCGCCCCGGCGACGAAGCGCGGGCGGCCGTCTTTCGCGGCATAATCGTCGGCAGCTTTGCGCGCGATCCGCGCGGCGGCGAGGTTCAGGTCGCGGACGAGGTGGACCGCTGCATAATCCTCCTGGCTGATCGTGTTGGCGTTGAAGGTGTTGGTGGAAACGATGTCCGAACCCGCATCCAGATATTTGCGGGTGATCGTATCGACCACGTCGGGCCGGGTGATCACGAGGAGATCGTTATTGCCCTTCTGATCGAGCTTGAGATCCAGACGCCCACGATAATCGGCCTCTTCCAGTTTATAATTCTGGATCATCGTGCCGAACGCGCCGTCGGTGAGCAGGATACGCTCGGCGGCCTGTGCGCGGAGGTCGATGGCGGCTTGGGATGCGGTGAGTTCAGCCAAAATAGCCTCCGTTGGCAGGCGCTAGGCCGCGACCTCCAGCCCAGTCTCGGCCGTCACCGGGCGCTTCCCCAGCAGATGGCAGATCGCATAGGCCAGTTCGGCGCGGTTGAGCGTGTAGAAATGGAAGTCGCGCACCGCACCGGCATAGAGCTTGCGGCAGAGTTCGGCGGTGATCGTCGCGGCGACGAGTTGGCGCGCGGCGGGAAGATCGTCCAGCCCTTCGAACAGCCGCGCCATCCAGCCGGGCACCGCCGTGCCGCACATCGCCGACATCTTCTGCACCGCCGCGAAGCTCATCACCGGCATGATGCCGGGCACGATCTCGGCGTCGATCCCCGCCTTGGCGACGGCGTCGCGGAAGCGGAAAAAGGTCTCGGGCTCGAAGAAGAATTGGGTGATCGCACGATCGGCGCCGGCGTCGATCTTGGCGCGCAGATTGTCGAGATCGGCAGTGACGTCGGCGCTGTCCGGATGGGTTTCGGGATAGGCCGCGACCGAAATCTCGAACGGGGCGATCGCGCGCAGGCCCTTCACCAGATCGGCGGCATTCTCATAGCCGCCGGGATGGGTCGCGAACTTCTCGCCAACGCGCGGCGGATCGCCGCGCAGCGCCACGATATGGCGGACGCCCGCCGCCCAATATTCCTGGGCGACCTCGTCGATCTCGGCCTTGGTCGCATCGACGCAGGTAAGATGCGCGGCGGCGGGAATGCCCGTCTCGCTGGCGATTCGCGCGACCGTCGCATGGGTGCGTTCGCGGGTCGATCCGCCGGCGCCGTAGGTGACCGAGACGAAGCGGGGGGCGAGCGGCTTCAGCGTCTCGACCGATTCCCACAACGTCTCCGCCATCTTCTCGGTCTTGGGCGGGAAGAATTCGAAGCTCACCGCGATGTCGCCCGCGATATCGGCGAACAAGGGCGCGGCGAGTGCGCTTTGCGCATCGGACAATTGGGAGAGAGAGAAGGACATCACGCCACCGCCTTGAGATGCCGGGCGTCGGCGCGCTTGCGCCCCAGCCACAGCTTGACCGTCAATTCACCACCCTCGAGCGTATCGCTGCGCTCGAGCGTCAGCCCCGCCGCTTCGAACCAGCCCGCCACCTGCGCCTCGTCGAAGCCCAGACGGAGATGGGCATCGCGCTCGCGCAGATCCTCGCGGCCGTGCGGGGCGAAATCGATGACGAGCAGCCGCCCGTCCTTCGCCAACAGCCGCGCGCCCTCCGCAATCACTGCCGCCGGCGCCTGCGCATAATGAAGCACCTGATGGAGCAGCACCGTATCGGCGCCGCCGTCCTCGACCGGCAGGGCATACATATCGCCCTGCCGCAGATCGGCGCGTTCCAGCCCCGCCGCGCTGGTCTTGGCGCGGGCGAGACGGAGCATTTCGGGACTGCGATCGATCCCCGTCATCGAAGCCGCTTCGGCACCGAGCAATTCGAGCATCCGCCCGGTGCCGGTGCCGATATCGACCAACCGGCCGACGCTTTCGCCGGCCAGTAAAGCGACGATCGCGCGCTCCACCTCCGCCTCGGCGACGTGAAGCGAGCGGACCGCGTCCCATTCCTCGGCGCGCGCATTGAAGAAGGTTTCGGCGGCGGCCATGCGATCGGCGCGCACCGCCTCCAGCCGCGCCGCATCGGCCACCGTCCAGCGCTCGCCGACCGGATCGGGCAGGCTGTCGATCGCGGCGAGCAACGGCCCCTGCGCG